>DDLW01000195.1 GCA_002340345.1 Alphaproteobacteria bacterium UBA2562 | reverse complement strand
TAAAAGTGAAAGGCTCTAGAAATAAGATTAGGGGGCATTTTGGAAAATGCCCCCTAATAACCCCGTAAAACTTTTTTAAATCAGCAATAAGGGTTTACGATTCAGCTCTGTCCATTATTCTTCTGTTTCTTCGTCAGACAGGCCTTTCATACCACCTTTCGGTGCCGCAACCGTGACAACGGTGAAATCGCGCTCGATGGTTGGGACCACATTGTCTGGCAAAGGCACTTGGCTGATATGAATGGATTCGCCAATTTTTGAGCCTTCGAGGTCCACCGTAATCGACTCAGGGATCGATTGCGCATAGCAAAGCAACTCGACACGGTGGCGGACGACGTTCAAGACACCGCCACGCTTCAGGCCTGGAGATTTGCCTTCATTGATCACATGAACAGGCACCTGCACGGCAACACGGGTTGTGTCAGACACCCGTAAAAAATCCACATGCAAAGGACGATCTGTGACCGGATGGAATTGGACATCACGCGCCAAAGCCTGGTGCGGCTTGTCGTCAACGAGCAATTCAAAAATATGGGTTTTAAACCCAGGCCGGTTCAGATATTGCCATAATTCATTTTCAGGTAAAGATAAGAGAACGGGCTCTTCCTTATTGCCATAGAGCACGGCAGGGGTAAGGCCTTGCTTACGCAGCGCCCGAGCGGCCCCCTTGCCGTTCCCGGTGCGCGATTGCACGGCCCATTGTGTATTTTCACTCATGAAACCATCTCCAGAACAAAGCTGAGAAAACGAAAAACGCGCCCGTCCGGCTCTTTTAGACCTGCCTCCAGGGGTGCAGTGACCAAAGAATGCCGGGGTCGCACGCGCAGAAAAAAAGCGGATGCTTTATTAGACTCAAAGGCACACAGTCTCACAAAAGATGGGCCTTGAGGAAGACGCGATTTTTACAGAAAAGGGACAAAAAAAGCCAGAAAAAAGCACGCCCCCGGAAACTTTCCCCAAGAAAAGAGGCAAACCGAAAGGTCTCCGCTGGCCACAGAGCTCCAAAAACATGGGAAGGGCATAAGAGTCCTTTGGAAACTAGTGGTTCGAACGAAACGGAAGAGTCCGGCATCAGCCGGGCCTTTCGGGTCGATAATTCGAACCATAACAGATAGATGGCTAGTGGATTGGGCCGACCTTCGAGGGATCGAAGTGTCGGAGTCAATCCACTAGGACTTGAAGGAGACCGTCTCCCCCTGCCTTAATCCCCTTCGATCTCTGATTTGGTTGCATCAGCCACTTGACGTTCGCGGCGTTTTTCCCGGTGAATCAAAATCAGATTGCGGATATAGACGACAAAGCCAAAGGATTGGCCGAAAATAATCACAGGGTCACCGCGCTGAATCCCATAAATCATCAGCATCACAGCCCCCGCAAGGCTAAAATACCAAAAAGCCACGGGGGTGACACTGCGCTCATGGCGCTCGCTCACCAACCACTGGATCAGAAAGCGCATTGAGAACATCAATTGCGCAAACATACCAATCCCAAGCCAAATCATGTCTTCGGTCGTATGCAGACTGGCCCAGCTTTGGAAATTGTCGAGAAGAGTATCAAAAAATTGGCCCATTTAAAGGTGCCTATGCTCCTGCACGCAAAAAAAGGTGCACTTTGAGAAAGTTACGAGACGGTGGTCTTCTGTTCCCATAATGGGGCGTGGCTCTCATGTGCCATCGCGGCCCGTGCTGACATAGCGCGGGACATTGGCGCGACGCTGTAGCCACATAACCCCCAAAAGATCAACCAGCCCCACCCAGAGGCGGTTAAACATGCCATATTTCGAGATACCATGTTGGCGATGGCGGTGATTGACCGGCACGGATTGAATCTTATAGCGCTGACGCCGCATCAGCGCCGGCAAAAAGCGATGCATATGCTTAAAATAGGGCAGCTCCATAAAAGCCGCCCGCTCAAAGACCTTAAGCCCACAGCCCGTGTCTGGAGTCGCATCCCCTAATAAACCAGACCGCACCCGGTTGGCAATACGCGACGAAATTTTCTTATTCCAGCTGTCTTGGCGTTTCACCCGATGCCCGGCAAAGAGCTTAAGATCTGGGTCTTCGGCTTGATCGCGCATATCTAACAAGCTTGGAATATCCGCAGGATCATTTTGACCATCGCCATCCAAGGTCGCAATCCATGTCCCACGTGCCATTTTGACACCGCTATGCACCGCTGCAGATTGGCCATAGGCCTTATCATGGCGCACGATCACAAGCCCTTGATAGTCCCCCTGTGCCGGGGCGTCTGGACTGGCTTCTAGCTCTGCGACAGTCTCATCGCGACTGCCATCATCGACAAAAACCACTTCATAGTCTGTGCGACTATCTAAAGCTTTGCGAATTTCAGCAAGAAGCGGAGCAACATTGCCGGCTTCATTATGAACAGGTATGACGACAGACAGATCCATAGTAACGCTCTAAAAGCAAAGACCGACCCAACACATTTGCCTAACACGCCGTGTTGTCTCGCGTCCGTTTGCGGTGATCAGGGCCCTTTAGAACAGGCTGGTTGCGCGTGGCATTGCGCATAACAGGGCAGAATCAGTTCCAGAGCCTATCACCGCTCGGTTAAAACAAGTTGACCTTGTGGAGCTGCTGTTTACACGAGAACCCTCCTTCTGGCCAGAAGGAAAACAAATCTCGTCCTGAAACCTTATAATTTTTAAGGTTTCTTGAAATATTGACAAGACCATCCCACTTTGATTAACAGACGATAAGACCAACCGGCAAAGTCGATGACTTTTCGGTCGACATAAAAAATTGATAGAGCAAAGTGCGATCAGGGCGCGGTCAGCTGTATCTCCCTGGTCGCGGATCACTCTCGGCGTCAAGATCATGATAAAAGGGATCATTCAAGAATGTCTTTGCCCACTTCAGAAAACCGTTTTGCTTCGGATCGCCCGGCCCATGCCTCGCCTTGCATTGGCGTTTGCGAGATGGACGAAGCGTCTGGATATTGTCGCGGCTGCTATCGAACAATTGAAGAAATCAGAACATGGCGGCAAAAAGACGCGGCTGGCAAACAAGACATTCTAGACCGCCTGGCCGATCGCCAAAATAGTTTCAAAGACAAAGCCAAAATCTCCGCCGCGCGGGCTGCCTCTTGGGCCGCACGCTGGGCACAGAGCGAAGAGACTCAATAACAGCTCCCCCGTTAAGAGCCCAATTTGCGGCCTTGCCACAGCCCGTGACACAGAGCAATCAAAGCACAAAACACCGCCACCGCCCCCAATTGATGGCCCACGGCCAAAGGCACCCAGACCTGGGACAAAAGGGTCGCAATCCCCAAACCAATTTGCAAGCCAATGCAAAAAAGCACGGTGAGGGCTTTTTTCTGTAGCCCGATCGCTGCAAAAAGCCGCCTATGCCCCCAAAGAAAGCCCCCGATCGCGATGCTTAAGAGCACCGCAAGCCAGCGATGGTGAAATTGAATTGCCGCATGGCTTTCAAAGGCGTTTTGCCAAAAACTTTCCGGAACAGCGCGATAATCCGAGGGGATGAACTCTCCGCCCATAAGGGGAAAGCTATTATAAATCAAGCCCGCATCTGTTCCCGCGACAAAGGCACCGCTCAGCACAACTCCAAAAGCATAAAAGACCAAAACCGCATTTTGGCGAAAGGCCGTAAGGCTCTGTCCACGGTCGTACCCTGTTCCTAAGCGCGCCTCTTGACCTTTCCCAGCCCTTTGCGGTTTGCGCAAATCCAAATATAGCCAATAAAGATAGCCAAGAATCACAAACGCCAATCCCAAATGGGCCGCAAGGCGATATTGGCTGACATCCAGGCGGTCTTGGAAGCCACTCATCACCATATACCAGCCCATCAGCCCTTGCGCACCGCCCAAGATCAGAGCCAGCGTCAATTTTCGGCTTAAACTCTTGGTCAAACGTTTGGTGAACAAGAAATATAAAAAAGGCACCGTGAAGACAATTCCAATCAAACGCCCCCAAACCCGATGAATATACTCCCACCAGAAAATGCCTTTAAACCCCTCTAAGGTCATGCCCGCATTTTCCTGCCAATATTCAGGAATCGCCTTATAGAGCGCAAACACACGTTGCCATTCTTCCTCGGACAAAGGCGGCAAAAAGCCAGCAATCGGCCGCCATTCCATCATCGACAAGCCCGAATCCGTCAGCCGCGTGATCCCGCCAATCGCAACCATGGCCACCACCATCGCCATCACAGACAGAAGCCACAGCCGAATTGCCCTTTCGTCTCTTTCCGTCATAGAAAGTTCCTTTAAGGGCCTTGCGGCCCTTAGTTTGCGCTCAAGTACCGCGCGGGCTGCGCTCCCCTTGGTCGCTAGTCCTAGATCTCCAAGGGTTCTGGGGGACCCTTGTATCTCGTCGTCCGGGAGTTTTCGTGTTCTGTGTTGTGGCGTTTCTCTCCAAGTCATGGTTTCCAAAGGGC
>DDLW01000008.1 GCA_002340345.1 Alphaproteobacteria bacterium UBA2562 | reverse complement strand
CCATTGATTCAAGATAAAAGTGAAAGGCTCTAGAGAGTCCCGGGATAGTGGCCTCCATCTAACACGATATTCTGCCCTGTCATAAAGCCAGACTGCGCGGCACAAAGATAAGCGCAAGCATCACCAAATTCCTCAGCCTGTCCAAAACGTTTTGCGGGATTTGACTGTTTTCTTTCCTCATAAATTTTTTCAAAAGAGGCGGATTGCTGTTTCGCGACATAATCGATATTTGCACGCAACCTTTCTGTTTCGAAAGGACCTGGCAGAAGATTATTGATTGTAACGTTTTTATGAACAACTTGCCGCGCTAAGCCGGCGACAAAGCCCGTCAATCCCGAGCGCGCACCATTGGATAACCCAAGAGTCGGAATCGGCGCTTTGACAGCCGCAGAGGTAATATTCACAATGCGCCCAAATTCTCTTTCCAACATGCCATCAATAACATGTTTTATCATGAAAATCGGTGCCAACATATTCTGTTCAAGCGCAGCAATCCACGCATCATGCGCCCATTCTCGGAAGTCTCCTGGCGGCGGACCACCAGCATTATTGATCAATATATCTGGATTTGGGCAGGCCTCATATAAAGCTTGTCGCCCAGCTTCAGAGCGCACATCCGCAACAACTGTATGCACAGTGCGCCCTGTTAAAGCTTGAATCTCTTGCGCCGCATCAAGAAGGGTCGCCTCTGTGCGCCCATTTAAAATGACATGGACACCTTCACGTGCCAGAGAATAAGCGCAAGCTCTGCCTAATCCTCTACTCGAAGCACAGACCAAGGCTGTACGGCCTTCTAACCCCAAATCCATAGCTCTTCCTATTGCACCAAACATGAGAGCGCGACCAAACCTTAAGTCAAGAAAGGGCTCTCCTGTCTTTATGTTTGCCGCAAAACAAAAGCAATCAGGGAGATATTCTGATCGCGTTTTGCTCCAGCATAAAGTTTATATAGCCATAAAACAAGCCACCAACCTTATCGTCACAAGGCCAGATTGCCTTCTATGACCGAGAGAGCGCGCGATAATGCCACTCAAGATGATCATTTATAAAAGTTTGAATGAAATAATAGCTATGATCATATCCCTCATGGTAACGCAAGGTCAGCGCTTGCCCTGACTCTTCACAAGCTTTTGCGAAGAATTCGGGCTTTAGCTGTTCTGCTAAGAAATCGTCCTCCAGCCCTTGGTCGATTAATATAGGTGCATTTTCACTGGTGCTTTTCGCCTTTTTGACCAGTTCTGTTGCGTCATGTTGTTGCCATTCTTCTGGAGCGTCTCCTAAATAAGCCCCAAAAGCTTTTTGTCCCCATGGCACTTGCGATGGTGCTGTAATCGGCGCAAAGGCGGAACAAGACCGAAAGCGCCCTGGATATTTAAGATATAGCGTCAAGGCACCATGACCGCCCATGGAATGCCCTGTGATTGATTTCCCCTCTGGGTTTAAATCAAAGTTTTTCTCACAAAGGGGCAGCAATTCCTGCATCAGGTAACTTTCCATCCGGAAGTTTTCCGCCCATGGTTTTTGCACAGCATCCAGATAAAAGCCTGCCCCTTGCCCTAAATCATAGGCCTCAACATCTGGGATTGTCTCGCCACGCGGCGATGTGTCCGCTGCCAAAATACAAAGCCCTAATGCGCTCGCTTTTTGATAAGCATTTGCTTTTGCTGTGAAATTTTCTTCTGTACAGGTCAGCCCAGAAAGAAAAATCACATAAAGACCCGTCTTTTGACTTTCCGGCGGTTCAAAAAGACTAAACCGCATTGGGGTTTTCGTCTCATGGCTATCATGGCAATAATACCCTATAGAACCACCATGACATTTATGACGTTTTTGCATCTCTATCATCAGAATGTCACAACGCTCCGAATGCTTTTGCCTTCATGCATAAGATCAAAGGCTGTGTTAATATCGCTTAAAGGCATGACATGAGTGATCAAATCATCAATATTGATCCGGCCTTCCATATACCAATCAACGATTTTAGGGACATCTGTACGGCCCCGTGCCCCTCCGAAAGCAGAGCCGCGCCAAACACGCCCTGTGACCAATTGAAAGGGCCTGGTTGAAATTTCTTGTCCTGCACCAGCAACGCCAATGATGATGCTTTCTCCCCAGCCTTTATGGCAACATTCCAAAGCATCCCGCATCACATCAACATTACCGATACACTCAAAAGAATAATCAACTCCGCCCTTTGTGAGATCACAAATCGCTTCAACAAGGTTTTCAACATTTTTAGGATTGATAAAATCAGTCATTCCGAATTTTTGCGCTAACGGAACTTTTGAATCATTCAGATCGATCCCAATAATTCTAGAAGCGCCCACCATGCGCGCGCCTTGGATCACATTCAACCCGATCCCACCAAGGCCGAAAACCGCGACAGTTGATCCTGGCTCTACCTTTGCATCGAACACAACAGCCCCAATACCTGTTGTGACACCACAGCCAATGTAACAAATTTTATCAAAGGCAGCATCAGACCGCACTTTGGCGACAGCGATTTCTGGCATGACGGTGAAATTCGAAAATGTCGAGCACCCCATATAATGCAAGATGGATTTCCCATTCCGAGAAAAACGGGATGTGCCATCTGGCATTAAACCTTGGCCTTGTGTTGTTCTAATTTTCTGGCAAAGATTTGTTTTAGGATGCAAACAATAGTCGCATTCACGACATTCTGGTGTGTAGAGCGGAATCACATGGTCACCGACAGAGACAGACGTCACCCCAGCACCAATTTCTCTGACAATCCCAGCCCCTTCATGCCCTAAGATGGCTGGAAAGGCCCCTTCTGGATCATCCCCTGATAATGTGAACGCATCTGTATGGCAAACACCTGTCGCCATGATCTCAACAAGGACCTCACCAGCCTTAGGGCCTTCTAAATCAACAACATCTATTTCAAGAGGCCTTCCAGCCTGCACGGCAATAGCGGCTTGTGTCTTCATGATAAGATCCTCTTTTCAAGAGATCTCTTTTGCCCTCATGGTTCACTGTGAACCAAAGGGTCCGACTTTCGAGACGTCGAAATATCGGCGGCAATCCATGAGAGATCTCTGGCCATGGTCCAACAAAACAGAGATTTTATTTTACATCAGCAGATTAGCGGCTTTTTTGTAGCCGAATAACAGCTGTGCAATGTCCATTCGCCAATTCAACACCTGCGGTTAAACGCTCATCTTGTATTTTACCTTCAAAAGGCACCGTTTCACCAGCCACCGTCAAAGTCGCAGCCATAAAACCAGACTTATTCACAAGACCTGTAATACGGGATTTCAGATTCACAATAGACCCTTCGACATCGCCATTGGTCACTCTTAGGCTGTATGTCTGTTCCGAAGGGCAAGATTTACCAGATTCCATCACAACGGACCCATTATAGGCTCCATCAAAAGCATCGGATTTTGGTTCTACAGCATGGGCAACCGCCATGACGCTCATCAGACCACTTGTGAGAATGACTGTTTTCGCAATATGTTTGGCACGCACGCTTCTGCTTTTTAGGCGCATAATAATGATTCCTCTTTTTTTGAAGTAAAGTCTTACAGTGAGGGTCTCTTGAAATCATAAAAGAGACATATCAGCAAGTCTGTATCCTTATAGTCTTTTTCACCTTTGCGTGTACAAGCTCTTGCCTTGATTAAATTGAAGTTTTGCGAGATCTGCGTAAAGCCCGCCTCTCGCAATCAATTGATCATGGGAGCCTTGATCAATGACTTTGCCAGAATCAATCACTAAAATGCGATCCATTTGCCGCACTGTTGCTAAACGATGTGCAATGGTTAAGCTGGTCCGCCCCTCCATCACCCGATCAAGAGCCAGTTGGACCAAACGCTCATTTTCCGCATCTAAAGCACTTGTTGCTTCGTCTAAAAGTAGAATTTCTGGGTTTCTTAAAATAGCGCGCGCGATCGAAATCCTTTGTTTCTGCCCGCCCGACAAGCGCACACCTTTTTCTCCCAAGAAGCTGTCAAAGCCCTGGGGCAAATGATCGAGAAATTCGGTCGCGAGTGCCGCTTGCGCTGCGGCGCGTATTTCTTCTCGACTGGCCTCTGGTTTTCCGAAACGGATATTATCCCAAGCATTTGCCGAGAAAATAACCGGGTCTTGTGGCACAAGGGCAAAACGGCTTCTAACCTCCTGTGGATGTAGATCTTGTAAAGCCACCCCATCCAGGACAATCTGGCCGTCTTGCGGATCATAAAAACGCAGTAAAAGACTAAAAATCGTGCTTTTCCCAGCCCCTGATGGTCCAACCAGAGCCAGTCTTTCCCCCCTTGCAACCGACAAAGAAAAGTGATTTAACGCGGAAAAATCGGGCCGTGCTGGATAGTGGAAAGAAAGATTTTCAAAGCGGATTTCCCCGCCTTTCCCTTGACTTAACGGTAAGGTCTTCGGTTTTGCGGGCACCGCGATTTCGGGCTTGACCGCTAAAATCTCTAAGATGCGCTCTGTTGCCCCCGCAGCACGCTGCATTTCTCCAGCGACATCACTGATCGCCCCCGCCGCTGTCGCCACAATAACAGCGTAAAACATAAAGGCTGATAGTTCGCCACTTGTAATCTCACCGGCCATCATATCATGGCCGCCGATCCAAAGAACCGAAGCAATCCCAACAAACACAAGCACCATGACCGTGGCAATAAGGATGGCGCGCCATCGAATGCGTTGAAGAGAAATATTAAGAACATTTTCTGTTAAAAGATGAAAATTTTTCTTTTCTTCTTCTTCATGGCAAAATGCTTGGACTGTGCGGACAGAATCAATCGATTCTGTAGAGAAACTCCCAAGGTCAGCGATTCTATCTTGTGTTTGACGCGAAAATTGCCGGACTTTACGTCCAATAATCAGAATTGGCACCAGAACCAAAGGCACCATAATCAACACAAGGATTGTCAATTTCAGGCTTAAGATCATGAGCATGATCAAGCCCCCAACCAACGATAGGAAATTTCTGGCCGCAACAGAAAAGGACGACCCAATGACAGACTGAAGAAGCGTCGTGTCCGTCGTTAAGCGCGATTGTATTTCGGATGCTTTTGTGATTTCAAAAAACGCCACATCAAGGGATAAGCTATGATTAAATAATGCTTTTCTAAGATCTGCAATGACACGCTCGCCAAGCCACGTCACCAAATAGAAACGAAAGAAGGAGGCCATGGCAAGCCCCACAACAAGAATGATCAGATAAACAACAGACTGATCGAGTAAATTTGGATCCCCTTTACTTAATCCCTCATCAACAAGAAATCTTATACTCAGCCCCAAAAAAATCATACCGCTTGAGCCAATAACAAGCGCCAGCATCGCAAAAAATAATGTCACTTTATAAGGTCGCACAAAGGACCAAAGTTGAAAGAAAACTTTTATATTCTTTGAGCTATCTCTATCATTTTCACTCTGTTTATGGGTCTTCTGTGTTTCGGTCTGGCTCATCTGTTTCTTTCTCATTGGAATCATCAGACTCTTGATTGTTTTCCTTCTCTAGAGCAAAAGGAAGCGATATTTTTTCAACAACACCATTTTTTCCTGGAAAGTTTTCCAACAAAGCGTGCAGCATATAAGGCATCACGCTTGAGAAATGTAAGCTTTCACTATCATTCAAAGCTGTTGCCTCGAAAATAACCTCATGATTTTCGAGGCCTTCAGCAATATTGTCTTCTATTTCGAAAAATATTTTTACTTTTCGTCTATAAACGAACCTTGTCTCCACCCAACCCGGATCGCGTACCCAGTAAGGGGGTCTATAGCTGCCATTGCGCACCCAATAGCCTGGTCTTAAATATGTATGCCCTGGGTAAGAGAGAATTTCTTGGCGTCCCTTATCACTCTCATACTGCAAAACAACTGTGAAATCAGCATTTTGAGCATGGTCACCCGACACATAGCCTAAATCCTCAAGTAATCGACTGAGATCTTTTGCATAGAGCTGAAATTCTGGACTTTTAGATAATGTTTTATCAGCTGGTTTGACATGAAACACACTGCCAGGGGGCAGATGCTGCGCAAGAGGCTGTTGCTCAAATTGATGAAACCGTGTGACGGATGTTTGAATTGATCTCGGCTGGGCACATCCAGACAAGATCAATAAGATCACAACAAGAGCCAAAGAAAAAGACTTCCGCGTCATAAGACTTGCTCCTTCAAGGCTACCTCTTCAACATCTCGCTTTAAAATAGAAATATAAAAAAGGCCTCTAGAGGAAAGTGCGACTGGATGGAAACATCCAGTCGACATGTTTTGCGGCAAAAACAATAAGATAGCTAGAGCCTTTCTCTTTTATATTGAA
>DDLW01000061.1 GCA_002340345.1 Alphaproteobacteria bacterium UBA2562 | reverse complement strand
CCGGAGTCCGCCTAAAAAGGAAGGAGAAAGCCGAAAACAACCCTAAAGTGCCACTTATAGAGCCAAATTCGGCCAAAATAACCTGCAAAAACAGAAGCCGAAAAAGACAAACAGAAAAATCAACCATTATGCAGAGGTCTTGGCTATTGGGACAGTATCATTGGACCTGGAAAAGCCATTGATACCGATAAATATTTTGTTATCAGCAGCGATACTGTCGTCAATCTTGGCGTCCATAATCCCAATGTCATCACAACCGGCCCAGCTTCCCTTGATCCAAAGACAGGCAAAGCCTATGGCCTCACTTTCCCCCTGATCACCATTGAAGATATGGTCCATATGCAAAAAGCCCTTATGGAGCATCTTGGTCTTCCCAAATGGCATGCGGTTGGCGGCGCCTCTATGGGGTCTTTACAAGCCTTGGAATGGGCGGTTCTCTATCCGGATCTGGTGCCCCGTGTTATGGCGGTGATTTCTCCTGGTGCTTCTGGCAGCCCGTATTTATTGGCACAATTAAAGCGCTGGGGGGATTTCATTAAACTCGATGCCAATTGGCAAGGGGGAGACTATTACGGTAAGACGCCGCCTTTACGCGGTTTAGATCTCGCCCTTCAATCTGTGACACTCGACGCCTTCCAAGCCGGTTGGGTGGAAAAACACGGCCAGACATGGGCAGAAGAAACCGAGGATCCTCTGAAATCTTTAGACGCACGGTTTGCTGTTGAGAAAATGCTGGATGATCGTGGCGCTGCCAGAGCTAAGATTGCAGATGCCAATCATTTTCTCTATCTGGTCAAGGCCAGCCAATCTTATGACATCAGCCAAGATCTCGCAAAAATCAAAGCCAAAATGCTTTTTCTTCCGGCTGAAGGGGATCTTCTGTTCCCGCCAAGTGAGTCTAAAGCGCTTGCGGACACTCTGAAAGCCCAAGGACATGCGGTCGATTATCAAATATTGACCGGCCCCCTTGGTCATATCAATGGCATTGTGTTTATTTCCCAAGCCGCTCCTAAAATCATGAAATGGTTAGAGTAAACGCTTTTTGCCTCCGGCGGCCAAAGGGCCTTGGGCCCTTTGGAATCCCTAAACTTAAAAGGGTTTGAGGACCACCATGAAGACAATAACAATCAGCAAAAGGGTTGGCGCCTCATTGGCAATGCGATAATAACGCCCAGTCTTTGTATTTTGGTCTTTCTCAAAATCCTTACGCCACAGCGCCAAAAGATGGTGGTAAAATGTTAATAAAAGAACACAGGTCAGCTTCACATGCATCCAGCCCTGTAAAAGCCACTCTGGCTGGGCTAACAGCATCAAAATAGCAAAAAGCCAAGTCGCAACCATGCCCGGATTCATAATCGCTTTTAAGAGGCGTCTTTCCATTATTTTAAAAGTTTCAGATTTATCACTGCCTTTTTCAGCATCCACATGATATACAAATAATCTTGGCAAGTAAAAAATTGCCGCCATCCAGACAATTAAAGATATAATATGAAGAGCTTTTAAAGTCTCATAATAGTCTAAAAGAAAAGGAAGTGGCGATTCCATCGCAAGCGCTCCAAACTATATTTTCTTATTTTGTTTGACAGGCCGACCAGTCTTTAGAACAAAGCCGCCGCCCTTGATTGGAACAACGCTTAATCCCGCGATCGGCCGTATCAATAATCATACAGGCCAAACCATCGAGAAATTCCGCCGAAGCCCCAACCGTTGGCACCCGGTAATAGCCCGGTATCATTTCTTCTGTTGCAAGCTCTTTATATTCGATATCCAATTCGACAAGAGTTTCAGAATGTTCGGACACAAAAGCGATTGGTACAAGAATGACGGCACAACCGTCTTTGCCCGCGCGTTTAATTTCGTCTTCTGTATCCGGGCCAATCCATTTCAAAGGACCAACCCGGCTTTGATAACAAATGCTATAATCGAGATCCTCATATTTTGTTTTCAGAAGATCGACAACGGCTTTGGAAGACTGTTCCACTTGCCATTGATAGGGATCGCCCCCATCAACAATTTTCTGCGGCAGGCCATGGGCCGAAAAAAGCACCCGCCGGGGAACTCCTGGATGGTTGGCCATGATCTCATCGACACCTTGGGCGGTCAGACGGGCCACAGACGTAATAAAGCCAACATCTGTCGGGTAGCAACAAAGGCTGCGTGTTGGGGCTTTTAAACCACATTTTTGGGCTGCCTTCTCCCAATTTTCTAGGGAAGACTGGCTGGTTGTGCTGCTGAATTGTGGATAAAGCGGCAATAAGACCACTTCATCGGGGGCAAAGTCTTTGACCTGGGCAGCGGTTTCCTCGGCAAAAGGATGCCAATAGCGCATGGCGATAAAGACTTTGGTCACCCAATCTGTTCCCAAACGCGTATCGAGATGGGCTTTTAAGCCAGAAGCTTGCACTTGTGTGTTCTCTAAAAGCGGCGAGGCGCCGCCGAGATGGGCATAAATCTTTTGCGCCACGGGCGCCCGACGCCGAGAAATGGTTTTCGCCAGCAGCCAACGGATGGGGCCTGGAGCCCGAATAATGGCAGCATCACTAAAGAGATTGCGTAAGAAAGGTTCTATGGCCTCTGGCGAATCTGGTCCGCCCAGATTGAATAAAACAACAGCCAATTTTTTCATGCGTACCCATCACCATTTGACTGAAGGCCAGAGCGTTTCTTGTGAACTGAGCTGTGAAAACCACGCTCAGCGTTTGTTCTGTACCTCATTCTTCCGACGAAAATAAGTTTTTGCCGAATCTTATATTGAAGGCAAAAGGAGAAACTTATCCTTTTGCTCTGTTTTGCGGCAGAACCAGAAGATTAACAGCATTTTTCTGGGTTAAGAGAAAAGCAAAATACTGTAGACCCTTGCCATAGAGACCTGATTCTGTCCCAGAGTCCAGACCCAATGCGCAATAGGCCTGAGCGCATAAGGGTGAAAGTTCAGAACAGAATACTCTGCGACTAAAAAGAAAAATTGCGAATGCGGTCAACCAGACGGGCCACATTCTCAGGCGGTGTATTGGGAACACAGCCATGGCCTAAATTGAAAATAAAGCGCCCTTTTGCGGTTTTTTCCAAAATATAATCAATCGCTTGATCCATTTCTGCTCCGCCAACAACCATCCGGATGGGATCGAGATTTCCTTGGAGCGCCACATGGGGTTGCAGGACTTCCACCGCCCAATCCAAAGGCACCGTTGTATCTAATCCGAGGGCATCAATATGGGGTATTTTTGCAAAAGATTCGTAAAGCTGCCCCGCCCCTCTTGGAAAAGCGATAATCGGGGTTTCGGGCCGTTCTGCTTTCACTTTTTCAGCAATGGCTGTGATGGGCTCCAAAGACCAGCGTTTTAAAGCATCTTCCGGCAGAACCCCGGCCCAGCTATCAAAGATTTGCACGGCTTCAGCCCCGGCATCAATTTGGCGCACAAGATAAGCGGCAATCGCTTCCACCAAAAGATCCACCAATTTTTGGAAGAGATCTGTTTGGCCATAAGCCCATTCTTTGGTGCGGGCATAATCTTTGGATCCTTTTCCTTCGACCATATAGCAGGCCAAGGTCCAGGGCGCTCCGGCAAAACCAATCAGGGCCGTTTTAGGGGCTGTTTGTGCCAAGGCTGTGCGAATTTCGCTGACGGCGGCATAGACAGGGGCCATTTTCTCATGCAATTGGCTCAAATCTAATTTTGCGAGATCCTCTGCATCTTTGAGGGCCTCTAAGACAGGGCCTTCACCTGTTCGGAATTCGACATGTTGGCCTAAACCATGGGGGACAACCAAAATATCTGAAAACAAAATAGCAGCATCAAAGCCATAGCGTTCGATTGGCTGTAAGGTGACTTCGCAGGCTTTTTTAGGGTTATAGCAGAGATCAAGGAAACCGCCGATTTCCTTTCGAACGGCGCGGAATTCCGGTAAATAGCGTCCGGCCTGGCGCATCAGCCAAATAGGAGGAGGGGTTTGTGTTTCACCCTTGAGGACGGCCAGCAGAGGCTTTTGGAACTGGGTCTTCGCTGTTGTCCCCATGAACTTTTCTCCATAAAGAATCTAGAATCTTAAAATTGAAGTGGATAGATGAGGCTGTGAAAATTGGGGATTATTTTTTATCCTCAAATTTTCGCACATCTTTTCCTCAGTCTATGTTGCCGCGACATCCTGAGGATAGTTTGGGGAAAAGTCCATGCTGTATTTTCCAAAATATCGCGATAAGACTTATTTTTTCTTGGTTTTTTGGGAAAATTTTTATCTTCGACTTTTGGCTCATGAAGATTGCATGAAGCTGTAATGTCTGTGGATAACATATTTTTTCCAGGACTCTCACAGCATCAGTGCTCTTTTTTCCCACAGGACTCAAGACTCATAGGACAGCTCTTTCATAAGCTGTTATACCTTTTTCTGTTTTTTTTCGACTCCAAGCTTATCCACAGGATTCACAGTTTTCCGCAGAAGGGGCAGCTATGGGGGACGTTATTTTGCCTGTGTGCAATCTCTGTTCTGTGGTTTAAGCTTTCTTTTGTTTCTGCCCGCTGTCAGGCTTTTGGCAAAGGACTCGCCCTTTGCTCTCATTTGGAGTGCCATAATGTCGGATAAGAATTGTTTTCATCTCCATTTGGTTTCAGATGCGACGGGGGAGACGATTAGCACGGTGATCCGGGCGTGCTTGGCTCAATTCGAGGATGTGGAGACCGTTGAGCATGTTTGGAGTTTAGTGCGCACGCCAGGGCAGATCAAAAGAGTCTTGGCAGGGGTTGATGCCCATCCTGGTGTGGTCTTGGTAACAATTGTCAATCCAGAATTGCGGGAACTTTTGGAGCATTCTTGCACAGAAAGGTCGGTGCCTTGTGTTTTTGTTCTGGATGACGCCATGACGACCTTGAAAAATTTCTTAGGCCGCCAGTCGCAAAATCTCCCTGGGCAGCAGCATATGATGAATGCCAGCTATTTTAAGCGCATGGAGGCCATAGACTATACTTTAAGCCATGATGATGGCCAGTTGACGGATCATCTTTTCCAGGCTGATGTCATTATTTTGGGGGTTTCGCGGACGTCAAAGACACCGACCTGTCTTTATCTTGCCAATCGGGGGGTGAAGGCGGCCAATGTGCCTCTTGTCCCGGAAGTGCCTCCCCCAGAGGCTTTGTTCAAGGTCAATGGCCCTTTGATCATTTGTTTGACCATGGATCCAAAATTACTCGTGCAAATCCGTCGCAATCGGTTGAGTCAAATCAGCGGTCAAGATGACCCTGTCACGAATTATGTTGATTTTGATATGGTGAAACAAGAAGTGGCGCAAGCCCGGCGTTTTGCGGCCCGGCATGGTTGGACGGTGATTGATGTGAGCCGACGTTCTGTGGAAGAAACCGCAGCAACAATCTTTCAGCATTACCAGAATCATCTTGAAAACAAAGCGGCTGTGGCCTCCTCTCAAGACACGAATGTCGTGATTGAATCGACCTTACCCTTTGTGAAAAATGAGGCCTTAAACAAAAATTTCAAAGGCTAGAGCCTTTCGCTTTTCATT
>DDLW01000023.1 GCA_002340345.1 Alphaproteobacteria bacterium UBA2562 | reverse complement strand
GTCACCAACCAAATCCGGATCAGGCCGGTCTCTCGGTCAATGTCACTGTGGTTTTTATCGCCAAAAACTAGAGCCTTTCTTTTTTATATTGAATCAATGGAAAGGCTCTATGATCTTGTTTTTGCCGCAAAACGCATGGTTAAAGTGATGCCACTTTAACCAGCTTTGCTCTAAAAGGATGTGGTATGACGCTTTCTGTGCATCGCTATATCACGGGGCCTCTCAAAGAAAACTGCTATATTGCGGTTGATGATGCGACCCAAAAAGCGGCCATCATTGATCCGGGCATGGGCATTCTGAGTGAGTGGCAGGCTTTGTCTCAAGCCGAAAATCTCACTTTAGATAAAATTTTTCTGACCCATGCGCATTTGGACCATATTTTCGGCTTAAAAGATTTAAAAGAAGCGACAAATGCCCCTGTTTGGATGCATGAAGACGATCTTTTCTTGATTGAAGAGTATGTGAATTTCTCAGCCCGGTGGGGTTTTACCGTCGAAGAAGCCCCAAGGCCAGACCATTTCTGGAAAGACGCCGACACAATCATGCTGGGGGAAAGCCAATTTGAGATCATCCACACCCCCGGCCATACGCCAGGAGGGGTCTGTATCCGGTGCGGTGATGTGATGTTTACCGGGGATACCTTGATGCATTTTTCAATTGGCCGCTCTGACTTTCCCCGTGGCGATCATAATCAATTGGTGCATTCTATCTTATATAAACTCTACACATTGCCTGAAACGGTCATGATTTATCCAGGCCATATGAACAAAACGAGCATTGGCGACGAAAAACATATGAATGCCCATGTCCGCGCCTAAAGCAAAGTGGGATTGGGGCGCGATCAGGTGTATTATCCCCCTGATCGCGCCCCAATCCCACTTTGCCTTAAAGAATAGGCCTTCGATGGCCGAAAGTGTGACGTTTTAGAGCAAAGCGGGTTAAAGTGGCAGCCCCTTTAACCCTGCGTTTTGCGGTGAAAACAAAGACAGAGAGTATTACCACTGCTTCAAGATGAAAGTGGAATGCTCTAAAAGCCTTGGGCTTCTAAAAAAAAGGGTATAAGCATAAGGGCGATCAGAACAATAAAAACAGAGGCGGAAAGAAGCGGGGAGACCCCACCATGGCTTTTCAAAAACGCTCTGCGTTCTTGCCCTGACAGGCCCAATTGGTCTGCTTTTTTGATATATTTATAGGTTTTTTGCATAAAATGATAACGTGCTGAGGCGGCCAAGGCCCCCGTCACGCCAAGCGTCGCCCCTTCTAAAGGCAGCTCGAGGGATAAGGACTCTTCGATGGTGATAATAAAGGCGATAATGGCACAATACCCAAAGAAGAATCCCCACAGACGGCGATAGGCGTACCAGGCAGGGGGCAATAATAAACACAGCCAGGATATACCAAACGCATATCCGTTGCCGCTCAAGGCCTTATAGTGCCATTCCACATAGGTTTTTGCATTTGGGCCGCAAAAATCAATAATATCCAGGTCTTGGATCAAACGTGCTTTATCGAGATCTTTTGGCATGAAGAGCCCCGCAAGAGACCGGCTCTCATTTTTCTGAGAGGGGGTCTTCTGTCATTAAAAATAAATATCCTACAATGAGCCTCTTCAAGAAATGAGCCTCTTCAAGAGTGGGAAGGCATAAATCTCACTCTCGATATGATTGCAGATAGGCATGTTATACTATGCCTCTTGGTCAGAAGGAAGAGAAATTTTCTTGGTCTCGAGAAGGCGTTCAAGGCGTTTACGGGAAATTTCTTCGCGCATTTCGTCGCGGCCCATTTCGCGCATGGTGTCTTGCACATAGGTCATATGGGTTTCTGCCGCCGTGCGGGCCGAGGTCGGGTCGCCATCCAGCACGGCTTGATAAAGGGTGCGATGCTGTTCTAAGAGGGTTTGCCGGGCTTGACGCCAAAAATACAGCTGTTGGCGATTGTAAAAGACCCCCTGGCGCAAAAGCCTGAAAAGGCCTTGGGCGATATGAAGTAAAATGACGTTGTGGGAAGCCTCGGCAATCGCGAGATGGAGATCGGCATCGACTTCTGCTTCGACAGAGGGATCTTCGAGTTTATGGGCTTCTTCCATGGCAGCCCATGTTGCCTTGAGGATTTTGCGGTCCGAGTCGGTTGCACGGATGGCAGCGTAATACGCCCCCGTGGCTTCGATGGCGCGGCGAAATTCGGTGTAGTCGATGGCCGCATCCGGGTTGGTTTCGAGAAGATTGACCAGCGGTTCGGTAAAAGCAGCGGTAACGACGCCATTCACAAAGGTCCCGCCGCCTTGCTTCACTTCGACAAGTCCGAGGGTCTGTAAGCGTAAAATGGCATCGCGCAAAGAAGGACGCGAAACATTGAGTTGCTGGGCCAAATCCCGCTCGGCAGGGAGTTTTTCTCCTGGTTTCAGAACGCCTTCTAAAATCATATTTTTCAATTGATCCACAATGGCATCTGATATTTTTGCGGGTTTAATTTGCTCAAAAGTCATTGCATGTCCAAACAAGAGCATCGATCCAAACAAAAGAGTCGGTTGTCGTGGATCTTTTGCCTGAAAAAGAGTGAGGCATACCAAAAAGAGTGCGGGTGCATTGACCCAAAAGTAAAGATACAGGGACCTGAAAGAAAGATTCAGGCGAAGCTTAGCTTTCATTTGGAAGCATTAATGCACAAACAAAGCATTATCGCGTGAAGCGGGGCGACGAGAGGGACTCTTTTGTCGCCGTCAGTGCGTGAGAGCAAAGCGTGATCAAGGGGTAGATTCCCCTGGCCACATTCATCTTTTTACCACAAAACAGCGATGTTTCGGGGGTGAGTCTTGCGGTGAAAACAAAAACTTAGAGCCTTTTCTCGAAAATATGTTATATAAAGACTCTCAGTATTTGGTTGTAAGATGATTTCACACTAGACCCTAAAACTTTACGGATTCCAAGTCTGTCTTTCTCTTTCCCGGCATAATATTTCGCTGTAAAAGGCGGAAAACTTAATCTAACATGCTGTTTTTTATGACAAAATAAGATCTCTCAAAGGCCTTTCTTTCCTGGTTAAGTTTTTTGACAAACCCATCATAGCAGAAGAAAAAAATTGGTAAAAAGATTTTACCATTGATCTGTCTGGTTAAATCATTTATCCATGGACAGGTTACGGCGCCGTGGGAGACGCAACAACATCTAAGGATGTTGTAAAATAAAGAGAAGCTCTAAAAAGTCCCTGCGGCAAGTTGGGCCTTAAAGGTCCGACCTTTTGGTAGGAAACAGGAAGGGCACTTCAGCATGCAAAAAATCCTGAAATTCGCCGCTGTCACAGCTGTTGCGACATTCGCTTTGACACAGACAGCACAAGCCGATGATAAAATTCGTTGGAAAGTGCCGGTGGCGTTCGGATCTCATTTGCCAGCATTGGGCGACAATATTGTTTATGTTGCTGATATTATTAAAAAAGCATCTGGTGGTGATGTTCAGTTTAAAATTTTTGAACCCGGAAAATTAGTTCCAGCCTTCCAAATCACAGAAGCTGTGGGGGAGAAAAAGATCCCGGCGGGCTATACATGGATTGGCTATGACCAGGGACGGATTCCCTCCTCTCCTTTGCTGGCCGCTGTGCCCTTTGGGATGGAGCCTTGGGAATATAATGCTTGGTGGTTTGAAGGCGGCGGGAAAGAGCTCGGCGAGAAAGTTTATGCAGAGCATAATGTGCACCCCGTCCTTTGCGGGAACATTGGCCCAGAAACTGCGGGTTGGTTCCGTCGCGAGATCAAAACCCTTGATGATATCAAAGGCTTGAAAATCCGCTTTGCGGGTCTTGGCGGTAAGGTCATGCAAAAGCTTGGGGCGTCTGTCACGATGCTGCCAGGTGGTGAAATCTTCCAAGCTTTGGAAAAAGGGGCAATTGACGCTTCTGAATTCTCCATGCCTGCGATCGATCAACGTCTTGGCTTTGATAAAATTGCCAAAAACAACTATTTCCCTGGCTGGCACCAGCCTTACACAGCCGAATATCTCGTGATTAACAAAGAAATCTGGGACGGCTTGTCTGATAAAAATAAAGGCTTGATTGACGTGGCTTGCACGGCGGGTCTGACACGGAACCTGTCCAGAGGCGAAGCTTTACAAGGCAGCGTTATGGCCGGCTTCCCTGAAAAAGGCGTGACCGCGCGTAAATTGCCTGACGAGCTGCTTCAAGAATTGAAAAAAATTACTGAAGAAGTCTTGGCCGAAGAAGCCGCGAAAGACAAATGGTTCAAAGAAATCTTAGAGTCTCAAAACAAATTCCGTGCTGAGTATAAAAACTGGAAAGGCATGGCGTATTTGCCTCGTGACTTCGAATAATCAAGGGGTCTTATAGAAAAGAGTGGCTGGATCCTCAGCCACTCTTTTTTACGAAGGCTCAGAATTTGATTTGGTTATTACAAAATGTCGGCTTTTAAAATATTTCCATTATAGAATTTCGTGCCTCTGAGCGCGAAACAGTCTCTTAATAAGAAAGATACTGTATTTTACATGCCGACTCGAAAATCGCTGAAAATAAAAATCAAATTATTTTCAGCTTTGCTCCGAAAACATAAAAATAAAAAAAGTCCCAGCGAAAGCGATAAGGCTTCAAGCTGGATGAAAGGGAATGCCATGACGGAAGACGGCAAAACCCCTCCGCGTGAGCATCACGCCGAGGATGCAGACGAAATTCTCAAACGAGAGGCGGAATATGCCGGGCATGGGGAACCGGATGACCTTCACCTGCTCGTCCATCATATGGTTCTCCCAGATACGCGGATCTCTTTGATGGTCGACAAATTCTTGTTACGTGTTGGTGGGGCGGCCTCTTGGTTATGGATTGCCTTGATGGTGGTGATCGTCCTCAATGTTGTCTTGCGCTATGTTTTTGGTGAAGGGCGTGTCGAATTCGAGGAAATTCAATGGCATCTCTATGCTATCGGGTTCCTCATTGGTCTGTCCTATTGCATGGTGGCGGATGACCATGTGCGTGTTGATGTGCTCCATGATCGGTTCAGTTTAAAAACCCAGGCTTGGGTGGAAGTTTTTGGGTTGGTCTTTTTCCTGCTGCCCTTTGTTGCCTTGGTCCTGATTTATACCATTCCTTTTGTGCAGAACTCTTGGGAAATCAATGAAGTCTCCCAAGCGCCTGCGGGCTTGCCCTATCGCTGGCTGATTAAATCGGCTCTCTTGGTTGGGTTTGCCCTTTTGGGTTTGGCCGCTCTTGCGCGTTTGACAAAGGCGACGGCTTTGCTTTTCAAAATCCCGCACCCCTTACCGCCGCGTCGTGAAGTTGGTGCCCGTCAAGCCGATCTGATGCAGGAGTAAGGGATCATGGAGATTTTGGGACTTGAACTGAGTGAAGTGCTCGTCATTGGGATGTTCGCATCCTTCATTCTCTTACTTTTTACCGGCTATCCTGTGGCTTGGGTCCTTGGTGGGGTAGCGTTTATTTTCACAGGTCTTGGCATTGCTGCCGATTATTATTTTGATGCCTTTATTGGTATTGACTGGAATTATTCGGGCCTTGTTGTCGATCGCATGTGGGCGGTCATGAATAATTGGGTCTTGGTGGCTCTGCCCATGTTCATTTTTATGGGGTTGATGCTGGATCGTTCCGGGGTTGCCGCCGATCTCATGACCAATTTCGTGAAGGTCTTTGGGCGTGTGCCTGGGGGGATGGCCATCACTGTTGTCATTATTGGGGTTTTGTTGGCCGCTTCAACGGGGATTATCGGGGCGTCTGTGGTCTTGCTGTCCTTACTGGGGCTGCCCATCATGCTGGAGCATGGCTACAATAAAGAGCTGGCCTGTGGCACTGTCTGTTCCACTGGTACTTTGGGCATTCTGATTCCGCCGTCGATTATGCTTGTTTTAATGGCTGATCAGCTGGCGTTACCTGTGGGGGATTTATTCCTCGGGGCTTTGTTCCCAGGTATTTTATTGGGTGCCATCTATATCATTTCTATCCTTGTGGTCTGTTATCTCTACCCAGATCTTGCGCCAGTGCCAGAGGATGCCCCCAAAGTAACTTTAGGGGTTTTATGGGGTGTTTTTAAAGCGGTTTTGCCGCCCGCAGGCTTGATCTTGGCGGTTCTAGGCTCAATCTTCTTTGGTATTGCGACCCCGACAGAAGCGGCTGGGATTGGGGCTGCGGGTGCGACCCTTTTGGCCTTTTTAAATAAGCGTCTAGATTACAATACTTTGAAGGAAGTTGTGCATCAAACAACCCGGACAACAGCCTTTATTTTTGCCATCTTCCTCGGCGCAACAGCCTTTTCCTTGGTGTTGCGGGGGCTCGGCGGGGATGAATTTATTGAAGGCGTCTTGAAAGGGCTTCCTTTCGGTCCGACGGGGATTGTGATTGCGATTCTGTTCTTTACCTTTTTGTTAGGGTTCTTCTTGGACTGGATTGAGATCACTTTGATTGTGTTGCCATTGGTCGCGCCTGTGATTGCGGATCTTGGTTTTAATGTTATCTGGTTCACCGTGATGTTTGCGGTGTGCTTACAAACCTCTTTCTTGACGCCACCTGTTGGCTTCGCGATTTTCTACCTCAAAGGGGTCGCACCAGAGGGGATTTCGGTCAATCATATTTACCGTGGTGTGATCCCCTTCATTATTTTGCAGCTGATTGGTTTGTGCTTGGTCTTTGTTTGGGAAGATCTTGTCACTTGGCTGCCCAGCGTCGCCTATAATTAAGGCGCGCACGCTCAGAAACAGGGAGAGGGCCTTCCCCTGGAAGAAGACCCTCTCCCCTTTGAGCCTAAAAGGCTTCTGAGAAAAGCCGGAATGAACAAAACCCTCATAATTCTTTCTCAGTGATTGGCGATTTTAAGGATTGCTGGTCGCAATGCAGCCTCTTTGTCTGCTTTTGACTTTATGGGAGATTTTATCATGAAACCCGATGCTTCGGTCTATGGCACTCTCCATGAGCAGCTTTTGGAGCGCATTCCGTCTCAGCGGCTGATTCGTGATCCCTTAAGGCTTTTGGCCTATGGCACAGATGCGAGTTTCTATCGCCTGATCCCAGAAATGGTTGTGCGGGTTGAAAATGAGGCCGAGGTTACTTTTCTGGTGCAAAGATGCGAAGCTTTGGGGGTACCTGTGACCTTCCGGGCGGCGGGCACAAGCTTGTCGGGGCAGGCCATCTCGGATTCCGTTTTGGCTCTGTTGGGGGATGGTTGGGATGATATCCTGATCAGCGATGATGCCTTAAAAGTCACCTTAGGACCTGGTGTGGTCGGGGGGGATGCGAATAAAGCCTTGGCCCCTTTGCAGAAGAAAATTGGGCCCGATCCAGCCTCGATTAATGCTGCAAAAATTGGTGGGATTGCGGCGAATAATGCGTCTGGCATGTGCTGTGGCACAGCGCATAATAGCTACCAGACTCTGGCGGGCATGCGGGTGATTTTGGCCGATGGCACGCTTTTGGACAGCCGCGATCCTGCAAGCCGGGAGGCCTTTCTGGAAAGCCATAAAGACTTTTGCCAGAAGCTAGAGGCCCTAGGGCAAAAAGTAAGGGATGATCGGGGGCTGACGAACCGTATTCGTCATAAATATAAAATCAAAAACACAACGGGCTATAGCCTGAATGCCCTAGTGGATTATCAAGATCCGATTGCCATTCTTGAGCATTTGATGATTGGCTCGGAAGGCACTTTAGGCTTTATCTCGGAAATCACTTATCACACGGTGCCAGACCATCCCCATAAAGCGACGGCGATGCTGTTCTTTGAAACGGTGGAGCAAGCGGCTTTGGCGGTTGTGGAACTCAAAAAAAGCCCTGTGGCCGCGGTCGAACTCATTGACCGCGCAGGGTTACGGGCGGTGCAAGACAAGCCGTCCATGCCAAGCTTTATTCGCAGCCTAGGGGATCATGCCACGGCTTTGTTGGTTGAGACCTGGGCTGAGAATGCCGAGGCCCTCGATCAGTCTATCGCAAAAATCCAGCATAATCTCAAAGGCCATGACCGGGTTCAAGAGCTGGCCTTCTCAACCGATCCGCAAAAATGCGCCCAGCTTTGGACAATCCGCAAGGGCCTTTTCCCCTCTGTGGGGGCGGTGCGCGAAACCGGAACCACGGTGATTATTGAAGATGTCGCCTATCCGATTGAACAATTGGCGGCGGCGACCAATGAGCTTCACCGCCTTTTCGAAAAACATGGCTATGACGAAGCGATTATTTTTGGCCATGCCTTGGAAGGCAATTTGCACTTTGTGTTCACGCAAGATTTTGGCACCGTCGCAGAAATTGAACGCTATCGTTTGTTCATGGATGATGTGTGTGAGTCTGTGGTCCATCGCTATGACGGTTCTTTAAAAGCAGAGCATGGCACGGGCCGCAATATGGCGCCTTTTGTCGAGATGGAATGGGGCCCAGAGGCTTATGGGTTGATGGTGGAGATCAAAACCCTTTTTGATCCCAAAGGGTTGTTGAATCCTGGTGTGATCTTGAATAATGATCCAAACGCCCATGTGAAAGATCTCAAACCTTTGCCGCCCGCCGAAACCGTGATTGATAAATGTATCGAATGTGGGTTTTGCGAG
>DDLW01000074.1 GCA_002340345.1 Alphaproteobacteria bacterium UBA2562 | reverse complement strand
CGTCGCTTCTATCGTCGAATAAGGGAGTTGCCCAGAGGCGCTCCGGGATGTGCGCTTAGCCCCGATTTGTCCTTGACAAGTCGGGGCTAAGCTCTCCTAAGCGAAGAAGGGCGAGCTAAGCACATGGAAAATCAAAATATACGTATTCGCTTAAAAGCTTTTGATCATCGTGTTCTTGATCAATCGACAAGCGAGATTGTCAATACAGCCAAGCGCACTGGGGCGAATGTTCGTGGCCCTATCCCGCTGCCGACGCGTATTGAAAAATATACCGTTTTGCGGTCTCCTCACATTGACAAGAAATCACGTGAGCAATTTGAGATTCGCACACATAAACGTCTTTTAGATATCGTTGACCCGACGCCGCAAACAGTCGATGCGCTCATGAAGCTGGATCTTGCTGTCGGTGTTGATGTCGAGATTAAACTCTAAAAGCAAGAGATCGGAGTCTTTTCTTTTAGGACTTCGGTTACAAGAGATGCTGATCCGCAAAGTTTTCCCCGATTCTTTGACTTAATCCTTGGTCAGCAAAAGCTCTTTAATGAATCGATTCTATGTGATTCCTCTTAAAAGCTTAGTGATTTGGTGTTAAAGCGGTTGGATTCTTTCGAGGCTTTAGGAGCCTATAGAGATTGAAAAGCCGTAAAAGCCGAAAAATTAGCTAACATTGGCGCAAACGCCCTAAAAATTCCTTTTAAAAGAGGGATTTTAAGGGAGCCTCGGACGGAACTTGCTTTTTTCAGCTGAGATTTAAGAAAATTTCACAAGACTGAAAAAAGAACTTGCATAGATCGAAATAAAAAAGTAACGTCCGGGTTCTTCAGCGGGGTTGAAGAGCTGAAGAAAACCAAACAGGTTGCTTCGTGAGAAACTTCATCTCACATCAGATTAGGGAATTTCGATGCAGGGGAGCAATCTCCATTCCATCTTTTTCTCGCAACCTTTCAAGTTTTGCTTCGAGGACATAGCGCATCCTTTTTGGTGCGATACTTGAAGCGTCTTATCGGCTGACCAGCTTTTGAAAACAGAAGGTGGTATCGCGGTGGAGGCGTAGGGCATCCGGCTTTCTTGGCGGGATGCTGCAAAATCATTTGTTTGACGTCAACTTGCTTCTATCACGCGTGCCGCGATGAGGGAAGTCAGGATTAGCAAGGGGAAAGAGCGATGCGTTCCGGCATCATCGCCCAAAAGCTTGGCATGACTCGTGTTTTCGCAGGGGATGGCACCCATGTTCCGGTGACCGTCCTTCAGATTGACGACTGTCAAGTCACTGCTGTTCGGACTGAGGAAAAAGACGGCTATACAGCTGTTCAGCTTGGTGCGGGCAAAGCAAAAGTTAAAAATGTTGCCAAGGCCCAGCGCGCGCAATTTGCTGCTGCGAAGGTCGAGCCAAAGCAGGATGTGGTGGAGTTTCGTGTATCTCCCGATGCGCTGCTTGCGATTGGTGACGAATTGGCCGCTGATCACTTTGTTGTTGGTCAGTATGTCGATATTGTGGGTCGGTCTCAAGGTAAGGGTTTTGCTGGCGCGATGAAGCGTCACAATTTCTCTGGTTTGCGGGCAAGCCATGGTGTGTCTATTTCTCACCGTGCGCATGGATCTACGGGTCAATGTCAAGATCCTGGTCGTGTGTTCAAAGGTAAGAAAATGGCAGGTCACATGGGGGATCGCCGTGTTACGGCTCAAAATTTGGAGGTCGTGCGGATTGATCCCGAGCGTGGGCTTATCCTTGTCAAGGGGGCGGTCCCTGGCTCTAAAGGGGGTACTGTTCTTGTGAGTGACGCGATTAAGCGGAGCTTGCCTGAGGGTGTGCCTTTCCCGGCCTCTTTGAGAGAGCGTGCGTTGGTTGCAGAAGCTTCTGCTGAGGTTGATGCGGCTGAGGAAAAGAAGGACTAAAGCCATGAAAGCCCAAATTGTTGATTTGAGCAACCAGGCGGTTGGTGAAATCGACTTGGCGGACGAGGTGTTTAGTCTCGAGCCGCGGAAAGATCTCCTGGCGCGTATGGTCAATTATCAATTGGCAAAGCGCCGTGCTGGCACCCATAAAACAAAAGGTGTGAGCGAAATTTCTGGAACGACAAAAAAGCCGTTCCGTCAAAAAGGCACGGGTCGTGCACGTCAAGGGAGCTCGCGTGCTTCGCAAATGCGGGGCGGGCAAACAGTTTTTGGTCCAGTTGTGCGGTCTCATGCCCATGACTTGCCCAAAAAAGTTCGTAAGTTGGCTCTGAAGACGGCGCTTTCGACCAAAGCAAAAGCCGGTCAACTGATCATTCTTGATGATGCAAAGGTGGAAACACCAAAGACTGCTGCTCTTGTGAAGCAATTCTCTGCTCTTGGTCTTGGCAGCGCCTTGATCGTGAGTGGGTCTGAGGTGGATGCGAATTTCCAAAAAGCCGCCGCCAATATTCCTCGGATCGATGTTTTGCCTGAGCAAGGTGCCAATGTTTACGACATTTTGCGCCGTGACACTTTGGTTTTGACCAAATCAGCGGTGGAAGCGTTGGAAGCGAGGCTGAAATGAGTGCAGCACGTCCTTTTAAGCGTTACGACGTGGAAGTTTCTGAAGAGCGTGCCTATGATTTGGTGCGGTCTCCGGTGATTACCGAAAAATCCACAATGGGGTCTGAGCATAACCAAGTGACCTTTAAGGTGCCTTTGGATGCAACGAAACCAGAAATCAAGTCTGCGGTTGAAAAGCTCTTCAAAGTAAAGGTGGTCGCGGTCAATACCCTGATTGCAAAAGGGAAGACAAAGCGGTTCCGTGGCGTCAAGGGACGTCGCAACGACCAGAAAAAAGCGATGGTGACCTTGGCTGAAGGAAGCAGCATCGATGTGACCACAGGTGTCTAATCGTTAGATTGGATACTTGAGATAGATCTTAGAAGACGGAACCGAAATTATGGCCTTGAAGAGTTTCAAGCCGACAACGCCCGGACAAAGACAACTCGTCTTAGTAAGTCGAGCTGAATTATACAAAGGGCGCCCGGTCAAAAAGCTGACCGAGGGCCTGACCAAATCGGGTGGCCGCAACAATCTCGGGAGGATTACATCTTTCCGTAAGGGTGGCGGGCATAAGCGGCTTTATCGCATTATTGATTTTAAGCGTCAAAAATGGGACATCCCAGCAACTGTCGAGCGGCTGGAATATGACCCTAACCGGACAGCTTTTATCGCCTTGTTGAAGTATGAAGATGGTGAGCAAGCTTACATTTTGGCGCCGCAGCGTTTAAATGTTGGCGACACTGTTATTGCAGCTCAAAAAGCGGATGTGAAGCCTGGGAATGCGATGCCATTGGCCTCTATTCCTGTCGGCACAATCATTCACAATGTTGAGCTCAAAATCGGTAAGGGTGGTCAGGTCGCTCGTTCCGCTGGTAATTACGCGCAATTGGTTGGGCGTGATGGTGGTTACGGCTTGCTGCGCTTATCATCCGGTGAGTTGCGTCGTGTGCCTGCTGGGTGCATCGCCTCTATTGGCGCTGTCTCAAATCCGGACCAACAGAATATTAATCTCGGGAAAGCGGGTCGTAAGCGCTGGTTGGGCCAACGGCCGAACAGCCGCGGTGTTGCGATGAACCCTGTTGATCACCCCCATGGTGGTGGTGAGGGTCGGACCTCTGGTGGGCGTCACCCTGTGACTCCTTGGGGGAAACCGACAAAAGGGATGCGGACTCGCAAGACCAAGCCGTCTGACAAACTTATTGTCCGTAGTCGGCATAAGAAGTAAGGAGGCCCATCGTGGCGCGTTCTGTATGGAAAGGGCCGTTTGTCGATGCCTACCTGCTGAAAAAAGCGGAAAAGGCTCGGGCGTCTGGCCGGAACGATGTGATCAAGACCTGGTCTCGCCGTTCGACAATTTTACCGCAATTCGTCGGTTTGACCTTTGGTGTTTATAATGGTCAAAAACACATGCCTGTTCTTGTGAATGAAAATATGGTCGGGCATAAATTTGGCGAATTTGCACCGTCTCGGACCTATTACGGCCATGCGGCTGATAAGAAGTCAAAGAGAGGCTAAGAAGCAATGAGTAAGAGTGCAACACCGCGTGCCCTCGCTGATAATGAAGCCATGGCGCGCACAAAAATGCTTCGCATTAGCCCGCAAAAGCTAAATCTCGTCGCGCAACTTATTCGGGGTCGTCAGGCGAGTGATGCATTAACGCAATTGGCTTTTTCAAAAAAGCGTATTGCAAAAGATGTATCAAAAGTCCTGAAATCTGCGATCGCGAATGCTGAAAACAATCATGATCTGGATATTGATCGTCTGATTGTTGCAGAGGCGCATGTCGGCAAAGGGATGGTCATGAAGCGTTTCCGGGCGCGTGCACGCGGTCGTGTCGGGCGTATTCAGAAACCATTTAGTCACATCACTGTGATTGTTCGTGAAGTGTCAGAGGGAGCAGCCTAATGGGACATAAAGTCAATCCAATCGGGCTGCGTTTGGGTATTAACCGTACTTCGGACTCTCGCTGGTATGCTGGTCGGAATTACGGGGATTTGCTCCATAAGGACATCGAGCTTCGTAAGTTCTTAGAAAAGAAGCTTACACAAGCTGGTATCTCCAAGGTTCTTATCGAGCGTCCTGCAAAGAAAGCACGTGTTACATTACACACAGCCCGCCCAGGTGTCGTCATTGGGAAAAAAGGCGCTGACATTGAAAAATTGCGCCAAACGGTCGCTTCAATGACAGGGTCTGATGTGAGCTTGAACATCGTTGAAATCCGCAAGCCGGAAATTGACGCAAGTCTCATCGCCCAGGGGATTGCGCAACAATTAGAGCGTCGTGTTGCTTTCCGTCGTGCCATGAAACGTGCTGTTCAATCTGCAATGCGTCTTGGGGCACAAGGCATTCGGATCAATTGCGCTGGACGTTTAGGCGGTGCTGAGATCGCACGGACAGAATGGTATCGCGAAGGGCGTGTACCTTTGCATACTTTGCGTGCGGATATTGATTACGGCGTTGCGACGGCACATACGACATACGGTGCTTGTGGTATTAAAGTTTGGGTCTATAAGGGTGAAATTCTCGCCCATGATCCTTTGGCGCAAGATAAGCGAATTACTGAGATGCAAGGTAGTGGATCTGGTAATTCTGGTAGCGGCGGTCGCGGTTAACACAGAGTTAACCATGGGGTGATCCTAGGATTGTTCCGTGATCAGCAGAAAAGCTCAAGGATTTTGAAAAATGTTGAGTCCGAAGCGCACCAAATACCGGAAAGCCCATAAAGGGCGGATACACGGGAATGCAAAAGGCGGTTCGCAACTGAATTTCGGCCAATTTGGTTTAAAAGCTTTAGACCCAGAGCGGGTCACAGCACGGCAAATCGAAGCGGCTCGTCGGGCTATCCAGCGGCATCTTCGCCGGACTGGGAAATTGTGGATCCGGGTTTTCCCTGATCTTCCAGTTTCACAAAAGCCTGCTGAAGTTCGGCAAGGTAAGGGGAAAGGATCCCCAGAATATTGGGCAGTTCGGGTTAAACCTGGCCGCATTCTGTTTGAGATTGATGGGGTGAGCCGGGAACTTGCAGAAGGTGCTTTTGAATTGGCGTCTGCAAAATTACCGATCCGGACCAAATTCGTAGCGCGTTTGGGGGAATAACCATAAACGCCTAGAATTGAAGCCTATCTTTATGGCGATCAGGCTTGGGGCGGCCAGCTTTCAGCTCCAGGTAGATGAGGAACGTAAAGTCATGAAAGCGGAAGAGCTGCTCGGCAAGACAGCCGATGAACTCAAAGGCATGCTGGTCGAGCTGAAGAAAGAGCAGTTCAATCTGCGCTTTCAAAAAGCAAGTGGCCAGTTAGAAAACACAGCACGTGTTCGTCAAGTGAGACGTGACATTGCACGTATTAAAACGATGCTCAATGCGAGCGCCGCTTAAAAGGCAAGGGACGAGGAGATCGGTTAAAGATGCCGAAGCGTATTTTGCAGGGTACCGTCGTCTCTGACGCTTGTGACAAGACAGTTATTGTCAGCGTTGAACGTCGTTTAATGCACCCACTCTATAAAAAGTTTATCCGCAAATCTAAGAAATATGCGGCCCATGATGAGGACAATCGTTGCAAAAAAGGTGATGCTGTCCGTATTCGGGAATGCCGTCCGATTTCAAAGCGGAAAACTTGGGAAGTGGTTGTGCCAGAAGCTTAGGAAATAAGTTTATTTTCTTTCTTGTTTTTCAAGAGAAAGCTTTTTGCACTTCGACTGCAGTTTCATCATGAAACTGCAATTTAAAAAGACTAAAACCGAGGATTTAGAGCCATGATCCAGATGCAAACCAACCTGGACATCGCCGATAACTCCGGCGCTCGTCGGGTGCAGTGCATCAAGGTTCTGGGCGGCTCCAAGCGGCGCTTCGCATCGGTCGGTGACATCATTGTTGTCTCGGTCAAAGAAGCCATTCCGCGTGGGCGCGTGAAGAAAGGTGCTGTGCATCGTGCTGTTGTGGTGCGCACAGCCAAAGAAATTCGCCGCGCCGATGGGACTGCGATCCGTTTTGACCGCAATGCGGCCGTTCTGATCAATAAGCAAAATGAGCCGATCGGAACCCGTATTTTTGGACCAGTGACCCGTGAATTGCGGGCACGCAAGTTTATGAAAATCATATCGTTGGCTCCGGAGGTGCTGTAATGGCCGCCAAGATAAAAACAGGCGACAAAGTTGTCGTTCTCGCGGGCCGCGATAAGGGCGTCAAAGGCGAAGTTCTAAAAGTCATTCCTGAAGACAACCGCGCGGTTGTTTCTGGGGTGAACAAAGTGAAACGTCATAATCGGCCCTCTCCCTTCAGCCCTGGTGGGATTGAAGAGAAAGAAGCGCCGATTCATTTGTCGAATTTAGCTCATGTCGATCCAGTGACCGGCAAGGGCAAGCGGGTTGGCTTCAAGACCTTAGAAGATGGCACGAAAGTGCGTGTTTTCAAAGGCTCTGGCGAAGTCATCGACTCCTGAGTTTGCGGAGACTTTATACTATGGCCCGTTTATACGAGCATTATAATCAAGTTGTCCGCGACCAGATCAAACAGGAATTCGGTTACACGAATCCTATGCAGATCCCGCGGATAGAAAAAATCGTGATCAATATGGGTATCGGCGAATCTGTTCAAGATTCTAAAAAAGTCGATGCAGCCGTTCGCGACCTAACAGCCATTGCCGGTCAAGCACCGGTCATCACACGCGCAAAAAAGTCTATTGCAGGCTTTAAACTGCGTGAGGGGATGAAAATTGGCTGTAAGGTGACCTTGCGGCGTGACCATATGTATGAATTCCTTGATCGTCTGATCACGATTGCCCTACCACGCATTCGGGATTTTCGGGGGATGAACCCCAAAAGCTTTGATGGTCGTGGGAATTACAATATGGGTATCAAAGAGCAGATTATCTTTCCTGAAATCGACTATGACAAAGTCGATGAAGTGCGTGGGATGGATATCTGTATCGTGACCACCGCCAAAACCGATGAAGAGGCAAAGGCCCTTTTAAAAGGCTTTGATTTGCCCTTCGCGAGTTGAGCTCGGTCGGATAACCACGGAAAAGGGAGAGTCCGACATGGCGAAGAAATCCGCCATTGCGAAGAACAAAAGACGGGCGCGGCTTGCGGAAAATCAGGCGGCGAAGCGCGCTGAATTGAAAGCGATGACGCGCAACCCAGAAATATCCATGGAAGAGCGGTTCGCTGCGCATTTAAAGCTGGCGCAACTGCCTCGTAACGGAGCCAAAGTGCGGGTTCGCAATCGTTGTGAATTGACAGGCCGCCCTCGGGCTTATTATCGGAAGTTTAAATTGTCGCGCATCGCGCTTCGGGATCTTGGCTCTTCGGGGCAAATTCCGGGCCTGGTGAAGTCGAGCTGGTAGGAGGAATCCACCTATGACGATGAGCGATCCCCTTGGGGACATGCTGACCCGTATTCGCAATGGTCAGCGCGCGTCGAAAGCGACGGTGGTCAGTCCGGCTTCGAAACTACGCACGAATGTGTTGGAGGTTTTGAAGCGCGAAGGCTACATCCGTGGTTATAGTCAGCGGAATGTCCGTCAGGGCGTTGATGAGCTGGTTATTGAATTGAAATACACTGACGGTCAACCGGTGATCCGCCAAATTCAGCGGGTTTCGACACCTGGGCGTCGTGTCTACGCAAAGATCAAAGATTTGCCAAGTTATTACAATGGCTTGGGGATTTCTATTCTGTCAACACCGCGTGGCGTTCTGTCGGATTCCGAAGCACGTTCGCAAAATGTTGGCGGAGAAATTCTGGCACAAGTCTTCTAGAATTCTTAAGGCGATCCTTTTGGATTCTAAGAATATTTGGCAGCTTTGGGTAACATTTTCTGAAGGCGAGGGGACAGGCAATGTCTCGCGTAGGTAAAAATCCGGTGGAGGTTCCGCAGGGCGTTAATGTCCAGCTCGCCGACGGCATTTTGTCGGCGAAGGGCAAGCTCGGCGAGCTTAAAATGCCGGTCAGCGAATATGTTGATGTCGTTGTCGAAGGCAATAGCGTCACCGTGAAACCTAAAAATGAGGATAAACGGGCACGCGCCATGTGGGGCACAACAAGAGCCAATATCCAAAATATGGTGACGGGCGTTTCTGTTGGCTTCACAAAGGAATTGGAAATTAATGGCGTTGGCTATCGCGCCCAAGTTCAGGGGAAAAATCTCCAACTGAATTTAGGATTTAGCCATGACGTGATCTATCCGATTCCTGAAGGCATCCAAATGAAATGCGAAAAGCCAACTTCTGTGACAATTACGGGCTACAATAAACAAATTGTAGGTCAAGTCGCAGCCGAGATCCGTGCTTATCGGCCACCTGAGCCCTATAAAGGCAAAGGCGTAAAATATGCTGATGAGACGATCTTGCGCAAGGAAGGCAAGAAGAAGTAAGCGGGACACTGGAAATGGCGAAATTAAAGACCCTGTTCGAACGTCGCCGTCAGCGCGTTCGCAACAAATTGAAAAAGACTGGTGGTCTACGCCCCCGTCTTTCGGTTTTCCGCTCCAGCAAACATATCTATGCTCAGGTCATTGATGACCTTGAGGGCCGGACTTTAGCCGCCGCCTCTTCCTTGGATAAGGATCTGCGCGGCAACCTAAAGACAGGCGCGGATGTGGATGCAGCGGTTGCCGTCGGTAAATTGATTGCCGAACGCGCAAAAGAAGCAGGCATTGAGACAGTAACCTTTGATCGCGGCGGTTACATCTATCATGGTCGCGTAAAGGCCTTGGCGGATGCTGCGCGCGAAGGTGGACTGTCCTTCTAAAAGATGAGCGAAGCGAAGGTAAGTGAAAATGGCACGTTCCCAAGGAAACGAGCGGCAGTCCCGTGATCGCGATGAACCGGAACTCGTAGAACGTCTTGTTGCGATCAACCGCGTTGCAAAGGTTGTGAAGGGCGGTCGCCGCTTCGGCTTTTCTGCATTGGTGGTTGTTGGCGATGGTAAAGGCCGGGTTGGTTATGGCTCGGGCAAGGCCCGGGAAGTGCCGGAAGCGATTCGGAAGGCCACAGACCAGGCAAAACGGACAATGATGCGTGTTCCCCTACGTGAAGGGCGGACTTTGCACCATGACTGCAGAGGTCATTTTGGTGCTGGTCGTGTCTTGCTTCGGGCAGCGCCTTCTGGCACAGGTATCATTGCCGGTGGTCCATTGCGGGCAATTTTTGAATCTCTCGGGGTTCATGATGTTGTTGCAAAATCCACGGGGTCAACAAACCCGCATAATATGATCAAGGCGACATTTGACGCTTTGAATGCGGTTGAATCTCCTCGTGCTGTGGCGTCCCGTCGTGGCAAGAAGGTCAGCGAAATTGTTGGTCGTCGTGACACCAATGCGGATTCCAAGGAGTAATCCGATATGGCTGATAAAAAAATTCGTGTGACCCAGATTGGCAGCCCGATTGGCCGCCCGAAGGATCAAGAAGCGACTTTGAAGGGGCTTGGCCTCAATAAGATGCATCGCAGCCGTGAACTTGAAGATACGCCCGCGATTCGTGGCATGATTCGCAAAGTGGCGCATCTTGTAAAGGTTGAAAGCTAGAGGCTTTTGAGCGTCTTGCATTTCACATGGCTGTGTGATCAGGATTCGATGTTATGAAATTAAATGAGTTGTCAGATAACGACGGTGCCCGCAAACTGCGGACGCGTGTCGGTCGTGGCATCGGTTCGGGAAAAGGCAAGACCTCTGCAAAAGGTCAAAAAGGCCAGAAATCCCGCTCAGGTGTTGCTATTAAAGGCTTTGAAGGTGGGCAGATGCCCCTTTATCGGCGCTTGCCGAAAAGAGGGTTTAAGAATATCTTCCGTCGCGCTTATGCCGAGATCAATGTCGGTCGCTTACAAAAAGCCATTGATGCAGGTAAAATTGACGCAGGCCAGACTTTAACAACCGTTGAATTGCGGGCTGCTGGTCTGATCGGTCATCCTCGTGATGGTGTCCGCCTTTTGGCGCAAGGAGACCTGACATCGGCCATTACGATCGAAGTTGCTGGGGCGTCGAAAAAGGCTGTCGAATTGGTGGAAAAAGCAGGTGGGAAAGTTATCCTTCCCGTTGGGGCCACTGCTGAAGACGCTTGATCCCGGTCATCATCCGGCCTACATTGGCCGCCGTAGCCTTATTGGCTCACGGCGGCCAATTTGTGGCTGGTCTATTTTATTAAGGGGGAAGCATGGCATCCGCCGCAGAGCAACTCGCAGCCAATATTAATTTCAGCGCCTTCGCCCAGGCGACAGAGCTGAAAAAACGGATTTGGTTTACATTAGGTGCCTTGATCATTTATCGCTTAGGCACTTATATCCCGCTGCCCGGCATTGATGCCGTTATTTTACAAGATATATTTTCTCAGCACATGCAGGGTGTTGGCGGCATGTTAGACATGCTCGCAGGCGGCGCTTTAGGGCGGATGTCCTTGTTTGCCCTCAATATCATGCCTTATATCTCGGCTTCGATTATCATGCAGTTGATGACGGCTGTTAGCCCGAGTCTCGAGCAATTGAAAAAAGAAGGCGAGAGCGGACGGAAAAAAATTAATCAATATACACGCTATGGCACTGTGCTTTTGGCAACAGTTCAAGGCTATGGGATTGCGGTTGGTTTAGAAGCGATGAGCACGGATAGTGGCTTGTCTGCTGTCATTGAACCGGGTCTCATGTTCCGGATTACGACGACCTTAACCTTGGTTGGCGGAACGGTTTTCTTGATG
>DDLW01000294.1 GCA_002340345.1 Alphaproteobacteria bacterium UBA2562 | reverse complement strand
GGGGGGCCAAAATTGTCATCAAACAGCATCAGCGTCGCGCACAGAAGCTCAGGATCGACCGGGATATATACAAATGGCGCCACTTGATCGAGAATTTCTTCTATAAACTCAAGGAGTTCAAGAAAATCGCCATGAGAGCAGACAAAACAGACAAAAGTTTTGCCGCTGCGATCTACCTCGCAGCGGCGGTGATAAACTCCGCATGAATCTCAACAGACCCTAGAACAAAACAAAATGCATAAGCAGTGTTTGTTGGTATTTTTTGTTGAAATTATCATCACTCAAGATCAGAAGATGCTGCTTTTTATCTTTGCCGGTAAAGCTGCAAATGGCTTCGAAATTATCAACAAGGTCAGGGCCTTCCAGACGAATAAGCTCTTCCCCAGCCAGCGGGGTTCCTTGCGCCAAGGCGTCTTCGATGTCCAATAAACGAAGCCGCACCCGCACCCCAATCAGGGGAATATAAGGAACACGTTCCACAGAGACGAGGCGGCCATCCGATAAGCGCGTAAGCCCGGTTGGCTGGAAATTTTCTGCGCTTTGAAAAACCACAGAACGCCAATTTTGACCCTCAAGAGACCTAACCCAGCCTTGGAACTGGTTCTGTCCTTTGCCTCTTAAGGCCTCTGTTAAAAGCAGCAGCTCACCATTTCGGAGAGTCTCAATCGCTTCAAGACCGCCATTGTCCGGGGCGTTTTGGAGGCTTTTGGGCAAGGGAAGGCGCTGTGCAGCCTGATCGACCCGTCCTTGCGGGTAAAATAAAACACGGTGGTTGCGTTCAAAACTTACAAAGAGGGTGCCATCGGCTGTTCTTGTTAAGCTCTCCGAATCTTTTTCCGTTTTTTCCAAAGAAAGTTTTTGACCGGTCTCCGTCTTTAAGCGCTGAAAGCCGTTTTGTCCGTGGCCTTTGGTCAAACTCTCTAAGGTTTGTACAGCGGCGAGGTGACCCATTGCATCATATATTGCAGAAAAAGACGTGATATTGCCCTGATCGGTCACGGCAATCAGCTTTTCCCCGTGATCTTGATCGGAACATAACAGGCCAGAAAAGCCGCCAAAGTCAGGGTTTTCAGAGGAGAGCGCCAAACCTCCGGCCCAACGCAAAGCGGTGCTTGCTTTTAGAGCCTGTTGTATTTGTGAGGCTGTGATTTTTTCGCTTTTGATGGCTTGTAAGGGGGCGGCCTGGGCGGTCCACGCGCCTAAAGCGGTACATCCGATGAAAGCGCCTGCCAGAAACTTTCCCAAAAAAAATTGTTTCGCCAAAACCTGCAAGGGGGTAAGGCAAAAGAAAAACAGCAGGTTTTTCATCAATATCCGCCTAAAGAGGAGGGCAAAGCGCGATCAAGCCGAATCACCTGATCGCTTGTGTCTTGCCTTTAAAAAAAGTTTTAAAGTTTTTCATGCTTTGAAAGTTCAACCAAGGCTTGAGCAATCAAGAAGAATTTATTGGTGCCCATATCTTCAATGGTTTTGATGTTAAAGGCTTGCTGTAAAAGGGCGGCATCGCCTTCGGACACCCCTTGGATGCTCGCAGGCGATAAAGACAAAAGCTCTTTCAAAGATTTGTTTTCATCCGCTTTCATTAAAACATTGGCAAGGGAATCATTGGTTGGCATCGGCTGATCCTTTTCTGTTTTATGGGTTTGTGTCGCTGAAGAGGATGGATTTTGAGGAAATGGTAGAATGGTGGTGTTTGGCGTGGCCATGCCCGGCATCATGCCTGGCATGGGGACCCTATAGGGATTTGCCTTGGGGTCAAAAAACGCCATACCGCTTTGGTTTTGGCTGGCGTCATGGAGAGCCCCCCAAAAGAGGCTCATCCAACCAAAATTATAAAAAGCCCAACTTCTACCCGTTTCTAAAATAAGATTTTGTGTTGCCTCGAGAAGTTCCTGGGCAACGGGAACAGGACTATACGGAGGGTCGTCCTTCATGGGATACTTTCTTTTAAGTTGCGTGACGCGCGGTCAGTTTAAACCCATTGATTTTATGATAAGCCCTGAAATTAAAGGGCAATTCGGCTTTTGAAGCTTTACAATTTTTCTTACAGGCATCTCTGATCATCCCATATTTTAAAGGCATATTCAATCAAAGATTACTGTGGCAAAGATTACTGTGGCAAAGACCACTCTGATAAAGATCACTCTGCCCTGTAAGATTTTCGTCCTAAAATGGCCATCGCGATCCTGTCGCTTTTAAGCTATCCCTCGGCAGACCCCAAGGCCGTTTGTGTGGGTTTTTCTGTTGTTTCAATCTTTTTCTGGTCCTCTGGTGGCGAGAACAGCTGTACCGGCCCTTCAGAAAGAGTTTCGACATAAACAGATTGGGAGGGAAATGCAAAGCGACTGCCCGCGCGCGCGACGATCTCTTTGACTTTATAAGCCAGATCTTCTTTGACTTCTAACCACGCGCCCCAATTGGTGGTTTTTGTGAAACAATACAGCATGATATCAATTGAAGAATCGCTGAATTTATCAATCCTTACAAAGCGGGCAACATCCGGCGGGCCGGCAAAAGACCCACTCTCGATCAGATAGGCTTCGATTTCATCGCGGATTTGGCGAAGTTGCGCAATTGTTGTGCGGTAATCAACGCCAATCATCCAATAAATACGCCGATATGACATGGCGGAAAAATTGGTCACCGCATTATCAGACAGCTTGCCATTGGGCACATATACTGGGGCTTTATCAAAGCGGACAATGCGTGTTGAGCGAAATCCAATGCGTTCTACAGTGCCTTCAACAATCCCATCGACTTTGATCCAGTCGCCTTGGTGAAAGCGACGTTCTGATAAAATCAACAGCCCCGCAATGAGATTCTTAAACATATCCTGGGCCCCAAGGGCCACGGCAACCCCTAGCAAACCAAGGCTTGCCAGAACAGGGGCGATCTCGACACCCCACATTTCGAGGATTGTTGCACCGGCCACCAAAACGACCGTGGCTTTAATCGCTTTAATCAGCCAATCCACCATAGCGGCGGTGAGAATCCCCCGCAGCTTTGATAACAAACCGGAAAATGGCGTGACCGCATTGAAAACAGCCCAGAAAAAAGCAAAAGCAATCAAAGATCGTAAAAGGCTTTGCGAAACTTCAGCCGGCGCGTCTTTAAGCTCAAGATGATCAATCGCGAAAAATAAACCGACGACAATGGGTAGGAAACGCAAAGGTGCCTTTAAGCTGGCAATCAGCTTATCGTCAAAATCGGTTTTTGTTTTCTTGGTAAGATTTTCAAGCTTTGCGATAACCCAACGTACAAATAAATGGCGGAAAAGGACAAAGCCCAAAAAAATACCAAGTGCAATGGAGATTTTACTGATATCTAAGCCATAGGCGCCTTCTGCCCATATTTTCTGGAGGAATGCCCAAACTGGCTCTAAAGACTCTAGCATGGAAAGATGACCTTCGTAGAATTTGATAGATACTAAAATAAAATCACAAAACTTGAGTCGAAAACACTGTTCTCAAAAGCATGATGGATCCTTTGATGCCTTATAGTTTCTCGACAGGCGCCATAAAGATATAGCCCGCCCCGCGTTCTGTTTTGATAATTTGCGGATCCTTTGGGTTATCCTCTAGCTTGCGGCGTAAGCGCAAAATCTGCACATCAATACTGCGGTCATACACCTCGTCATCATGGATGCGGCTCATTTCCAAAAGCTGTAATCGGCTTAAAACACGGCCAGGGCGGGAGACAAACGCCGCTAAAAGGCTAAATTCTCCATTTGTGAGGCTGACTTCCCGTTGGTCTGGGGACAAAAGCTGGCGAGAATCTAAATTTAAGATCCAATTCGCAAATGTCACCCGGGTTAAAGAATCATCGCGGAAGCCATTGGATTGTCCTAAAGCGGTTTCCTCGGTCGCTGTTTCCGAAGGCAGACGGACGCGCCGCAAGACCGCTTTGATCCTTGCCAAAAGCTCACGCGGGCTAAAAGGTTTTGCGACATAATCATCGGCACCCATTTCTAAGCCAATGATGCGATCGATTTCATCGCCTTGGCCTGTGACCATGATAATTGGGATATAAGAGCGTTCCCGCAAACTCCGCGCCAAACCAAGACCGTCATTGTCTGGGAGGTTTAAATCCAAGACAATCAAGTCAATGCCGCCCTCTTCGAAGCTGTTTAGCATGGATTGCCCATTTTCGGCCGCTGTGACGCGGTAGCCGCGGTCTTGGAGATATTCTTCCAACATTTCACGCACACCAGGATCGTCATCCACCACGAGAATATGGGCATCATCCACAGAGGGTTGGATTTTAATATCGGCCATATTGGGTTTCCCGGCTTTTCATAGCTGCGTTCAAAAGCAACCATGCAGGACATCATGAAATACAGGGGATTATAATCAAAAAGGAGCGGTGGTCACCTATTAAGCATTCTTTTTTTTGAATTTTCCTCGATTGCAAACAATTTTAGCATCATTAGGAGGATAGGGGCAAAAAGATCGGCGCCTCTTTTTAAGCCGTTGCATGGTAAAACAGAGGCTTACAGCATTGTTTCCCATTCAAGATAAAAGCACAATACTGTAGGATAAAAAATCTGAATTGCTGTCCAAGATACAATCTTGGGAATATTTAGTCACTGAAAAAATCACTTAGAAAGTAATTTTTAAATATTCGAAACCACTTTAAATGAAAAATTTCATGGCGTGATAGAAAAACTTTATGCCTCTTTTCTCTGCAAAAGACACTTAACAATCCCCCTGGCTTGTCAAAACCAGCCTTTGAGAAATCAGTTAAGTCTTTACAATTATTGAGAAAGACCATCAACAAAAGCAAAAAGCCCGACAGCTATATCTGAAAATCTCCTTTTTGCCGTGGACTCTCTGTTATGGTTCGAAGGATCGCCCCGACAGGCCCGGCTGAAATCGGACTCTTTCATTTCGTTCGAACCCGCAGACTATACGCCAAGAAATATCCCATTCTGTTTAGAGCCCGCCTTATAATTCAAATGGACTTATAGGGCGGGCTCTTAAACAGTGCCTTAATTTCGAATTTTTCTAGAATTTATCTCAAAAAAAATGTAAGCCCCTTTTGTATATTTGCAGTATTGTCTCTTTCATGTTGGGAAAAAAGTAATATTATATGTCTTTGTTTTGGTTTTATGTTTCCAATACAAGGCTCAACTTGTTGGCCTGTCTTGTTTTGGGCGTCTTGCGAGAATGCCGCGCGGCGTTTGAGCAAAATATCACCCGAAGAGTCGAAAGACGCTGTTGGTTGGTCTAAGACCTGGTGAGAGGGCGCGACATCCTCCCAAAGCCCTTCTTCCCTGTAATCCTGTTTTCCATGAAAGACGAGTCCTCGGTCATGCTTGACCCCTTAGAAAGTGCTGTGGATACAAAAATCCGCCTTTGTGAAATCTTTGGCCCAACCATCCAAGGCGAAGGGGCCTTGATTGGAAAACCCACCATTTTTGTGCGGAGCGGTGGGTGTGACTATCGCTGTGTTTGGTGTGACAGCCTTTATGCCGTCGATTCTGCCTTTCGGTTTGATTGGTTTGCCTTAGAACCTGTTGCGGTTATGGCTAAAATTGAAAATCTCTCCGGCGGGATCCCCCTGATGATTTCTCTTTCTGGTGGAAATCCGGCCTTGCAGCCTTTTGGGGATTTGATCACCCTTGGTAAGACATTAGGCTATAGCTTTGCCATGGAAACCCAAGGCAGCCTTGCCAAACCCTGGTTTCAAGACCTGGATGTCTTGGTTCTAAGCCCAAAACCGCCGTCAAGCGGTATGACAACAGATCTGGAAAAACTACAAAATTGCGTCACCGCCGCCGGACGCCAGACAGAGATCTCTTTGAAAATAGTTCTTTTCAATGAGGCCGATTACCGTTTTGCCCGGTCCATTGCCGCATCTTTTCCCAAATTGCCCATTTATCTCCAACCTGGCAACCCAACGCCGGCCCATGCCCCAGCCCCAGCCAATCCTGGCAGTGTCGACCTTGAGGACCCTCTTGATTCCGAAGCTCTTGCCCAGCGCTATGATTGGCTTGTCACACAAACCTTGAAAGATCATTGGTATGACGTGACAATCCTACCCCAACTCCATGTTATGATTTGGGGTAATCGCCGAGGTGTTTAGCGCAAAAGCCGCTCCCTCTCTTAAGATCTCACCTTTTCTTGCAAGACGTTATGGTTATGGGCCAGAGAGAACCCATTTGGGTCGCGGACCATAGAGAATCATTTTGGTCGCGGACCATAGAGAATCATGTGGAGACCATCATTTATGCAGCATGTTGGGGTTATTGGTGCCGGGTCATGGGGAACAGCTCTGGCTTTTGTCTGCGCCCGCGCCGGGCGTCAGGTCTCACTTTGGGCGAGAGATCCTGAAACCGTTAGAAGAATTATAGCAACAGGAGAAAACCACACCTATCTCCCAGGGCGGCTTTTCCCACAAAACATCGACCTTCATACAGATTTAGATTTTTTACAGACATGCGATGTGGTTCTGCTTGCAACCCCAGCACAATCAACGCGCTATATTGCCCAAGATATCTATCGTATTTTCCAAAAGAAAACATCCCATGCCATGCCGATCCTCCCCCCCTTTGTTGTTTGCGCTAAAGGGATTGAGCAAAAAGACAAGGATGGCCATGCCGGGAAACTTATGAGTGATGTGCTTGCAGAAACACTTCCCGGCGCCCCCATTGCGATTTTATCTGGGCCCACCTTCGCCACAGAAGTCGCCGATGACAAGCCCAGCGCTGTGACCCTTGCCTGCACAGAATCCGCTTTGGCGCAAAAGATTGTCACGGCCCTTGGAACACGCCATTTTCGCCCTTATTGGAGCGATGATATTCTCTCTGTGCAAATTGGGGGGGCTTTGAAAAATGTGATGGCCATTGCCTGTGGCATTGTTGCAGGACAAACGCTTGGGGAGAATGCCCGGGCGGCTCTTGTCACCCGAGGATTGGCCGAAATCGCGCGTTATGCGGTGCAAAAGGGTGGAAAAGCAGAAACTCTGATGGGCTTGTCTGGATTGGGGGATTTGACTTTAACGGCAACCAGCACACAATCTCGGAATTACAGTCTCGGCTATGCCCTTGGGAAGGGACAGTCCTTGCAACAAATTTTAGGCACAAGGAACACGATTGCTGAGGGCATGTTCACAGCCCATGCCATGGCTGATCAAGCCCAGACGGCCTCTCTTGACATGCCAATTTGCACGGCAGTCCATCATATTGTCAATGAAGGGGCTGATATTAAGACCACAATTGCAAATCTCTTAGATCGCCCCTTTCGCCAAGAAGGGTTTTAGGACATTTTCCCAGCCCTTCCGCGCTTACAAAAAGGGCGCGCTTTTTGTTTGTGCTGTGCCATAAGGCGACTTATAGGAGATCTTGTCGTGAAAACACCCCTTGAATGGACATTAGACCATATTACAGTTGTTGCAGAAACACTTGAGGACGGCGTCCGTGCGGTCAAGGATCAGCTGGGCATTGACATGCCCACCGGGGGGAAACACCCAAAGATGGGAACCCATAACTGCCTTCTCGCCCTTGGTGACGCTCTCTTTCTTGAAGTCATTGCGATTGATCCCCATGCCCCAGCCCCAACCTGGCCGCGTTGGTTTAATTTGGATCAATTCAAAGGAAAACCGCGCTTGGAAACATGGGTCCTGCGCAGCCAGGATCTCCAAAAAAGCCTCGCCCAGGCCCATCCCGAAAGTGGTGTTGCAACAGAAATAACACGCGATCATTTGCGGTGGTTGATTTCTCTTGCCGAAGATGGCGCTATGCCACTTGAAGGCGCATTTCCAACTCTGATCGAATGGCCTGCTGGCCAAGACCATCCGGCAGCCAAAATGACAGATCTTGGATGCCGATTACGATCCCTGACCATTGAGCATCCAAAAGCAGACGAGATTTTAACCCATGTCGACGCTCAGATGGACATGTCCCAAATCATGATCAAAAATGGTCCTGTCAAGAAAATTCAAGCCGAGATTGAAACGCCAGACGGGCTTCGTCACCTGGCCTAAGGCCTGGTTGGCCCTTGTCTTAAAATCGGAAAAAAGGGGTTTGTAGAGGCAAAATGCTAGACGAAACCCTTGGATATTGAATAAGATTTAGACGAAAACTTCATTGCTATGATTTGACCTCTTTTAAGGAGATGCCCCATGCTGTTTGCTTTAACATGCTTAGATAATCCAAACAGCACGGGAAAGAGAGCAGAAAATAGACCCGCCCATTTAAAATATCTCGAAAATCATGCCGACCAAATTGTCATTGCAGGTCCTTTGACAACAGATGATGGTCAGATTTCTGTTGGATCTCTTCTGATTTTGGATATGCCAGATCGCGAATCTGTTGTCGCCTTTGCAGAGAACGATCCTTATGCAAAAGCAGGCCTTTTCAATTCTGTTTCCATTTCTGCTTTCCGGCAAACAGTACCAGAACGTTAAGCCATAGCCCTTGGCGGGTCGTAAGCGGGTATCGCTTTATGGCAGATGCCCCCTTGCGAAGCCTCAGACGTCATGAGAAAAACTGAGACTGAAAATCAGAAAAAGATCTCTTTTTATCACCCCGGCTTGCGAGGCCGCTCTGTGTTTCTGTACGGGCGTTTCCACAAACAAGCCAAGTGCCGCCCGAATCTTTCCTGCCGACCAATCTATGAGGACCGTCGGTTTTTGATTTGCCAAATCGATCATTTGTCTTAGAAGATTTAAGAATCTTTTTTTGGTTCTTTTGCTTCTTCATACCATGGTTTTGATATGCGCCCCTTCCTAAAGATTTGTTTTTTTAATGTTTTTTTTCTTTTAATTGTCCTTCTTCTTGTTGAAGCTGTTTTTGGGAATTGGTTTTCAAATCAGAGCTATGGCGCCATGACCATTCCACGGAATGTCACATGGACGTTTGATGCAACGCAGCTCTATGACAAGGGCGGGCTGGTGACCTATCATCGGGATGACCATGGCCTGCGAGGACAATATCCTTCCCCGGATAAAATCACAATTCTCACCATCGGGGGAAGTACAACAGATCAGCGCTATATAGATGACCATGACACTTGGCAAAATAAATTAGTTGAAAATTTTGCGCAAGCTGGGAAAAAGATCTATATTGCAAATGCTGGTGTTGATGGCCAGTCAACACGAGGACATCTTTATTCTTTTGATATTTGGTTTCCGTTAATACCAGATTTGGCACCTCAGTATATTCTTGCTTATATTGGTATCAATGACTTACATATAGAGCTTAAAGAAGAATTTGATACTATGAAAAGCAACAGTTTTAAGTATCAAATCTACCATACCATCAGAAATAATAGCATTTTATTTCGAGCATTTTCAATAATCAAAGGGATTCTCCAAGCAAATCAATCTAAAATTATTCATGGAACCTCTCAAGAAAGCGTGCGGCAATGGGCTTTTCCAGAAAAAGACCCTGATCTTCTGTCTTTAGAAAAAGCAAATCAAAAGCGCTTGATGGCTTATGAGCAACGCGTCAGAAAATTAATCTCCAAAATTCGAGCTCTTGGCGCAAAAGCCATCATTACCACGCAAAACCGTGCGGATTATCATATGCGCAATGGCCGCCCCCTTGGGTCTGTTGATCAAAATGGAACCGTCACACTTGGCCTTTACGGAATGCAAACTCTTTTCAATCAACGCGCAATGAAGGCTTGCCAAGACATGCAGGCCATATGTCTAGATGCCGGTTCAGACCTTGAGCTCTCAGAAGAAGATTTTTACGATTCCATCCATAATACCCCCTCTGGTGCCAATAAGTTGGCGCAATATCTCTTCAAAAAGCTAGAGCCACGGATTTCTACCCCTTAAAATCGGACTTTCAAAACCGTAATAGCTATGCTATCGCTTCCGCACCGCAATGCGCCCTATCGGATGCTGCGTAAATTTTAAGCCGCATGATCACTTTATGCGCTTGGAATTTACGCCCCTTGTCCCCATCTGCCCTTAAGGCATGTGCGTTGCAATATTTCTAGCTTTTACTGTTGCCTCTAAAGAAAGTCACGAAAATGGCAAAGAACCCTAATGGGACGGCCCATGAGAACTTGACAGAATATAGTGTGGTGCAAAGTAGTAGCAACCGCTCTTTCGGTCTTGTTTTTAGCGCTTTTTTCGCTTTGTTAGGGGCATATAAATACTTTTTCACAGAAGTTTCTGATGGCCAGAGCGATTCTATGCTCTGGGTTTATATATTTTTAGGAATTTCTGGGGGTTTTCTTGCGATTTCTTTCTTATTTCCCCAGCTACTTGCCCCTTTAAATAAGCTTTGGTTCCGTTTTGGCATGCTCCTGGCTATGATTATTCAGCCTATTGTCATGGCTTTGTTGTTTTTTCTCACAATTATGCCGATCGGCCTGTTCATGCGTCTTTTGGGAAAAGATCTTTTGAGTTTAAAACGGAAACCAGAGGCGAAAAGCTATTGGATTACACGAACCCCTCCCGGGCCAGAGCCTGAGAGCCTCAAGAATCAATTTTAGATGGGGTTGTCGTCAGATGCTTAAGACTGGCTGGAGCAAAGCTGATTAAAGTGGCAGCCCCTTTCACCATGCGTTTTG
>DDLW01000010.1 GCA_002340345.1 Alphaproteobacteria bacterium UBA2562 | reverse complement strand
TGCGCATTAAAGTGCTTAGAGCAAAGCTGGTTAAAGTGGCAGCCCCTATCACCATGCGTTTTGCGGCAAAAACAAAAACAGAGAGCCTTTCGACTGATTCAAGATAAAAGTGAAAGGCTCCAGAAGCGGGAGCACGATAAGGTGGTGAGACAAGAATAAAAGAAGGGATTTATCCTTGTCTCATCACAAAGAGAGACGGCAAAGGGCGGTCTCGATTCAGTGGCACAGCCCCCTATGCGCGGGGAACTCTGGATTAAAGTTTTTCATTTTTTTCAAGGGCGTTCTGGAACAACCAAACGCGAATCGCACTTGAAAGATTGCCAGATCGTTTTTCATCAATTTCTTCAACCAAAGACGCAACGGTTAAAGACCGTTCTTTGGCTGCTTTTTTAAGCGCAAACCAAAAGCGCGTTTCGAGTGAAATACTGGTTCTGTGGCCAGCAACAACTACTGAATGCTTTGAGATCTTACAAGCTTCTGCAAAAGATTCAGCAATAATCATGACTTGATTGTCAGTGTCGGCGGCAGCGATATGTTGGACGTGCAAATTCATTTGTCTCCTCCATAGTCGCAACTTTCCTGTAATGGTGCATTTTCAAAAAAAAGATAAAAACTTTTACTTTTTCTGTGTTTAATATGACAAAGGGTCTCCATATAACTCTTTTAATGTCATATTATAATAAACCACTTTGAAAATAAAAGCTTATAAAAGTCTTGTCTTTAGAGACAGCGGATCTTTCTTTTGCAAGGCCCCAAAAGGGAAAAGCGGCGCAATGGTTTTTCTCATGCCTCTCACACAAGAGAGAATGCGGTTATTGTTTCGATGAAAAAATCTTTGATCCCATCACCTATCCCCATAGCCGATTGAACCATAAAATGACGTCATAGAAATTTTCATCGGTTACAGTTGCGCAAAAGCCAATGGATCATTCCCCCGTGATCATATTTACTTTGCTAAATCAATATCCTAGAGAAGAATCTGCTTTTCAAGACGACAGAAACCACTCTCAAGATGTCACCTTTTCTACAGCATTCTGCTTTTCTCCTGGATCAGGAAACAGGCTGCAAGTTTTATTGTATCGTAAAACGAATCAGAGGAATGACTCCATCCCTTTGCCTTTTGCTCTAGAGTCATCCGCGACCAAACCTAAGTCACGGATGACTCTAGAGTCTTGTTTTTGCCGCAAAACGCAGCGACCAGGTGACGCCACCTGATCGCGCTTTGCTCTAAGAAATAAAATGTCCCCACATTTCATTTATTTCTCGGACCTTCCAAAACTTATGAAAGGATTTTACGTTTTTATCACCGCTTTAGTTATATAGGCTTGGGCTTGAAGGCAATCCCGAAATGACTTGATTTTATGATCTTTTTTTGAGTGTTGATAATTTATTGATTTTTAATATCTTTCTAAATGACCATAACATATCATAAGATTTCAACAACATATCAATGCAGGCCACCCTTCTCATGCGACAGGATTGATAAGAACAGATTCAGTGTCAAGAATGCGCCATGATGCGGTCACCTTTTGCTATGATCCCCCAAAAGCGCCCCTATCGTTCCCCACAGGCTCTGTGGCATGCTCTCAAAGATCCTAGAGCAAAGGCGGACCAAAAGCGTGACCCCATCCTTTTGCCCTTTGCCCTTTGCCCTTTGCCCTAAAGCGAGGAGGTCTCTGTATGACTGACGAAACGAGCGTCCCCCTAAAAAGCGTTCGTAAAGGACCAGCGATTGCATGGTGCTTTTTTGATTGGGCGAACTCAGCGTTTCCAGCCATTATTAGCACATTCATTTTTGCAGCCTATTTTACGAATGCGGTTGCGCCAAACCCCGTAGAAGGTCAAAGCTGGTGGGCGTGGGGAGCGGCGATGGCAGGATTTTGTGTTGCTTTGCTTTCCCCTCCATTAGGCGCGATCGCGGACTATGGCGGTCCTCGAAAGCCTTGGATCTTGGTTTTAACGCTGCTTATGGCCATAGGGGCAACTGGGTTATGGTGGGTTGAACCAGATGCGTCTTTTATGCTTTTTGCTTTGGCTTTTTATATTTTAGGCGTCATCGGCAGTGAAGTCGGTACGGTTTTCTATAATGCCATGTTGCCAGATCTTTCCCCAGATCACATGATGGGGCGTTTGTCCGGATGGGCCTGGGGGCTTGGTTATTTTGGCGCGCTTGCCTGTCTGGGCTGTGTTTTGGTCTTGTTCATACAGCCAGACCCTTCGCCTTTTGGTTTGGATCGTGAAAGCGCGGAACATATCCGTATTGCTGGTCCCGTTGTTGCGCTTTGGGGTACTATTTTTGCGCTGCCCCTTTTGCTGTTTACACCGGACATTCCACCACGTCCTGGTGTGTCCTCGCAAAAGGCGATCCGAGAAGGTCTTAAAAAGCTCATGTCTTTGTTAAGATCCCTTCCCCAAAATCCTGTTTTGTTAAGATTCTTACTCGCCCGCATGCTCTATAATGATGGCATGATCACCTTATTTGCATTTGGTGGGATTTATGCTGCTGGTACTTTCGGCATGTCCCAAGAAGATCTCATTCATTTTGCCATTGTGATGAATATATCCGCTGGGATCGGTGCGGCCAGCATGGCAATTCTTGATGATCGTATCGGCTCTAAACCAACAATTTTAATCGCTCTCATTGGTCTTATGGGATTTGGCTTGGCGGTCTTACTCACAGAAAGCGCCGATGTCTTTATGATTTGTGCTCTTGGTCTGGGCTTATTTTTAGGACCTGTGCAAGCGGCCAGCCGTACTTTTATGGCGCGCTTGACCCATCCTGATAAGCGCGCGGAAATGTTTGGGCTTTATGCGCTGTCTGGCAAAGCAACAGCCTTCTTAGGACCTCTTATGGTGGGCTGGGCAACCCTGGCAACAGGCAGTCAGCGGTGGGGGATGTCTGTTGTGTTGATCCTTTTGGCTTTAGGCTTTGCTCTTCTTTTGACAGTTCAGACCAAAGGGCGCGCTGAAGATATGGAAACTTAAGATAAAGCTTTTTGAGAGACTTTTTCTCGGAAAAGTCGCTTGCAGCATTTTGCTTCTATTTTGAATCAGAAAAAATGCTGTAAGTTTTTATTTTCACCGCAAAACGGATCAAAGTGAGGGACCTATCACTTTGCCCTTTGCTTTAAGTTTCGCGCCAGCGAAAAGAGCTTAGGGATCATCCGCGTTTGACTCGCACGGCAACCCGTCCATGTTGGGGGCTATCATCGTCGCTTTCAGGCTCCTCTTTTAAGTCAAAAGACGACGGCGGCGTTTTGTCCTCTGGTGTTTCGTCTGGGGTTTTTGTTTGGGCCTCGTCCGGGAGCTCTTCTTTCGCGGGTGGTTTTGCGACAATTTTCAAATCTTCGCCATCTTGGATTAAGCCGTGAATCCGCAGCCTTTTTACACGCCGCGGATCGGCTTCTAAGATCTCAAAAGTCAGGCCCGTATCATGGGTCAGCAATTCGTGGCGGGCAGGGACACGCCCTGCCAGATAAAAAACCAATCCACCCAAGGTATCAATATCATCTTCGCGCTCTTCTTGTGTCAGAATGGCACCAAAGCGATCTTCGAAATCTTCGATGGGCGTGCGCGCATCGGCCAACACCGTGCCATTTAACCCAATCACAAAGTCAATAACATCGGCTTGATCATGTTCGTCTTCAATTTGGCCAACAATGGTTTCCACAAGATCTTCAATGGTGACAAGGCCGTCAATACCACCATATTCATCAATGACCAAAGCCATATGGCGGCGGCTGAGGCGCATTTTCCACAAAAGATCTAAAACCCGCATAGAGGGGGCAACAAACAGCAAAGGCCGCAAGAGTGTATGTAAGTCAAAGTCATTACGGCGCATACAGGCCAAGACATCTTTGATATGAATCATGCCAATGACATTATCTAAGCTTTCCTGATACACGGGGAAGCGGGAATGAGACGCTTCACAAGCCAGAGACACAATGTCATCTAAATTAATGCTTTCCTGGATGGCCGAGATTTCTGCCCGGGGGACCATGACATCATAAGCGGTCATATCCGAAAGTTTCAAAATATTGGTCAGCAAGGCTCTTTCATGGGCAAAGGCGGGGTCTGCGCCCACTTGGCCATCGCTGCTATCAATGATTTCTTCAATGCGTTCTTGTAAAGCATGGTCGCTATGGCGGTTTTTTGCGGCTGATCGAAAGAGCATACGGTCCACCACACGTGGCCAAAACGCCCGGTCAGTGCTGGACATTTGACCATTACCAGGGGGAGATCCTGGAGATGTTGGTTTCGCAGGGTCTGATGCCGGCGCCAAAGGCCTATGGTCATCTGTGCTATCGTTCGAACTCATTTTATGTGCCATAGTTTGTGCGAGACCCCCTTGCCGGAGTCTCTCTTCATCGGGGTGGTTGCTTATATGTTCAAGATTGCAAAGGACAATCCCTTTTGCTGTCACGGGCAAAACCATCAGGGGTCCATATCACAGCTCCGCATAAGGATCAGACAGACCAATGTCTTTTAAAAGCCGCGTTTCCAAGCCTTCCATGAGACTTGCACCCGGTACATCATTCTCATGATCATGGCCCAAGAGGTGAAGAAGTCCATGGAGCAAAAGATGGCGCAGGTGATCTGCCATGGCTTTCTCAGCCTGTTCTGCCTCGCGGGCAACCGTCTCGTAAGCTAAGACCAAATCGCCTAAACAGAGAGGCATACCAGGAAGAAATTGGTGAGGCGCAGAGGGATCTTCAAGATCAGCGATAAGAGCAAAGCTTAAAACATTCGTCGGTTTATCTTTTTGACGATATGTCTTATTGAGCGTTTGGCTGTGATGATCGTCTGTGAGCAAGAGGCCGATTTCTAAGTCTTCAGGGGGGTGTTGTTCAAACAGGGCCTGGAGGAAACAGGCGTTGGTGTCGGCCCACCGTTGATGGGTTTCTTCGGCGCTGAGGGCCTTTTGCACACAGTCTGCCAAATATGCGTTGAGCCAGGAGGTTAAAGCCTCTTCTGTCGGAGCGGAGAGCGCAGGGGTGAGGGCCTCCAGCCAGGCTTGGGAATCGAGGGTCACAGAAAGATCAAGATCGAGATGAGAGAAACCGTCTCCTGGGCTCAGGATCATGGGACCTCCTCAATTTTCCCTCGATTTTTTTGTTTTGGTGCAGACGTCTCCGGGGGCGCGTCTTCAAAAGCGGCATAGGCGTTTAAGACCCGCGTTACAAGAGGATGCCGAACAACATCACGGGAGGTAAAATGGGTCATCCCGATATGATCAACATTCTGGAGCACCTTCAAAGCTTCTGCCAAGCCAGAGGGCGTGCCGCGCGGTAAGTCAATTTGGCTAAGATCCCCCGTGATGGCCATATAGCCCCCTTCGCCTAGGCGCGTTAGGAACATTTTCATCTGCACAGGGGTGGTATTTTGCGCTTCATCAAGAATAATATAGGCGCGGGCCAAGGTGCGTCCGCGCATGAAGGCAAGGGGGGCAATTTCAATTTCACCGCGCTCAATGCGTTTTGCGACCTGGTCGGTGGGCAGCATGTCATGGAGAGCGTCATAGAGAGGGCGCATATAAGGGTCGACTTTATCGCGCATATCCCCTGGTAAAAAGCCAAGCCGTTCGCCCCCCGCTTCAACGGCGGGGCGGGAGAGGATAAGGCGCTCGACCGTGCCTTCTAACAACAAGGAAACCCCTTTGGCCACCGCAAGATAGGTTTTTCCTGTGCCCGCCGGGCCGAGGCCAAAAACCAATTCATAACGGTTAAGCGCCTCCACATAGGCTCTTTGGCCAGCAGATCGGGGGTTTATGACCCTTTTTCTGGTTCGGATATGGACTTCTTCTCCGGAGAGGGTTGCACTGACGCGTTTGGTTGCCCCATCACCGCCGCCCTCGAAGGTTGTGTCGGCCTCGGCCAGGCGAATGGCGGCATCAACGTCAGAGGGTTGGATCTCTAACCCGCGTTCAAGTCGGTCATAGAGAGCCGACAGACAAATCCGCGCGGCTTCGGCAGCCTCAGACCGTCCATGGATTGCAATACGATTCCCCGTCGCAATAACACTAATATCGAGCTTTTCTTCAATACGGGCAAGATGTTCGTTATAGGCACCGAAAAGAAGCGGAACAAGCCGGTTATCTTCGAATTGAAGCTGTATCGGGGGTGTCCCGCTTGTGATATCCGTTTCCATAGAATCCATCATTGTTAACAGGATGGCCTTTCTTGCAAAGTCTCTGTTGCGAGGGGGCTGTCAAAATGAACAGGGTCAGTGGGCGATGTGCTTTGCGGGTCATGCTGCAAAACACCCCCTAAGGAGGCTGTGCCGACAGACGCAATCTGGACCATCGCGCTTTGTCCCATCAGGCTCTCAGCCGCGCTCACATGCACGGGGAAATAATGGGGGGTGCGGCCAATCAACTGCCCTTCATAGCGGCCTTTGCGTTCAAAAAGCACGGGATAGCTTTTGCCAAGACAAGCGGCATAATGGGCGGCTTGCTGGTCTTTCAGAAGCGCTTGTATCTCGAAAAGCCGTTTATTTTTTGTCTCTTCGGGAATTTGATCGTCATGGGCCGCAGCGGGCGTGCCGGGGCGCGGGCTATATTTGAACGAAAAGGCTTGGGCAAAGCCAATATCGGCAATTAATTTCAGGGTGTTTTCATGGGCGCGGTCATTCTCTCCTGGATGGCCGGCAATGAAATCAGAGGATAAAACGAGATCTGGGCAAGCTTTGCGGAGTTTTTCGACCAAAAGACGGTAATCATCACGGCTATGGCCACGGTTCATGGCTTTTAAAACCCCATCATCGCCACTTTGGACCGGCAGATGTAAAAAGGGCATCAAGGCGGGCACCTCACCATGGGCCGCGATGAGATCTTCGTCCATGTCGCGTGGATGCGATGTCGTATAACGAATGCGTTCCAGGCCCTCAACATCGTCGGCCAAAGCTCTGATCAGCCGCCCCAGCCCCCATTCTTGGCCTGTCTGGGCTTCGCCATGATAGGCATTCACATTCTGGCCTAAAAGCATAATATCTTTCGCACCTTGGGCCACAAGCAGCTTGGCTTCGGCTAAAACCGAAGCAACAGGCCGGGAAAATTCCGCACCGCGTGTGTAAGGCACAACACAAAAAGCGCAAAATTTATCACAGCCTTCTTGGATCGATAAAAAAGCGGTGGGGCCTTCATTTTTCGGTGCTGGCAGGGCATCAAATTTTGGCTCATCAGGAAACGCAATATCGATCATGCCAGGGGTTTTAGAGGGCCGTGACGTTGTCATGCGCGTGCGTTCTGAGGCACTGACCAGTTCCGGGAGCCGATGATAGGTTTGCGGGCCTAAAATAATATCGACTTGCGGTGCACGCCGAAAAATCTCTTCGCCGGCGGCTTGTGCAACACACCCAGCGACCACGACCATAGGGCCGTGATTCCGGGCTTCTGCTTTGGCAGGTTTGATGCGACCCAGCTCAGAATAAAGCTTTTCAGAGGCATTTTCCCGGATATGGCAGGTGTTAAACAGCACCAGATCCGCATTGTCAGGGCTGTCACTGGCTTCATATCCCAAAGGTGCTAACAATTCAGCCATGCGCGCCGAATCGTAAACATTCATCTGACATCCGAATGTCTTAACAAAAAGCCTTTTCACTGAAGTCTTTATATCCTAGCTGGTCAAGAGTCCGATGATGCTGTCTTGGGTCGTCTCTTGGGGTGTTGTCTCTTGGGTGAACGTCATGGGTCTTCTCGAAAAGCCTCCGGTCCAGACGATGGGGGTTATGCGCGTGGGCTCTTCAGATATAGGCCAAGCGGACCCTCTTCTGGTCTTAAAATTCTGAGGCTTTACAAACCGATTCTCCAACCACAAACCGATTCACCAATCTTAAGCCTAAAGTATAAACCAATTTCTAGAAAATTTGGATGACGTTTTTAGGTTTTCATATTTTTTCACGACGGCCAGCCAATTCTTCCGAAACCGCTGTGGCAATAACGTCTTGGCAATGTTTGGCTAACGCTTTACGAGATCCAAATTCTTCAAGCGTCACAGGGGCGTGAAATTCAACAACAATATTCAAAATGCCCATGCCAATGGCTTGCCAGGCATGGGGGGCCATATCCATATCCCCAAACCAGGCAAAGAAAGGTCGGAAACTCCGGCTAAGGGGCACATTATCAAGCTTCGCATAGCTAATGCTGACTGGTTGAACAATCACATGCTTTTCCGGGTCGCCTTGAATATGATGGGCGGCCACAGAAAAAAGCGCACTTTTAAAAGGCAGCACTTTATTCCCATCACTGCTTGTGCCTTCTGGAAAGAGAATAAGATTGGTTTTTTCATCCAGAGCCTGGGTGATCGAATCCCTTTGATTGGCTGTGCTACGGACTTGGCGATCCACAAAGATCGTATTCTGGAGGCGGGCTAAGGTGCCAAAAACAGGCCAGTTTCCAACCTCTGCCTTCGAAACAAAACGGCCCTGGAATAAAGATCCCATGATAATAATATCAAAATAGGAGATATGGTTGCAGACATACAATGTCGGTGCATTTTTGCTCATCTGCCCGCGTGTTTTGACATGAATGCCAAGGACACGACAGACACCACGATGGAAAAATCGTGGAAAGCGCTGTGCATAGGGATGTTTGATAAGGCGAAAAAAATATTGGAAGGGCAGCATGGAAAGCAGCCAAGCTGCAAAGAGGCAAAGCCGTATAATCGCCAAAGACCGACAATTGATATGCTCAACAGGGGGCGTAGAGTCACGATATTCGATGTCACCAATCTCTGGTGTATCGAGGGCTGTCATGGCTTCAGCGCTGCTCATCCCGTCCTTCCTCCTGTTAAGATACGCTCCTATGCTGCAAAACACAGCGATGCGCGCAAAGCATGATCAAGAGCCCCTGGATGCTTCCAGCTTGCGGCACAACAAACATGATGGCTGAGCTCCGCAAGTGCAGAGGTTATGAATCTTTGCTGTCGCCTGGGCTTTCCCGGTCCTGATCGCGTGTGTAATGACGGAAATATTTCCCGGTCACAAGATCTGTTTTGACCATTACACAGACATCTGTCGTATTAAATTGCGGATCAACAACGGCCCCATCGCCAACAAAACCACCAAGGCGGAGATAGCCTTTGATCAGGGGGGGAAGGGCTGCCAATTCGCGTTTGGGATTTAACTGTTCTGGGTCCTGCAAATCCATTCTCGTATAAAGATCCGGCAGGGCTTTCACGCGAAAGTCTTCTGGTGCCATATGAAAATGATGGAGATAAGATAAAGAACTGGCAAGGGCTTCGGGATCGATCCCAGGCAAGCTTCCGCAGCCAAACATCACCAACACATCATGATGCAAGACATATTGGGCAATGGCTTTCCAAAGCAGATTTGTGCAAGTGCGGGTACGATAATGCGCATCGACACAAGATCGCCCTAATTCGAGAATCTCGCCATCAAGCTGCAATAAGCGGTCAATATCATACTCATTCGCGGTATAGAATCCCCCTGTTTCCAAAGCCCCTTTCCGGCGCATCACGCGATAAGTGGCAACAACATTGTCCTGACCTTCCCCTAAGGAATGGTCAATGACAAGAAGATGGTCACAATGGGGGTCAAAACGATCAAAATCTAACTTAAGCTGTGCCATCTCTTCAGTTGGCTTTGCTTTGCGTTCTTCATAAAAAACGCGATATCGCAAAGCCTGGGCGGCTGCCAAATCCGCATCATTCATTGCAAGGCGCACATCCAAGGAGCCTGCTGTTGCATCCAAAGGCACTGGCTCTGGTGGTTGCTTTAACTGGGTCATCGGCAGCGGATCGGTCGGGGCCAAAACAGATATCACCTTTGTCCGTGTTTGCTTTTGCCTTTATAGAGCGAAGGCAAATCAAAAAATTGGCGGCTTTGAGGGTAAAACGCTCTCCTTCTTTCCCAAGGGAGATTTTGCGTTATGCTCTTTACCGCAAGCAAACATAAATTATTGTCATATGCCCGCATACCTCTTGCTGGCAGAGCGAGGGGGCATGCGTGATCAAGAGATCTTTGCCAAAGATCAGCGAAAGATCTTCGCTATCATGGACACAGAATATACTCAATCCTAAAGACGCTTTTTATGGACCAAGCAGGGTTCTTCACGCAAGTAGAACCATATCATTATAATGATTGCTGCCATTTGTCACAAAAATCGAGCTCTTTTTTGTTACAGCATTCTCCTTTTATTGAGACTCAAGAAAAAATGCTGTCAGCCTTATGGGTTTCGCGGCAAAACGGATCAAAAGGATGAACCCACCATTTTGCCCTTTGCTCTGAAGATATTATTTTACTGTTTAGAATAGAGCAAAGAATTTTTAAAAAAGCAAAAACACCTGAAGAGCTTGCGCGTTTTCATCACCCTGATCCGCTTTTTGCAAAGGGTTTTTTGGGGGGGTCGCGCATGGCCGAATAAAATGCGCTTCCTCATCATGGGTTCAGCGCTGTTCTGAATTTTGAGGATAATCAATGAAAGACATGCCCCAGAGCTATGTCTTATGTCCGGAATGCGTAATGTCTTGCTATTGAGAATGGCGTTCTGCACGCTCTTAGAGCATTGTGTTTTTCTTGAGCGTGAGCAAAATGCTGTCAGCCTTATGGTATTACCGCGTTATGGATCAAAAGGATGCTCCCTCACTTTGCCCTTAAGGGATTTTGACTCAATTGTCCTTGTCGCGGTCCAGGGGCATGCCATAGAGTTCTAAACGGTGATTAACGAGCTGATAGCCAAGCTGTTCAGCAATCTTACGTTGCAGTTCTTCGATTTCGTGATTTTGAAATTCAATGACTTTTCCAGTGCTGACATCAATCAGATGGTCATGATGTTGCAAAGGGCGTTCTTCATAACGGGCACGGCCATCGCCAAAATCATGCTTTTCAAGGATTTTTTCTTCTTCAAAAAGGCGCACAGTGCGATAAACAGTGGCAATGCTAATGCGTGAATCGATTTCCGCCGCCCGGCGATAGACTTCTTCCACGTCTGGATGGTCTGTTGCTTCTGACAGGACGCGGGCAATGACGCGTCTTTGCTCGGTCATTTTGAGACCTTTTTCCTGGCAAAGCACTTCTAGGCGGAAAGGCATGGGATCCCCATAATAACTATCTTGAGTGAAACAGTGAAAACAGAACGTAACGCTGGAAACCTTTTACTATCTCTTTATACGGTTTTTAGCTATTGATTTTTCGACAATTTATAATGACCCTGTCTAAAAGCAACATGCGGTTCAGTGACGCGACCAAATGGCTATTGTCAGAGGTTCTGACTTTGAATCAATAATAAACATATATGGCAGGATTCAAAGCAAAAGCAAATATTATCAAAGCCGCTTTTGAGGATCATAGAAGAAGCATAATCAATTTAGAGCGCTGTAAAACCACAAAAATATAAGGTCTTTTTTATATTAAAAGCCAGCACTTAAGAATAATATTTAAAATAAAGACTTACACTGTTGCTCTGCAAGAACAGGTCTGAATTTTTAAATTAAAGGATACAGCTCCCCCCCTAAACAAGGCCCCCGAATGTTCAGGAGGGAGGTGCAAAAGCCATTGCATCTTTTAATTCACGCCACGCAAACGTGATCCTTTGGTGCCAAGACCAATTTCTTTTGCCAAGGCGCTCCGCTGTTTCGCATAGTTTGGTGCCACCATGGGATAGTCTGCTGGCAGATCCCAGCGATCACGATATTCTTCTGGGGTCATGTCATAAGATGTTTTCAAATGCCGTTTCAGCATTTTCAGCTTTTTGCCATCTTCCAAACAAACAATGTAATCTGGATGGATAGATTTTTTAATCGGCACAGCAGGAACAGGTTTTTCCTCAACAGGCGCTTCTGGTGTTTGGATACGGCAAAGAGTAGAATGCACATCACTAATAAGCGTTGGCAAATCAGCAATTGCAACACTATTGTTTGAAACATGAGAGGCGACGATTTCTGCGGTCAGCGCAATCAGTTCAGATGAAGAAATGGTATCGCTCATTTTTTTATAACCCCGAGCATTATAGATGGCGGCAAATATAATCGAATGCTTGCCAGTTACAAGAACTATTTAAAAAAAATTAAGGACAAAAAAGATGGAACAGGAAAAAAACCAGCATTTTTTAGACATCACGAATGAAACTTGTCCCATGACTTTTGTGAAGGTTAGACTTCTGTTAGAAGCACTCTCTCCAGGAGCAGAAGCACATGTCAGGCTTTGTGGAGAAGAACCACTTAGAAATGTCCCCGAAGCTCTGCGGGAAAATGGTTATGATATTATTTCACTTTGCGAAGACCCCAATACGCCCGGCATTTATGACTTACTGGTGCGTTGCGGGTAAATCAAAAAAAGAGCAGAAACGAATACATTTCTAATCCTATGACAGAAGTTTCTTCAATAATAAAGCAGAGCATGTGACACCTTTTTGACGATTATAGTAATTTGGCCTTTTCCCATATTGCTTAAAGTTAAGCGCTTGATATGTTTTAAGCGCTGCAAGGTTATCTTCAGCAACTTCTAAAAAAACTTCTGTAATATTTTGTTTTTGAAGAAAATAGAGACCATGCTGCAGCAAAGCAGATCCTACACCCTTTTTCCGAAATTTTGGAAGAATACCAAAGCTTAAAATTTCAGCTTCATCAAGAACAGTCTGCATAAGAAGAAAGCCAAAAGGCGTCTCGCGATTTTTTTGAGGGGCTACGAAAAATCCAAAACAGGTTGGGTTTGCGAGAAGTGTTTCAAAAGAGGGGGCTTGCCAGGCTGTCTCCCCTGGGAAAATAGCGCCTTGAAGGACTGAAAGCACAGATCCATGGCCGCATTTTATGCTGTCATATTGTATGGGGTCTAGCATGTCCGTCCTTGTCCCTTTTGCGCTAGGGCCTTGCCGCGATCTGCTGAAGGCGGGCTGACATCCGGGGGCCGAAGATAAAGCGGCTTTGGGGGCTCTCCTATCGGGCGATTGGCAGCTATATGTGCAATCCAGGATGCCTCTGGGGTGGCCGGCGCGGAAGAGGTCTGGAGTGCAAGACAAGGAACCTCTTGATCTTTCAAAGCTTTCTGTGTTGTAACCACTGCATCGCCAATCAAAATGATCGTTTGTGCATCATTCCAATGGGGGGCGAAATGCTGTTTAAGATTTTCAGGGGGGATTGCACAGGGTAAAGACCGTTCAGACAGGGTTTCTGACATCGGCTCTGCAAGGAAAAGTTGAACAAAGAGATCCTGGCGCCGGGAGTCTAATGTCGGCAAAATCAAATAGGGGACGTGGGGGGGCTCAGAAGATTTGTGCTCTAGAGTTTGCCCCAAGGCTTGCCCCAAGGCTTGCATCGCAAGAACCTCTAAACTTGAAACGCCAATCAAAGGCAAGCCCGTGGCCAAGGCCAGTCCACGCGCTGTGGCTAAGCCAATGCGGACCCCTGTAAACCCCCCTGGGCCGATGGTACAAGCAAGGCGGTCCAAGTCTGACCAAGCGAGGCCACTTTTTTCCAAGCAGCTCTCAATAAGGGGGACGAGATGTTTTGCATGGCCTTGGGCCATATCGCGTTTTTCTTGGGCTAAGATGTCTCCGCAGGTCCAGCTCTTGCCAGGCAGGCCCTGCCACACAGCCACAGAACAACAGGCGAAACTACTCTCCAGAGCTAAAATGCGCATTGTGCTAAAAAGTCCTTTTCTTTTAAAAGCTTTTAAAATGACCCCACAGGAATAAAATGGTTGCTCAAGGACAGGCCTTTTGGCAAGCGTGCCGTGACGCAAATAAAAGATTCAGGCGAAGCTTCGTTTCTGTTTAGACATATCATGTACGTAAACTAAGGACGCCTTTCGTGAGCCGACGCGCCAAAACGGGATCTTTTGGCGCTATCGGTATATGAGATTGAAGCATAAGAGAATAGAGAAAGACGGATGCTGGTAACCATAAAACCCCCTGTTTTTGATGTCGATCTTCAAATAGCCTATGCCAGGCCCGATAATTTCACCGGTAAGCCTGTTTATAGCCAGGCCGATTGTTATTTGCATGAGAAGGCCGCCGCTTTGCTTTTAAAGGCGATCGCCCTTGCGAAGCCTTTGGGCTATCGGTTTCGGATTTTTGATGCTTTCCGCCCCTCGGAGGCGCAATGGATTTTATGGACGCACACACCTGACAGCACATTTCTAGCGGATCCAAGGCGGGGGTCGCCGCATTCTCGTGCGGTTGCAATTGATCTCACTTTATTGGATTCAGACGGCATGCCCTTGGAGATGGGGACCGCTTTTGATGATTTTACAGCGCAATCCCACCATGGCAGAACAGATATTTCCGAAGAGGCCCAGCGGAATCGCGCCCTTCTTTTGGGTTTAATGACCGCGGCGGGATGGGATTGTTACCTCAAAGAATGGTGGCATTACCAGCTTTTTCAGCCAAGACAATTTCCTGTGCTTTCCGACCGGCTTTTACCACGCAGTATGATTGGATAAGATGAGACAGAATATAATTTTTTCGCTGTCTTTTGCTCTTGCCTGCTTTGCGTTTCTCCTGGTGAGTCCCCTCTTAAAGGCAGAACAGCCTCTGCAAGATCCGCCCCATGCCGTTATTCTGACATATCATCGGTTTGGGGACCCTGAGCATGCCTCAACACAGATCAGCATGGCGCTTTTTCGCGCGCAATTGACATATCTCCAGCGCACCGGCCATGTCTTTGTGTCGGTTGCGGCGATCTTAGAGGCTTTTGAGCAGAAAACAGCCCTTCCAGAAAAAGCGGTTGCCCTGACGATTGATGATGCTTTTCGGTCTTTCGCGACAAAGGCATGGCCTCTTTTGCGCGCCAAGGGCGTGCCTGCGCTTTTATTTGTGGCGACAAAACCCCTCGAGGACGGGGCGCCCGATTATGTTTCCTGGGAAGACTTAGCCCGCTTGCAGGCAGAAGGCTTATCGTTAGGCCTGCATAGCCACAGCCATGGCCATTGGCCGCAAGCGTCTCTGGCGGAAAATCAGCGAGATTTGCGCCAGGCCCAAGCGCTTTTCCAGGAAAAACTGGGCATGGTCCCTGATGTTTTTGCATTCCCCTTTGGTGAAGCCGGTGAAAAAGAAATGACGCTGATCCGGAAGGCTGGATTTCGAGCCGCTTTTGGCCAGCATTCCGGTGTTGCCAACGCACAGGATAATCGCTTTTTCTTGCCTCGTTTTCCCATGAATGACCGCTATGGCAAACTGTCTCGGTTTCGCCAGGTGGTCACGGCGACGCCTTTGCTCTGGCAGCAGCTCCAGCCTGCCCCGGGTTGGGTTCCCAAAAATCCCCTGCATGTTCGGTTTATGATGCCACAAGGCCTGAAGGCCATAGAGTCGCTGGCCTGTTTTGCCTCCGGACAAGGTAAAATTCCCCTCCAGCGTGCAAAGACACCCCAAGGCTGGTTGATCTCAGGCACAGTCCCTCAAGCCTTTCCCTCGGGCCGTGCGCGGCTGAATTGCACCTTGCCAAGGGGCGATGGCCGTTATCGTTGGGGGGGCATGCAATATCTGGTGCCTTAGAGCAAAAGTGCCGCCGGAGAGGGGTCTTGGGTGTTCTCCTGCGGCTTTTGGTGTGCCGCAGAGCGTGCGAGAGGGCGTGCGAGCTGGGCAAAGTCATAATCCGTCAAGCGGTTGTAGCGAATCATTTTCTGGATTTCGCGGACATACACCGCACCCAATTCGGAATAGCGGGTCAATCCGTTTGCCAGGGCATGGCTTTTTAAAGCCTGTCCTTGGGCGCGCGCCTGGGCACGGATCGCGCGAAAGTCTTGATAGGCGCGATTGCGGTTAAGATTCAAGGCATAGGCCCTGACACCCTCGAGCAATGTGTCATAACGCCGGACGAGATGGGTTTTGCCTTTTTGGCGTTCACGCGGGACAATCCCAGAGTTCGGATCCCATGTCCATTGGCCGAACAGGGCTTGGCCTTTACGCGCAAAACGTGAAGATCCCCAGCCACTTTCGACGGATCCCTGCGCCAACGCAAGAGAGACAGGGATCACATCCATGCGCTCTAAAAGGGCTGAAAAATCGATAGCCTCGCGGCTGAGCGTTTCTGCTGTTTCCTCCGCATCCCGCAGGTCATAGCGCAGCATCACCTCATGAAGCCATGTCTTTTGCGCCAAAGACAGGGCGGTGCCTGCCGCCGAAGCTTTTTGCAGGTCTAAAAGACGTTCGCGGTTCTGGGTGATGTCCGCATTCACTTTCAAAATAAGCGGAAGTGCGATCTGCACAAACATCTCTTTACGTGGCTTACCGGCCGGCACAATCGTGTAATCCTCGGGAAGACGCGTCAGAAAGAGCGCCGGCACAATGCCATTTTCCCCTGTGGCTTGCGATAAAACATAGCCATAGTCTTGGAAAATTTCGCGTAAAGCCGCCACGGTGCGGGGGCGATCGAGGGTCTGTTCTAAAGGGCGGTCTGTCCCAAGCCCTGCTTTGGGCGCGATGGGCGACAGAGCTGCTGGAGGGCTCTGTGGTTGTGCATCTGGTCCCTCAATAAAGCGCGCTGTTCCGGACAAAAGCACAACACTGCCGATGGCCGCCGTAAAAAGGCTCACAGGGGCTATTTGTCTCGTGCCTTCCAGAAGTTTCTGCCCATAATTTCGCAAGGCCTTTGCACCCATTTTCAGAAGGAGCAGACCCTGGGCGTGATTTTGCGGAGAGGAGGGCACGTAAAACTGTGATTTGGCCAAGGAGGAACCTCGCGGAATTGTGGAAATAAGATCGTCTAGAAAAAAGGGCCCTAGAGCAAAGCGGGTTAAAGTGGCAGCCCCTTT
>DDLW01000024.1 GCA_002340345.1 Alphaproteobacteria bacterium UBA2562 | reverse complement strand
ATATTATGCAGAGGTCTTTGAGTTCAAGATCTGCGAGCCACTGCATAATGGCGTCTGCATGGCAAAGCTCGCCATTATGGGAGGCGCAGGCGAGGGCTAAATATCGCTCTGTCAGGCCAAAATGGTCAGCCGCCCCGCTTTCCAAAAGCGGCAAAGCTTGGATCATTTTCACAGCAGAACGCGGATAAAAGGCGGTTTCAATATTGCCCCAAGCCGCCAGGACATGACCATATTGGTCACAAATGGCCATGCGGCCGAAATGCTGTGATTCTACTAAGTCTCCCCGTGTCACTTCGACAAGACGCGCAGAGCCTGACTGCGGTATAGACTCTTCCGAAGACGTTTTTGTCAAAGAAACCAAGAGACTTATTCCTTAAATTCAAGGAGAGAAGGCGTGCGTTTCATGCTGTGGCACCGGCTCTCTTTCTTCGATGGCTTATAGCATTTTTGAGACATGAGAAACCAATTGCAGTTTTTTTGGGGAAAAAATGCTATAATTTAAAAAAACTCTTTTACAGTCTTATGGTCCTTGGCGCATCTTGCAAGAGAAATGATCACAAATGTGACCCTTGTGACTGGGAAATACTCTTTGGTTTTATGTGTTTATGGCAAAATGGACTCGACGAATTGTCTGTCTGTCGTCTTGGCCTTGGCTCTAAATGGAAATCTTGCAAAAGTCTCTTTTATAGCGCACAAAGGCTTTAAGTAACGACTTCACGCTATCACAAAAGCGTTTGATCGTGACAGACCCGTCATTGCCTCGCTTTTGTTTTTTAGGAGCCTACCCCCCCGATGACTGCGCGTACCCTGTTTGACAAAATTTGGGATCAACATCTCGTCCACCATGCTGATGACGGCAGCAGTATTCTCTATATCGACCGCCATCTGGTCCATGAAGTGACCAGTCCCCAGGCCTTTGAAGGTCTGCGCATGAATGGCCGAAATGTCCGTCGCCCGGAAGCCACCCTGGCCGTGGCAGATCATAATGTCCCAACGACAGATCGCAGTGTCGGTATTGCTGATCCAGAAAGCAAATTGCAAGTTGAGACTCTTGAACAAAATTGCAAAGAGTTTGGAGTCGAATATTACGCCATGGATGATATTCGCCAAGGCGTTGTCCATATCATCGGACCAGAACAAGGCTTCACCCAGCCGGGCATGACAATCGTATGTGGCGATAGCCATACCTCAACCCATGGCGCTTTTGGGGCTTTGGCCTTTGGGATCGGCACATCTGAAGTGGAACATGTTTTGTCCACACAGACTTTGATCCAACAGCCGGCAAAAAATATGCGCGTGCATATCGAAGGGGCTCTTCCGGAAGGCTGCACGGCGAAAGATCTGGTCTTAGCCATCATTGGTAAGATCGGCACCGCCGGCGGCACAGGCTATGTCATTGAATATACGGGGGAAGCGATCCAGGCCCTCACGATGGAAGGGCGCATGACCGTCTGTAATATGTCCATCGAAGCGGGCGCCCGTGCTGGCTTGATTGCGCCGGATGAAAAGACTTTCGACTATCTGAAAGGCCGGGCACTTGCGCCCAAAGCCGGTGCCTGGGAACAGGCCATTGCCTATTGGCAAACTCTGACCAGTGATGAGGGCGCCCATTATGATAAGGTCGTGACCTTGGATGTCTCGGACCTCGTTCCTTATGTCACCTGGGGAACCAGCCCGCAGGATGTTTTGCCGATCACAGCGGTTGTGCCCAATCCCAAAGATGTCCAAGATCCGAATCAACAAGCGGCATGGACACGGGCTTTAGACTATATGGGCTTGACCCCTGGCATGCCTTTGACCGAAGTGAAAATCGATCGGGTCTTTATTGGATCTTGCACCAATGGTCGAATTGAAGATTTGCGGGCGGCGGCTGAGATCGCAAAAGGCCGGAAAGTGTCTGACTCTGTTTCTGCGATGGTGGTGCCGGGCTCTGGCCTCGTCAAAGAACAAGCCGAGCAAGAAGGCTTGGATGAAATTTTTGAAGCCGCTGGTTTCGAATGGCGAGAGCCTGGATGCTCCATGTGCTTGGCGATGAATGCAGATCGTTTAGAGCCAGGGGAGCGGTGCGCTTCGACCTCAAACCGCAATTTTGAAGGTCGGCAAGGCCGCAATGGCCGCACCCATTTGGTGAGCCCCGCAATGGCGGCGGCGGCGGCCATCACAGGCTATTTGACGGATCTCAGAACATTCTCTTAAAATCTGACAGAATGCGTTGGGGGCAGAAATCCCCCGACGCGTTTTGCTCTCAAAGCTTTTTGAAAGACTTTTTCTTGAAAAAGTCGCCTAATTTTGCGTAAGAGTCCGCCCCATATGCGAATTATCGGTCGGACCCTGAACGAAATCTAGACTGTGAGTGTTTTCTTGTGGCTCCGGTGACCCGTACGCCTTTTCGTCAGTCTTTGCTCTCGCTGCAACAGCCAGCAGCGCTTGTTCCCGTGGCCGCACGTGAAGACATGGCGAATATGAGCCATGTTAAAGCGTCGCGCGACTCTGTTCTGTCCGCGTGGCTGAACCGGGTTGATTTCCAAGATGTTCACAGTGTCTTTATTGCAGCCCCGCAAGAGGTGAGTTGGCAAGCGGTGAAGCAGGTGGATTTGCGCTTATCTTGGATGAATAGACTCTGCTTTTCCCAACGCATGTCCCATAGTCTCTTGGAAAGCGGCCCCCAGCATTGGGATGGGGGCTATAGCTTGCGGCAATTGCCAAAATTTGGCTTCATCCCCTTGGAAGACATTGAAGGGGAAAGAGTCCTTTATGGGATGGCTGGGCAATTTTGGGAGGCCCGCGGGGGCATTGTTAAATTCGAGTCCCCTGAAGAATTTCGCCATTTGCGCGACCCGCGCTTTGTCCGTTTCGTGTGGGGGTTTCATTTGCAAGAGGAAGAAAGCCCGAAACTTCAAGCCAAAGGACGCGCGCAAGCAAAGCAATCTGCTTTGGCCAAGGGATGCCGTTTAACGACGGAAACCTGGGTTGAATGTCTGTCCGATGAAGCGCAATGGTGTTTTGCCGGGCATTGGGGCATGATGCGGCCTTTCAATGTCCTTGTGCGGCGCCAGATGCTCCGAACGATCAAGGAAAGTGCCGAGGCGGCTTTTGCTGCGCGGCCTCTTGCCTTACCTCCGCAACAGCCTTAAATGTCTCCTTCTACGGCCAGTCGGCAAAAGTTACGGCATTCTGCTTTCATTTTGCCGCAAAACGGATCAAAAGGATAAACCTATCCTTTTGCCCTTTGCTCTCAGATCGAGGACAGCTCCCCATGTTGCCTGAAGATTTCCAGCAATGGCGTGCCCAAACCCCAAACGCAGAAGAACCGCGTTTTGGCCCCCGTTGGATGCGGGTAATTGCTTTTTTGCTGGATGCTATTGTGATTGCCTTGATGGTCTCTGTGTTGTTCACCATGTTTAATATGGACTTTGAGACCATAACCACAGAAGACGGACAATCAGCCCCGCCGCTTTTACAAGGTTTGCTCGCTTTTTTGATCAGCTGGGGATATTTCTCGGCGTTTGATGCCTCTGTCTGGCGCGGGACGCCAGGCAAAAGAGTGCTTGGATTGTCTGTTGTCCGCCATCACCGCCTTGCGGATCGAGAGGATGATGGTCGGCCTCTTTACGCCGATGCAGGCCGGTTGAGTTTAGGGCGCAGCACCGTGCGGACAGGATGTTTTTTCTTTTTGACACTGTTTTTTGCAATCGACATTCTATGGAGTTTAGGACACCCCCGGCGATGTTGTTTACATGATGCACTCACAAGAAGTAATGTGCTTTTGCGTGATCCTTTTGCCGATGATTAAGGGCGCCCCCTGTTTTTACCGCAAAACGAAAGCGACCAAGTGACGCCACCTGATCGCGCTTTGCTCTAAGAGGGTGTCGCCCTGGAGAGGTTGTTGACAATGACGGAAACAGAACGCCCTGCTTTGCATGTTAAACAGGCGCTTGCGACCTGTCTTCAGACCTTGCCAGACTATAGGACCATTACAGAAACAGACCTTGTGCTGCTAGAGGACAAAGGGCTTGCCCATGATCATATCGTGATTGGGACGACCGGCCATCTGGCGCGCATTCCCAAACAAAGCCAAATGGCGCTGTCCCCTTTGGCGAACTTAACCTATCAAACGGCCTGTTTTCAGCGGGCGGCCCCAAGCGGTGCGACGCCACGCTTCATCCGCAGATTGGCCCCAGAGCCCGATCTCCCGATGGGGGCTCTTATCGTTGAAGCGATCGAAGGCGGGCCCGTTTCTTTGCCAGAGCATGCCCCCGCGATAGCGTTTTCCCTTGCCGCCCTCCATCGTCTTGCCTTACCGCCCCGCAAACAAAGAGCACCGCTGTTCAATGCAGAACAGGCTTTTACAGAAGCGCTTGCAGAAATCTCTCGCCAAAGTCTTTTCTTAGACCATGCGGTAATCGCCGAAGACAGCCGCACGGCGATCTTGGATGAAGTGGCGATGGCAAGACGTGATTTGGCGCTTTTTGAAGCCTCCGCACTCCTGCCCCCCCTGACCCTCATTTCTTTCGATGCCCATCCTGGCAATTTCATTCTCCGACCAGATGGGCGTGCGATTCTGGTGGATCTTGAAAAATGCCGCTATAGCTGCCCGGCTTTAGATCTTGCCCATGCGACGCTCTATACATCGACCAGCTGGGATAAAGAGGCCCAAGGCGATCTCAGCCATAGCGATATGGCGGATTTCTATGAATGCTGGCAACAAAATATCCCAGGGTCTCTTTTAGAGGCCATGCGCCCTTTTTATCTGCCCATGCGACGTCTTATGTGGCTATGGTCCGTGACATGGTGTGCAAAATGGCAAGTGAAGCAGCGGGAAAACACAGACCCGCACAGCAGCACAGAAAATTGGTCAGCCACGCTGTCCGAGGAGGCTCTCATTCGCCATGTTGCGGACCGAACCAACCATTATCTGCACCCAGAAACGATTCACAAAATACGCCAAGATTGGCGCGGATCCAACGCTTTAACAGATCTGCTAAACCCATAACGCAGACTTTTGCCAAGACCGCATTTGGCCCTATTCTGTCTTGTTTGTGTCTTGCGCTTTCCCCGAGGAGATCTCTTCTCTATGTCTTTTTTTCCGGCCCATCAGGGCATAAACAAGCATTCTCTCAGATCTTTGGCTTTGGCGTTTGCGGCCAGTTTTTCTTTTGCCAGCCTTCCCGCTGTGGCGGAGAAAACCGATATGTCGGTCTTTCCTGACTGGGCCGCTGTCCAGGACCATGCGAAAGACAGTGTCGTCTATTGGAATGCCTGGGGCGGTGATGAGAAAATCAATGCTTATATGACCTGGGCGGGAGAGGAAGTCGAAAAGCGCTATGGTGTCACGGTGAATCTGGTCAAAGTCTCTGACACGGCTTCTGTTGTGTCTCAGCTTTTGGCGGAAAAAACTGTTGGTCGTAAAGATCAAAAAGGCAGTATTGATCTGATTTGGATTAATGGTGAAAATTTTGCAGCCCTTAAAAAAGCGAATATGCTCTTTGGCCCTTTTACGGATCTGTTGCCCCATAACAGCCTGGTCGACCATGCGGGCAAGCCAACGACTTTGATTGATTTCACCCTTCCCGTCGATGGCTTAGAAGCGCCCTGGGGCATGGCGCAATTTGTTTTTATGCATGATCAAGACAGGATAGAGACCCCGCCTGACTCTGCCATGGCGCTTCTTGACTGGGCGAAATCCCATCCAGGGCGGTTCACATATCCCCAGCCCCCTGACTTTATGGGCTCAACCTTCCTGAAACAGACGCTGATTGAGGTCATCGAGGACCCGACGCTTTTGCAAAAACCGGTGTCTGATCAAGCGGCGTTTGCGGCTGCGACACAGCCTTTATGGTCTTATCTTGAAGCTCTCCATCCGGTGAGTTGGCGCAAGGGACAGGCCTTTCCGCCAAGTGGTCCTGGCTTGAGACAGCTTTTCGCCGATGGCGAAGTGGATTTTGCCTTGAGTTTCCATCCCAACGAAGCCTCTGGCTTGATCGATCAAGGGCTTTTACCGCCAAGTACAAGGACGCATATTCACAGCGGTGGGACCCTGGGGAATACGCATTTCCTTGCGATTCCGGCCAATGCTGGGCGCAAAGCAAAAGCGGGCGCCATGGTGCTGGTCAATTTTTTGATGTCACCAGAAGCGCAATTGAAAAAGCAAGATCCCACAATTTGGGGCGATTTCACTGTGTTGGATTTGGCAAAAATAGCCCCAGAACAGAGAGAGGCTTTTAACGCTTTACCAAAAGGTCCGGCGACCTTGTCTCTAGAAGCGCTAGGCACGCCGCTTTTGGAACCCCATCCGTCTTGGATGGAAGCTTTGGAAGCCGAATGGCAAAAACGTTATGGGAGCTAGGATAGAAAACCTTGGTAGAGGGTCGTCTCTTCTTTTCGCTGACGCGAAAATGGGGGCGACTTTTTCGAGAAAAAGTCTTTCAAAAAGCTTTTTCTCGAAAAAATGCCGGGGTTCATTATCTCTCTAAAAAGGAAGATCGAGCATGAGACTTCCCCTCCATCTCCAAAAGGGATTTGCGGCAGCTTTCAGCCTCCTTTGTGGCGTAAGCTGGGCTGTTATGACGCCTTCTGCCCAAGCGGAAACCATCAATATTGCCGTTGCCGCAAATTTCACAGCCGCCGCCAAAGATATCGCCGCACATTTTGAAACAGAGACAGGCCATAAAGCCCTTCTCAGCTTTGGGTCGACGGGAAAACTCTACGCCCAAATTGTCTATGGTGCGCCTTTTCAACTGTTTCTCGCCGCCGATAGAGTGCGCCCCGAAAAAGCAGAAACAGAAGGCTGGGCGGTCCCTGGCACCCGCTTTACCTATGCAATTGGTAAAATTGTCTTATATAGCGCGGACCCAACATTGGTTGATGATCGAGGCGCGATTCTCAAAGAGCCCGAGGCTTTCACAAAATTAGCCCTTGCCAATCCGAAAACCGCACCTTATGGCATGGCCGCTTTTGAGACTATGGAAAAGCTTGGTGTTTATCAGGACCTTAAAAGCAAGCTGGTCCGGGGGGACAACATCGCCCAAACCTATCAATTTGTGGCAACCCGCAATGCCCCCCTTGGCTTCATCGCCTTATCGCAAGTGATCCAGCAAACAGAAGGCTCACAATGGCGGGTCCCAGAGCATTTTTACACCCCTCTTAAGCAAGATGCCGTGCTGTTAAAACCAGGCGCCGAAAGTACTGCGGCCCAGGCTTTCTGGACTTTTTTGCAAACAAAACAAACCCATGAAATCCTTGAAAAATATGGCTATGGCTTTGAAAAATCTCTTGCCACACCCTCCCAATGAAATCCATTGTGCAAACAGTGAACACAGCCATTCTTTTCAAAAGCTTTTTGAAAGACGTTTTCTCGAAAAAGTCGTCTCATTTCGCGTAAGCGAAAAACAACAGGTACAGCACCATGTGGGAACCGGTCCTTCTGACCCTGAAACTCGCCACCATCACGACCCTTGTTCTGCTGATCCTCGGCACCCCTTTGGCTTGGTGGCTGGCACGGTCGAAAACAAAATGGAAAGAGGTCATTGGGGCCATTGTCGCCTTACCTCTGGTGCTGCCGCCGACGGTTCTCGGCTTTTATTTGCTTCTTATTTTAGGCCCCTCAAGCCCCGTTGGCCAAGCCGCAACGGCTGTGTTTGGCCAGTCTTTGCCTTTTACTTTTGAAGGCTTGGTTGTCGGTTCTGTCATTTACTCCTTGCCTTTTGTCGTCCAGCCCGTTCGCAATGCCTTTGAAGCCATTGGCGATCGGCCTTTAGAAGTGGCGGCAACTTTACGCGCCTCTCCCCTTGACGCTTTTTTTACCGTCGCCCTGCCCTTGGCACGACCGGGTCTATTAACAGGCGCGGTGCTTGGCTTTGCGCATACGATGGGAGAATTCGGTGTTGTGCTGATGATCGGCGGGAATATCCCTGGCGAAACAAAGGTGCTTTCCGTAGCAATTTATGATTTTGTTGAAACCTTAGAATGGGCAAAAGCCCATATCCTTGCTGCTGGCATGGTTATTTTCTCTTTCCTCGTCATTCTGGTTATGACTTTGACAGAAAAGCATATGAGAAGTCGTTTGAAATGAGCCTCGTGGAAGCCTATTTTTGTGGAGGATTCGGCCAATTCCAATTGGATGTCGATTTCTCTGCCCCCGCCCAGGGCGTGACAGCCCTCTTTGGTCCTTCTGGCTGCGGCAAGACGTCTGTTTTACGCTGCATGGCGGGTTTGACCCATATGGCCGATGGACGGCTGAGGATCAACGGCCAAGTCTGGCAAGATCATAAGACCTTCCTGCCCCCCCATAAGCGCCCAATTGGCTATGTTTTCCAGGAAGCCAGCCTGTTTCCCCATATGTCTGTGCGCAAGAATCTGACTTATGGCTTAAAGCGCAGCAAAAAAGAGGCAAGTTCAATCGATTTTGACGAGATTGTCACCCTTCTTGGCTTGACGCATCTTCTAGACCGTGCGCCTTTGCGGTTATCCGGAGGGGAACGCCAACGTGTTGCTATTGGCCGCGCTTTGATGTCTGGGCCAGAACTCCTATTAATGGATGAGCCCCTTGCCGCCCTTGATCGTATGAGCAAGAATGAGATCCTGCCATATCTCGATCGCTTAAGCGCCTATTTGGCCGTGCCTATTTTCTATGTCAGCCATGATATTGCCGAAGTTGAGCGCTTGGCCGATAGCATGATCTTAATGGAGAAAGGGCGTCTTATAGCAACGGGCCCACTGTCTGAAGTTCTCACCCGGCTCGACCTCCCCTTTCGCCAAGATGAAGAGGCGGCCGTCGTTCTCACGGCTCAAATTGTTGAGCGCGACCTCCAATGGCATCTTGCGCGGGCGGCCTTTCCAGGGGGGTCTCTTTGGGTTCGAGACCCAGGCCACCCCCTTGGCCAAACGATACGCTTGCGCATTCTCGCCCGGGATGTCAGCCTTGCAGCGTCCCATTCGGAAGGGGTCAGCATTTTAAACTTACTGTCGGCAAAAGTTGTCGAACTGGCCCCAGGCAGCCATCAAGCTGTGGTCTTAGCCCGTCTTGCGATTGGCGAAACCGCATGTCTCGCCCGCCTGACCGCAAAATCAGTAGCCGCCCTTCAGCTCACGCCTGGTAAAGAGATTTGGGCACAGATTAAATCTGTTGCTATTTTGGATTGAAGCTGCGATCAGCCATGGAATCACCGATGAAAAAAGGAACCCTCATATTCTTCTGCGGCAAAATGGGCGCTGGTAAATCGACCAAGGCCAAGGTCATCGCTTTGGAGAAAAACGCTGTGCTGCTCTGCGAAGATGAGTGGTTGGCGGCTGTTTATCCCAATGCAATCACCTCATTAGAGAGCTATGTCCACTTTTCAAATCAATTAAAACCCCAGATGAAAAAGCTGGTTCAGTCCATCTTAAGCACCGGCACAGATGTGGTCATGGACTTTCCCGCCAACACCCTTGCGCAAAGAGACTGGTTTCGGCGTCTTTTCTTGGAAATAGAGGCCCCCCATCACTTGCTTTATATCGATAGCCCCGATGCGGTCTGTCTCGCGCACATCGCTCAAAGACGTCTCGAACAGCCAGAAAGAGCCAAAACAGATACGGCTGAGATGTTTGCCCAGGTCACACAATATTTTGTCGCCCCCACAGACGCCGAGGGGTTTCATATCACCCGGCTCCAGCAAAAGGCAAAGTGAGGCGTTTCTCGCTTTTTTCGCTTGCGCGAAATTGGACGACTTTTTCGAGAAAAAGTCTTTCAAAAAGCTTTTGAAACCTTATCCAACCGGCGACGTCAGTGACTTTGCCGGTTGGATAAGCCCATCCCTTGCTCTAAAGTCTTGTTTTTGCCGCAAAACGCAGCGACCAGGTGAGTCCACCTGATCGCGCTTTGCTCTAATGGGCATGGCCATGGTCTTTGAAGTAATGCTTTTTATAAGCTTCCACAGCCATGCGCAATGTCTCGACTGTGGCAATATCCGTTGTTTGTTTTGTTTTCATGGCGCGCACCAAGATGTGATGGAGCAAAACCGTATGGGTTTCATAATCTTTGATGTCGTCTGGAGACGCGTCTTTTTTCGGCAGTGCGACCCGTTGGGCGAGAAAATATTGCGCAATGATATGTTGTATTTCCTTCGCATGCTCTTCTTTATTTGTCGTCCAGCGTGAAATCATATGATAGTCAGGTTTCTCTTGATTGCTGAGTTTGTTGATTTCATTCATGGATTTTTCGATGGTTTGTGCATGCTCCATCATTTCCGTAAATCTTTCACCATCCCCATAAATCCCACAGGGAATTTCGCAATGCGCCTGAGCCTGTGTAATTGCAAAACCCATAACAAACAAAACTGTAAGGAAAAGTTTTTTCATTTTTTGTCCTTTCATCTTGGGCCTAGATTGTCTTTCCTCAGAAACGAAAAATATTTTAGGCTGTTTTTATATCAACGCACACAGCTTATAATATTATCCATGCGCGGCTTCCACCTTCAAGAACAAAAGCGTCTGCACTCTTATTGAAATTGAGCGTAAAATTATTGAGCCTTGCGTCAGATGTTATGCGAGATCCCCACTTATAAAAGCTTTTTGATAGACTT
>DDLW01000192.1 GCA_002340345.1 Alphaproteobacteria bacterium UBA2562 | reverse complement strand
AAAAGTCTGTCAAAAAGCTTTATACAGCCACCAAGCCCATGATCTCTTTTACCGCATGCATGGTTTGGCCAGCGATGTCATGAGCACGGTCTGCGCCATGCTTTAAAATGGCATCAAGGTGGCTCTGATCGTCCATCAGGCGGGCCATTTCATCATGGATGGGCGCTAATTTCGCCACAGCGATCTCCGATAAAGCCGCTTTGAAGTCAGAAAATGTCTTCCCGCCCCAATCTTGACAGCATTCTGCAACAGTCTTATCCGTCAAGGCTGCATAAATGCCAATGAGATTACGGGCTTCTGGGCGATCCGCCAGGCCATCGGCTGTTTCTGGCAAAGGTTCCGGATCCGTTTTTGCTTTGCGCACTTTCAACGCAATACTGTCCGCATCATCGCTTAAATTGATCCGGCTATAGTCAGAGCTATCGGATTTGCTCATTTTTTTCGTGCCATCCCGCAAAGACATCACGCGGGTTGCATGGCCTAGGATTTGCGGTTCTGGCAGCGGAAAAAGCTCTACGCCAAAATTGCGATTAAAAGCACCCGCAATATCGCGTGCCAGCTCAAGATGTTGCTTTTGGTCTTCGCCAACGGGGACATGGGTGGCTTTATAAAGCAAAATATCGGCCGCCATCAACACAGGATAAGCATAAAGCCCTAAGCCCGCATTTTCACGATGCTTGCCAGCCTTCTCTTTAAATTGCGTCATACGGTTCAGCCAACCAAGAGGCGTTTGGCAGGACAAAAGCCAAGACAATTCGGCATGGCCTGTGACCATGCTTTGGTTGAAAATAATGCTTTTCTCTGGGTCAATCCCCGAAGCGATATAAGCGGCGGTCACTTCCCGTGTTGCTTGCGCCAAAGCTTTTGGATCTTGGGGAAGGGTCAAGGCATGCAAATCGACAATACAAAAAATACAAGCATAATCAGGCTGTAACTGGACCCAATTCCGAATAGCGCCCAAATAATTGCCTAAATGCAAATTGCCTGTCGGTTGCACGCCTGAAAAAATGCGGTTCATGGGTCTCTCACTTTGGTCATGGGCCTTGCGCTGTCAAAGACAAAACACAGCTCTGTCACGGCTCGCATCGCATAAAAGGGCTGGGGCTGATCACCAGCACAGCCCTTAATATAACAAGGTCGAAATCATTTGATGACATAATACCTATGGAGCCTTGCGCAAATTCAATAAGAGAGAGTGTATGTCGTCGGATCATTTGATGGGACATGCGCTCTCTTGGGTCTGGACCGGGTTTATCCCTCGACTCTGGCTGGGGGTCAAGCGATCATTGCTCTTTCATCCGCCCTTTCAGCAGAGCTTTGAATTCGCGGGGCGTGATCGCACGGAGCCCCAAAAGCGCCACCGCATAGCAACAACCTCCACCGAGCACAAGACCCGCAAGGGCGAAATATTTCGACAAACCCTCGGCCACAAACCAATCTGCGAGCAAAAGCTCTCCCCAAAAAATAGCAGCGCCCATAAGAGCCGACGCAAGAAGCAAGCGCGGGGTCACAGATTGGGCCCGTTTGTCGAAATAAAAGAAATTCCGACGGTGCTGCAAATAAACAAGCAGCAAAGCATTGACCCAGCCAGACAGCGATGTTGCCAAAGCCAAGCCCACATGTCCCCAGATCTGCATCAGGGTGAGCGCTAAGAGACAATAGCTCACCATCGTGACAACCCCCGCTTTAAAGGGGGTTTTGGTATCTTCCCGCGCAAAAAAGCCCGTCTGTAAGATTTTCACGGCCACAAACGCTGGCAGACCAAAAGCGAAGACTTGTAAAGCCGCAGCGGTTGCGACAACATCATCTGGGCCAAATTCTCCACGTTCAAACAACACCGAAATAATCGGCGCCCCAATCACCGCCAAAGCCACAGCGGCGGGCAAGGTCAAAAGTAAGGCAAATTCTGTGGCCCGGCTTTGATAGCGGCGCGCCTGTGTGTTATCCCCCGTTTTTTGCGCCTCTTTCAAGCTCTTAGACAGCTTTGGCAGCAATGCTGTGGCAATCGCCACCCCGACCACCCCTAAAGGAAGCTGGTTGACACGATCCGCGTAATAAAGGACAGAAACAGCCCCCATGGGCAGGGTCGAGGCCAAAATACTCCCCACCAATAAGCTGATTTGCATCACCCCATGGGAGAAAATGGCCGGGCCTAAGCGGCGACCCAGGGTGCGAATGTCTAGGGTCACTTTTGGCCGTACAATCTTCGGGAGGGTTTTTGCCTTACGACACCAAAGACACATCCATAAAAACTGCACCAGCCCTGACAGGCACACAGCCCAGGATAGGATATATCCTGCTGTGGCACTCCCCATTTCACGGCCCACCAAAAGGCCAAGGATAAGGCTGATATTAAACAAAATCGGTGTCGCCGCAAGAGCGCCAAACCGATTGACAGAATTGAGAATCCCCCCCAGCATCGCGACAAGACAAATAAACAAAAGATAAGGCGTTGTGACCTGCATAAACATCACAGCCAGGGCAAAACGCTCCCCTTCCGGATCGAAGCCGGGCGCCACCAGCTGGACGACCCACGGCATGAGGCTCTCAAAAAGGAGTACCAGGAGCAGTAAAAAGCTCGCCAAAACCATAAAAGCTTGGCTGGCAAAGGCCATGGCTCTTTTAGGACCCTCTTCGACAAGCATGCCCGCAAACATCGGCACAAAGGCAGAAGAAAAAGCCCCTTCGCCAAATAAACGCCGGAACAGATTCGGGAAAAATAAAGCCACCACAAAAGCATCCGCCGCAGCGCCCGTGCCCAAAACCCCAGCCATCATCATATCTCTTAAAAAGCCTAAAACACGGCTGATCATGGTCAAGCCGCTGACGGCAGCTAAAGCTCTTAAGAAACTTGCATTTTTAGACGGTCCTGCAGGGTTTTTAAGGTCTGTTTCAGGGACAGACTTTTGCGACGCCGCATTTTGAGAATTTTCTGAAAAGGGATCTTTAGAAACTGTCATAGCAATAAGCCTGTCGCAAAATATCGTCGAAGGCTTTCCTTTAACGCAAACTGTCTTCAAACGGAACCATTTGAAAAATCTTTCTCTCCCGGTCAAGCCGCCACTTATCGCCTTCCACAAAGTTCAGCACTTTTCGCTGGCGCGAAATCAGGCAACTTTTTCGAGCAAACCTCTCGCAAAAAGCTTTTGGAAAATTTGCAACCCTTTGGCCTTTTCTCAAATGCTTTAAGACCTATTGGTAAAAATGGTTATTCCTATCTTTCTTGAACTATCCCTATGGATTATGTCTTCTATCGGCTGTAAGTATGTGGCAAACTGTCGCATGCAGGCCAGAGCCATATCTTAAGATATAATAGAATATGAAATTTCTAGTATAACGCGCTTTAAGCCACTTTCGCCAGCCCTGACATGAGAATCCGCATAAGGTCGACTTGCCGCTTGGTCCCCGTCTTCGTAAAAACCTGTTTGAGCTGTGTGCGCACGGTATTAATACTCACCCCGGCCTCTTTGGCAAAATCTTGCAAGGACATTCCTTGTAAGATGCCTTGCGCCAACCTGGCCTCTGCGGGGGTTAAGCCATAAACCTTTCGTAATAAATCCGTTCGGATACAGCCAGATTCTTCGGGATCGATCATCAGGATCATTGCAACAGGCCGTCTGACGGTCTCAGGCGCTAAAGACCATTGCAAGGGCATAATGAATAGAAATATTGTTTTACCGTCTTTCTCATTAGATATTTCATCTTTTTGTAAATATAAAACTGATCCAGTTTGCATGAAAGCTTGTTGGATTGGTTCATGGATTTCTGTTGTATGGATTGAGTTTTTCGATTCATTTGAAAGACTGCCCGTATTATCAAAACTCTTCCGCGCATTATCTTGAATGATTTTGTGCAAAAGAGAGGTTTCTTGCGCCGATTCTGTGTGGATAACCCCCTCATGATTGGACAAGCCGTTTCCTTGCTCTACAAACCGCCGCGCTGTTGCATTCAAAAAGGAGAGGGCACCATTTTCTTCGCACACAGCAATGCCAAAATTCAAATGGTTCAAGATTTCAAGCGCGAGCCAAGGGTCACTTTCCGATTTCATTGCTATGTTCATAGGAGTCTCCTTCACAGCAAAGGTCGCAGCTTTTGCCCTTTCAACGGGGTCATAAGAGCTATAACGCTTTGTTTTTATGAATATATAACGATTAAAGAGCGCGAATGCAGCTCTCGAGAATGTGAAAAATACGTCTTCAGAAACTATAACGCTAAAATCTGAAGGAGCAATATATATTATACTTTCGTAAATATACTAAAGTACAGTTATCCATTCTGAGAAATTCCATATTCTTTTTTTTGAGATGAATTTCTCTTTTAAAAATCAAATTCTTAAATTGATCAAGATTGAAATAAATAAAGCTCGATTTTTATCTAAAATTAATACGAAAGAATAATTTTCTAAGGTCTCTCTGTTCAGAGAGCATTTATAAATCTGATTAAAAAACTCAATTACTTGAAAAGACTGAATATTCGTAATTTATGAAGTCTAAACCCCTTCAATTTTTGACTGTATTACCCTCATCCCTTCCCAAAAAGCTTTTTGACAGACTTTTTCTCGAAAAAGTCGCCAAGGCACGCAAGCGCCCATGATATCACCCCTCAGAAAGAGCCTGTACCAATGACAACCGAATATCCTCTAATTTCTTTGAATGATGGATTTTCATGCCAAAGACATCCTTGACATAAAACACATCAATCGCACGTTCTCCATAAGTGGAAATCTTCGCCGTCGAGATCTGCAACCCAAGCCTTGTCAAAACATTGGTGACAAGATACAGAAATCCAGGGCGATCACGGCCATTAATCTCTAAAATCGTATGTGTGTTACTGCCTTGATTATCAATGAGAACCCGTGGCTTGACTTCAAAAACATTCATCCGGGCCGGCAAGTGGGATGGACGATTGGCCAAAGCTTCACTGACCGCAATGTCCCCCGCAAGCACTTGATGAAAATTAGAAGACAACTTGGCAAGCTTCTCTGGCCGGTTAAAAGGCCCCACATCACCATCAATATCCCCAACATCTTGAATCGAAAAACTATCCAAGGCCGTGCCATTATCAAACGTCACAACCCGTGCATTCACAATTGTCGCCCCACTTAAAGCAAGAGCCCCCGCAAGGCGCGGCAACAAACCCACATAATCGGCGGTCAGAACCGTGACTTCTGTGACGCCGTGATAGTCATCAATCCGGCTATCGACAAGCAAAGGCGCTTTTGTCAGCTTCATTTCACGCAAAAGCTGAGCATGGCGACGGTGGCTATCGACATCAAAACTAAGCCAATAGGATGGGTTGCCTTGGGCTAAAAAGGTGGCAATTTCGTCTTCTCCCCAGCCGGCCAAAGCGTTGCGCGCTTCTTCTTTCGCGCGCGCGACCATGCGTTCTCGTCCTTGGGAGATCAGCCCCCCGGTGAGCACAGATTCGGTACTGTTATAAAGCTTGCGGAGCAATGTGGCTTTCCAATTGTTCCACACCCCAGGCCCCACCGCGCGAATATCCACAACCGTGAGGCAGAGCAGCAAGCGCAAGCGCTCCGGTGACTGAATCAGGCCCGCAAAATCTGTCACGGTCTTGGGATCATCCACATCCCGCTTAAAGGCGGTATCGCTCATCAACAAGTGCCAGCGCACCAGCCAGGCCACGGTTTCTGTTTCTTCTTCGCTGAACCCTAAGCGGGGACAGAGTTTTTCGGCCACTTTGGCCCCAACAATCGAATGATCGCCGGGGCGACCTTTCGCAATATCATGGAGAAAAACCGCCATATAGAGCACTTTGCGGGATAAAACTTTCTGGATAATCTCCGAAGCAATGGGCAATTCTTCGGTCAATTTTCCCTGTTCAATCCGGTTGAGCATGCCAATGGCCATCAAAGTATGCTCATCGACGGTATAAACATGATACATGTTATATTGCATACGGGCGACAACACGGCCAAAATCGGGGAGAAATTTTCCCAGGACTCCGGCTTCATTCATGCGGCGCAACGCTTTTTCCGGATCATTTTCATCGGTGAGCAAGTCAATAAAAATGCCCTGGGCCACTGGGTCTTCTCGAAAGGCTTTATTGATCCGACGCAAATTTCGGGTGATCAGACGCAAGCTATCGGGGTGGATATCCAAACCTTTCCCATGGGCGACCTTAAAAAGCCGCATCATATCACTTGGGCAGCGCGCCAATTGATCGGAGCGCAAGGTCAAACGACCACGATCCACCGGAAAGCCTTCGATCTCTTTTGGAGCATTCACCAGATGGAAGCCAAGCCAGGACAAAGAAAACCGCGATTTCCGCTTTTGTTCAGCTTCCAGAGCGGCACAGAAAATACGTGTTAAATCGCCGACATCCTTGGCCACAAGGAAATAATGGCGCATAAAGCGCTCAACCGCTTTGTTGGTTCCTTGCTCTGTATAGTTCATTAAGGTTGCGATATCGGTTTGCTTATCAAATGTCAGCCGCTCGTCACCGCGATTGGACAGATAATGCATATGAAAGCGCAAGGTCCAAAGAAACCGATGGGCCGAATTGAAAGTCTCAGCCTCACGCCCTGTGAGCACCCCGCGTTCAACCAGAGGGGAAACATCATCTATCTGATAAACATATTTCGCAATCCAAAACAGGGTATGCAGATCTCGCAACCCGCCTTTGCCATCTTTGATATTGGGCTCGAGACTATAACGCGACCCCCCCAATTTTTCGTGGCGCTGGTCACGTTCTTGGAGTTTCGCCTCGATGAATTCGGCTTCACTGCCATTGACAATTTCGCGGAAAAACCGTTCCCGCAAATCCGTTGCTAAGGCTTTATCGCCCCAGATATAGCGCATTTCCAGGCAAGCAGTACGGATCGTGATATCTTGACGCGCCTGGTTCAGACATTCCGGCACAGAGCGTGTGGCTTGCCCCACTTTCAAGCCCAGATCCCACAGCATATAGAGCATATATTCCACAACTTGCTCGCTGAGGGCGGTTTCTTTATGGCCGGTGAGGAACAGCAAATCAATGTCCGATTGCGGCGCAAGCTCCCCCCGACCATAGCCGCCAACCGCAAGCAGGCTCAATTTCTCGCCTTTTGTCGGGTTTGGGGTTGGATAGACATATGTCATCACGAAATCATACAGCAATCGCAAGAGCTGATCATGAAGATACGCCAAGGCCCGGCTGGCCTGGGGGCCATCGATCGCTTGACCTTCTAAACCATTGCTGAAGCGATTTTTGACTTCGGCACGCCCTTGTTCCAGGCTGTCTTTCAAAAGCGCCAAAAGGGCTTTACGCTGTTCAAAATCTTTTTGCGTGGCGCCAATGTCTTCCAGTTTAATCGTCAGCGCTTTACGATCAATAAGGCGCCGAGGATGATCCGGTTTATACATGAAAGACACCTCCAAACAGGACACTCACGAAGACTTTTCCAACAAAGTCCCCCGTAGATCATAAAGTAGATCGAGGGCTTCACGGGGGGAGAGGCTATCAGGGTTTGTATTTTGTAAGCGTTCTAGGACATTTTTCTCTCCCGCCGACACAGCCAT
>DDLW01000123.1 GCA_002340345.1 Alphaproteobacteria bacterium UBA2562 | reverse complement strand
GAAGGTTTTCTAAAAGAAGAAAATCGCCCGGTGCCATTGCGCGGCGGGCTTTATCGGTCTCTTCTCCTATGATATCGGGAGAAAAAGCGACAGGGCGTCCTAGGGCTGCGGCAAGGGGCTCTAAAATAACATTCAAGCTGGGGGTGTCATTGCTCAGGCTTGGCCGCAAATCATGGAGGGCCTTACTGCGCCCGAAATGGGATAAAATAAGGACTTTTGCCCCTTGGTCGCTCAATTCCCGCAAGGTCGGTGCCGCGCGTTGAATGCGAGAGTCGTCTAAGAGTTTACCATGGCGCATGGGCACATTCAGGTCAGACCGCACGATAACGGTCTTCCCCAAAAGGGTCTGTGTGTTCATGAGCAGATCAAGTGTTGGAAGATCAGGCATCATTCCCCACAATGACAAATGGTATTATAAGGTATTTTAGAAGACGATCATGCCCCCTCTCTATAAAGATTTTTTGGGAGGAAGACATCCCCTTCTAGAAAAGGTGAGCAGAGGGCAGATATTTTTTTCATATATGCGGCTTTAAAGCAAAGATGACACAGAGACAAGCGGCCTCTCAAAGACTTTAAGCGCTTTTACCCGTTTGGCCGTTAGATGAAGATAAGTTTTTGTTTTTATTGAGGGAAAATTCTGGGAGGGGCGAATGAGGATATTTCTTAAAATACCTCCTTAATGTCTCTTGATGCGACCAAATGACTTTGTGAAATGTTTGAGATCTTTGGCCTCACTATCATGTGATTCGCCTTTGACAAAAGGGTGTACCAGATTACTCAAAGAAACGGATCCGTCTTGATGGAGACTTTATAGTTTTTATGAAAGACATAAAGTTTAATTTTTGGCGTAATAACCCAAGAGTCGCCCCTCGCTTGAAGCGTTCTGAAAAGGAGATAGACCTATGACGCAGGCTTTTTTCGCATCACGGTTTGCGAAGGTAAAGATGTATCATCAGGACGTTGTGGGGATACGCATAAAACAAATTTTCATGATTTCCATCGGTATTTTAGGTCTCTTCTTCGGACAGATAACCCTGTCGGGCTCAAGCTATGCGCAAATTCCCGTTGGGGGGAAGCAAACTCATTTGGATCATACACCTGTTCTGGTTGAATTGTTTACATCCCAAGGTTGCATTTCCTGCCCGCCGGCAGATGATTTCTTGGCAGAGCTTTCAACCCGGCCTGATGTGGTGGTCTTATCTTTGCATGTCGATTACTGGGACTATATTGGCTGGAAAGACCCTTTCTCAAAAACAGCTTTTTCTGAAAGGCAGCGCCATTACGCCAGGCTTTTGGGAAAAAGAATGGTCTATACGCCACAAATGGTGATTAATGGCAGATCTGAAGTCGTTGGGTCACATCGGGGGGCTGTTCAAAAAGCGATTGAGGCCGCGCGTGAGAAAATGTCTCAACAAAAGCTCGCCCTTTTGATCTCCCAAGACCAGGACCAGTGGCACGCCCATATTCGCCCCATGCGCCCGTATGATTTTGGCTCAGGTCCCGTGCTTTTGCGATTGGCATTGTATGAGGATACAACAGCGACAGATGTTCGCAGGGGCGAAAATCGGAATCGTCATTTAAAAAACACACATGTTGTGCGTGACTTAAAAACAGTTGGACAATGGCGGGGGGGTGATTTAGATGTTCCTTTGCCTTTGTCGCAAAAAGATCTCGCCCCTCTCGCGGGCTCAAAATCGCAGCTCGGCATTGCTTTGTTTTTGCAGCAAAGTCAAGGCCAGGTGATCGCTGCAACCCATAGTCTCATGTAAAAGGAGTGTCCCTATGTCTGGGAAAAAGCAGCCGCGCAATGTTGCTGCGCGGGCTTTGGCTGACCCTTTATTTCGTCAGCGCGTGATTGACCCTAAAAAAGGCCGGAAAGTCTATACACGAAAAGTCAAACATGCCGGCCTTGATCGCCATGACTTTGAAAAACCTGATTGTAAAAACGCCGCCCGGAAGCTCTCGGACGGCGTTTTTTATGGACGCTTGACACCAACCAGGAAACTCTGCAGTTCTTCCAGTTGGCATGATGCGGGTCAGCAAAGTTTTATTTTTTAGTCTCAGGGGGCGTCCCGGCCTCTTCTTTAGGATAGAAAGGCATTTCTTTTCCTTCAAGATCAAAGAGTTTAATCTCTGATTTCTCTCTCAAGTCCCGCGCCATTTCTGTGATCGCTTTACTGGCCGCATCTGATTCTAATTCCACAGCCATTTGTTCATAGCTTGGCTTTTCTGCTTTGCGCTTATCTTCCAGCTTGATGATATGCCAGCCAAACTGTGTTTTAACCGGGGCTTTGCTGATGGCGCCTTTTTCGAGGGCAAAGGTGGCTTCTGAAAATTCTGGAACCATCTGATCTGCGGTGAAATAGCCGAGATCGCCACCATTTTCCCCGCTTGGGCCGGTTGAGTGTTCTTTGGCCAGTTCGATGAAGTCAGCGCCTTTTTCCAGTTTTTGGATGAGGTCTTTGGCCTCTTCTTCTTTTTCAACCAGAATGTGGCGGGCATGGGCTTCTTCTTGGGCCGGCATGCCGGCAACCAGTTTTTCATATTGTTTTTTGAGTGACTCTTCCGTGACTTGTTTCTCAATCAAATCCCGCACCATGGCTTCTTGTAAAGCGCCTTCTTTTAAGAAGCTGACATAGCGTTGTAATTTTTCGGATTGATCAAGTTTTAAGTCCGTTGCGGCTTTTGCCATCAAACGGCGATCAACCAGGCGACGCACCAGCTGGTCATAGAGGCGGTCCATGGGCATCATGCGCACGGCGGGGGGCAGTTCCCGCATCATCATTTCGAGATCACTTTGACGAAGCTCTTCCCCATCGACAACAGCGATAATGGCATCTTTTGCAGGCTCTTCTGCGGCGAAAGCGGACCCGGGCAAAAGCACGGCTGACATCGTGAAAAAAGCCGCAAAAGCAACAGATGAGGTCGAAATTTTTGAAAACGGCATTGAACAATAACCCTTGAGAAAAAGCTTATCAGGACTTTTGCGATCGCGGCCAAAATCCTTGACCGCCAAGACTTGGCTTTGGAGTCCTTTTGTCGAGAGTGTTTTAACCATATATAGGGGCAAAGCTGCAACGTTTAATATGAGAACAGTCTTGGCAACAGGCCGTTCCGCCAAAAAAATTAGCCTTTAGGGGGCGCCTTGGTGAAGACAACATCGCCGGAGAACATATAACCAGCCCCCCGCACGGTGCGGATGAGCTCTGGGTTTTTCGGATCTTGCTCGACTTTTTGCCGTACTTTTGCCACGAGCACATCGATAGAGCGATCCAAGGGATGGCGGTCGCGCCCGGCAACATGATCTAAAAGTTGATCACGGGATAAAACAGTGCCATGGGCTTCGAGGAGATAGGATAAAAACTTATATTCCGCATTGGTGAGGGCCACTCTTTCCCCGCTTTGCCATCGAAATAAGCATTGTGCGTGAAAATCTAAAAGCCAAACACCGAATTGCGCTGTTTTATGGCCGATGATCAGGGGGGGCGCTTGTTCTTCAGGGATCTCAGATGCGGAGGAGAGGCTTTCAGGGGCAACAGAGGGACCTGTATGAGGCGTCGTTTCTGGGGGGGCCGTTTCTGCGGAAGATGGCGCAATAGGACGGCGACGCAAAACAGATCTTATCCGCGCAAGCAATTCGCGATTGTCAAAAGGCTTTGAGATATAGTCATCGGCGCCAATTTCTAGGCCAATAATGCGATCCACGGTCTCGCTGCGCGATGTTAACATGATAATGCCCAGATCGGTTTCGCCGCGCAGATACCGCGCGAGATCCAAACCATCTTCCTGGGGGAGGATCAGATCTAAGATGACCAGATCAATTTCAGGATGCTGGGCGAGAAGCCGCCGCATATCTTTGCCATCCCCCGCACAATAGGCTTGGTACCCTTCCCGTTGCAAGTAGCGTTGCAACAGCTTTTGGACGCGCGCATCATCATCGACAATTAAGAGACTCGCAGATTTTGTCATAGAACATGCGTCTTTTAGGTCAGAGGGGCGGGAATTAAGTAAGGAGCAAAATAATATAGCATTAAAACAAAGCGCGTTGAAGTGGGAGCGCCTTGAAGAATGCGTTTTGCGGCAAAAACAAAAACAGAAAGTCTTTCCTTCGCGTTTCCATAAAAGCGAAAGGCCCTAACATGCTTTGTCGATTAAATGAATAAAAGATCCTGCGACAGAACCGACATGCTGGCCACAGAAGCCTTGCGAGAGACCGGCTGCGGTTTGGACCTCAAAGAGCGCTGTAACGGGCAAAGACGGCGATGGGGGACCTTCGGCCATGATTGTTGTGTAATGAAATTCATGACCGCGAAAGTGATCGCCAGGGACTCCCAAAAAGCCAGGAAGGTCCTTGACCCTGCGATAGCCGAGATGGCGCTTTTTGTGCCGAAAGCTCGTTTCTAAAGGCAACAGGCCAGCCATCTTATGAAATTGGCCCTCGGCATCTTCTAGGCTTGTACCAAGCATCATATAACCACCACATTCACCATAGATCTTATGACCTTGGAGACTGTGATCCCTCAGGCCTTTTAAGAAGTGATCGGCAGAGGATAATGGCGCGGCCTTAAGCTCTGGATAGCCTCCTGGAAGAAAGACGGCATCGGCTTGGGGGCAGGGAGCTTCATCGGCCAGCGGCGAAAAGAAGGTGAACTCGCACCCTTGCTGGCGCCATATGTGTAAAAAATGTGGATAGGTAAAGCAAAAAGCGTCATCTCGGGCAATCGCGATCCTTTGACCTAAGGGCGGGATCATGAGGGCTGGCGTTTGGGGGGCAGGTGCTTGGGCGGCAGGGTCGGCGATCCTGCCTGTTCGCGCGCAGGCTTGGATCGTTTCTAAGTCAAGATGTGCTGCGATGTGAGCGGCACTCTGATCGAGAAAAGCCTGAATATCTTGGCGTTCTTTTGCCGGGACAAGCCCAAGATGGCGATCTGGTAAGGTTAAGCTTTCTTGGCGTGGCAGCATGCCAAGGCAGGACAGGCCTTTTTGCGCCAAACTTTCTTTGAGCATCCTGCCGTGATGTAGGCTGCCAACGCGATTGAGCAGCACATTTTCAACGCGAATATGGGGGGAGAAATCTCGGAACCCTTGTACAAGGGCCGCAAGCGACAATGCCATGCCCTGGCAGGACACACAAAAAATAATAGGCCATCCTGTCAAAGCCGCCAATTCGGCGGTCGACCCCGCCGCAAGATCAGGAAAAAAGGGAGACGACACCCCATGGGCGCCATCGAAAAGGCCCATGACCCCTTCAACAATCATGATCTCAGGGGGCGCGCCTTTGGAATCTTGTGCTGTGGTGATGAGGTGGAAAAGGCTTTCTGGACGCATGGCCCAGCTGTCAAAATTAAAACATTCCGCACCGCTGGCGAGGCTATGGAAGCCAGGGTCGATATAGTCAGGGCCAATTTTTCCGGTTGCAAGGGAAACGCCCTTTTGTCGCAAGGCGCGCAAAAGACCCAATGTCAAGAATGTCTTGCCGCTATTCGACATGGGAGCGGCAATAATCAGCCCTTTTGGTAGCCTCATGAGGAGGATCTCTGGAAAGAGAGTGGGGGCGCAGGCGCATAATCGGGGAGACTTTGACCAAGGCTCGGGGCCAGCTGATGGGCAAGGGGGGCCACGACGCCAATGACGATTAAGGCTGGGGCTTGCAGATTGGCTTTTGCGATATCCTCAGCACAGTGAGCCAGGGTCGTTATAACAGAAGCTTGATCGGCGTGGGTTGCATGGGAGACCACGGCAACAGGGTCTTCTGCGGGGCGCCCTGCGGCAATCAGTTTCTGTGCGATTTCCTCGATTTTGGCAAGCCCCATAAAGGCAACAATGGCCGGAGATCCCTGGGCTAAGGCCTGCCAGTCTAAGGTCTCTGGCAAAACGCCTGTTTTATCGCGTGCGGTTAAGAGGGTGACCGCAGAATTTGTTGTGCGATGGGTCAGCGGGATTCCCGCCAGGGCCAGGCCGCCTGTTGCGGCACTAATGCCGGGGACGACCCTGACCGGGATGTTTTCTTGCACGAGGGTTAAAGCTTCTTCGGCGCCACGCCCAAAAAGAAAAGGGTCACCGCCTTTCAAGCGAATAACGCGTTTCTGCAAGCGGGCTTCTGTGACCAGACGTGTATTGATATCGTCTTGTTTGGCCGAGAGTCGACCGCCACGCTTGCCAACTGTTTCAATCTCGCAGGTCTCTGGCACCATTTGCAAAAGCAGAGGATCAATCAAAGCATCATGGAGCACAATGTCCGCTTGGCCAAGGACGCTAAGAGCATTGAGGGTCAAAAGACCTGGATGCCCAGGGCCAGCACCGACCAACCAAACATCGCCCGGTTGGACTTTGGGGGTGGCGAACGGCAGGGCGGACAGAAGTTGGGTGACAGAAGTGCTGATGGAAGTCAAAGGCAAGCATGTCCTAAAGCAAAAGGGCGATCAGGCAAGGGTTCCTGATCGCTGTATTTTGCAAAAAATGCGAGATGAAAGACTTTTAAGTGCCAGAACCGCGAATTTGTTCGGCAAAACGTCGCTCCCAACGCTCATCATTGAGAAAAACACCTGTGAGATGGGTCGTGATTGTCACCACGCCGGGGTTGCGAATGCCCCTTGTGGTCATGCATTGATGGGCGGCTTCGATTTGCACCGCGACTCCGGCCGGCTCTAAAACATGTTCGATGGTGCGAGCAATATCGACGGTCATAGTTTCTTGGGTTTGCAAACGGCGGGCAAAAATCTCGACAACGCGGGCAAGTTTGGACAGCCCGACAACTTTGTTTGTCGGGAGATAGGCAACATGGGCTTTGCCGAGAATAGGCACCATATGATGTTCACAATGGGAGGCAACGGCAATATCGCGCAATAACACCATATGGCTGTAACCACCGACTTGCTCGAATGTTTTTTTAAGCTCGACCTCAGGATCTTCCTCATAGCCCGCAAAAAACTCTTCATAAGCTCTGGTAACACGCGCTGGCGTTTCGATCAGGCCTTCGCGGTCAGGATCATCGCCCGCCCAAGCCAGGAGGGTGCGTACAGCCTCTTCTGCTTTTTCCCGCGAGGGTCTTTCGATCTTAGGGCGTGTCTGCTGCTTCTTGACAGAAAGAGCAGACACATTGCTAAAAGTATTTGCTGAGGCCGTTTGAGTGAGCGTGCTAAGGGGCCCTTGATCCTTGCGGTTTATGTCATCCATTCACTAAATGTCCATGAGGGGTTTATGAAAAGCAGGGACTAAGAATATTACAGCATCTTTGGCGAAAAAAAATTGCAAAATGGCCTTAAGATGGGTGTGGGTTCAAGGCTGGCCTTCGCTTTTCAGACGTTATTTCTCGCCAAGGGCAGGGAAACGCGCAATGAGATCACGGCTTCGACCTTGACGGCGGATTGTTAAAGGAAGATGGGTGCCAAAGGGCATTTGGTCAATAATCGCGACGAGATCGGAAGGGCTATTGATCACTTGCCCGGCTGCTGTGAGCAGGCGATCGCCTTTTTTCAAACCGGCTTTGGCGCCAACTCCTTCTGGGGAAAGACCTAAAATTTCAAGCCCTCCAGCTTGGGCTGTTTGGATCATAATGCCAAGACGGGGTTTGGGCTTTGCCTGTTGGGCTGGGGCAGAATCGAGCAGGAAAAAAGCGTCCGCTTCTCCAGGCTCTAACGCTGAGACCGGCATGCAGTTTTCACCAGGCGCTATATTTTTCGGAAGGAACGTCATCTGGTCGGTGACCCCAAGATCCGCCAATTGATGGGCAACACCATGGCCAAAGTCTAAATGACCGCTGCCAATGATTCCGATGACAGGGCCATTGTCTTGTTGAGCGGCAGCCTGGGCAAGGGCTGCTGCAAAGGCACGATCCCATGTCGATTGCGCTTTCACAAAGCGTTGAAAGGCCTGGTCCTCACGCAGATTCATTTTTGAGCCATGCCCAGAGGGCATTTTTGAGCCATGCCCAGAGGGCATTTTTTGGGTGTGTCCAGCGGGCATTTTTGGGGTGTGCTCAGCGGTCTTTTTGGAAGGCTCTTGAGAGGGGGCTTTCGTTTTAAGCTTGTCATGGGAGGGGGGCAGAGAGCGGCCTTTTAAAGGCGCATGGGCTCTGGCGATAACATGATGGCCATAGACTTTTTCAAGCATCGCCAGATAAGGTTCAGGCGGGGCTGCTGGGGTGCCAAGCTCTTTTTGGAGCGCTTCTGGGAGAACACTATACCCTTCTTTCCGGACAAGGCTGACAAGGCTGCGCTCAATATTGAGCGCAAAAATGGGAAGCGTGTTACGCCGGGCAAAAGTAAAAAGCGGCATATAAAGAGAAGGATCAAACCCCCAAATTTTTTGCCATTGAATATTTTTTAAAAACTGTTCTTGTGAAAGGGTCTTTTGTTTTTGGGGGCCACTCCAAGCGTCTAGATGTGTTTGGACCGATCTTGGGAAGGCCTCAAAGCCAATGGCCATGTCTGGGTTATAAGCGTGGATCGCTGCTAAAGTTTGTAACTGCCATTGGTGATGGGCTTCATTATCATGGCGTTCGCCCAGCAAAATAATTTGTGTGTTTGCAGCTTGTCGGTAGAGATCAGGGGCGGAAAGAGGTTTGAAACTGGTTCCGTGATACCATTGGCCGCTGGTTAAGCATGCGGAAAGAGAAGCCGTGCTGGCGGTTCCTTTGGCACTCTCATGGCCTGAAATGCTGGCACATCCTGACAGGAGCAAACAAACTTGAAATAAGCCGATGAATTGTTTTAAAGCCATTTTTTCTCACCACAGAAGATCTTTTCAGGATCAGAGACTTTCAAAGGAAATCTTGAAGGGCGTGGCCCTTGCATTCATGAGAGTGATTTGATCTTAATCGGATTTGAAAAAATGTTCTAGATCTTTGTTTTTAGCGCAAAACCCAGCAATCAGGGGAGCTGATTTTGTTTTGCTCTAGACTGTAAAAGGTCAGGAATGCAAGGGGCTTACTCTGAGAATATTGTTTTTATTTTTTGAAAACAAGTAACTCGATATTCTTTTGTGAGATGGCCATTTCTTTGGTGGAAAATTCGATAAGTTGACACAACTTCCTTGTGTATTTCGCTGCGAAGATATACAAACGGAGCCTTCCTCTCCTAAGGTCTTTTCCCGTGGAGGGACTCTCTCCTCGTTCTGAAGGCACATTTTTATGTCAATTGTAATGTCTGTGAGTATCAAAAAAAGATGATTTTTCACAGAATTTCTGTTTAAGCTATCGGTAAAGAGAAAAGCGCTTTGTTTCGCATCACCATTGCTTTTACAAATTATTCATAGCAAAATGGATGCAATTAAATATCTTAAGTCTGTTTATAGGCTGTTGCATGGCAAGGTCTATAAGCAAGATCTACGGGCGAGGAAATGGTCTTTAACGGCTTTGGGTCGGATGTTTTTGGCAAATAGTTTGTTTCTAATGTTACAGTTGAAGTAAAGTGAGTGCCAAGAGACATGTGCGGGGGAAAGATTTTGCAAAACTTGAAATATTCTTTTAGGTCATAAAATTTTCTCGTATTATGATCTTTCTTGGAGGCGCGAGAATGTCAACAGTGGTCAGCTTGTCAGGAGACGCGGATTTGAGTTCGGACTCACATGCCAGCCTTTTAGATGCTTTGACAGGAGCGGTGCATAGCGACCATTTGCGCGATGCTGGACTTCTCGGGGAAGTGGATAATGTTGGTGTGCTCTTGAATGCTCTGGCGAGTTTGTCAGAAGGAATCAGCGTATTTGATGCGAATAAATGTTTGTTGGCGTATAACGAGCGTTACAAAGAACTTTTTGACTATCCTGATGAGCTTCTCAAACCAGGAACGCCTTTACGGAACTTTATTTATTTCAATGCACTTCGTGGCGAATATGGCGAAGGCGATACCAATATTTTGGCGGATAAAATTCTTGAAACAGCCGCAATCTGTTCTGAATCCCGCTATATGCGCCATAGACCAGATGGCCGTGTGATTGCAGTAGAAGGGCGCCCAATGCGAGATGGCGGCTTTGTGACGCTCTTTACAGAGGTGACAGAGCAATATAAAGCGGAACAAGCTTTGCGTTGTAGTGAAGCCCGTATGCGCCGTCAAACAGCGGCTCTGCACAAGATCTCTATGGCGCCGCCTGTCCTTGAAGGGGATGTCCGGGCGGCTCTTGCGGTGATTGGTCGTATTGTTTCAGAAACTTTAGATCTTACCCGCCTTGCCATTTGGTTGGGAGAAGAAGAAACCCCTGATGTTTTAAAATGTTGGCATCAAATCAATAGGGGCCAAGGATTTTTTCCTGAAGACACGGTCATTTGGCGGGAAGATAGCTATGGCTATTTAGACGCTTTGGCCCAGGAAGGTCTTTTAGCGTTCCCTTGTGAGACACCGCATGTTCCCCCACGCTTTTATTGCTTTGCGCCCCATGAGACGGATTTGGCTTTAATCGATCCGACAAAATTAGAGGGTTTAGATGTTGCCATTCGCATTTCAGGCCAGATGCGTGGTGTGATTGCTTTGGAGAAACGGCGTGTTTTCGCCCAGACCCCAGGACATGAAGCACATTTAGCGGCGATGTCATCCTCTTGGCATTTGGATGAAGAGAATTTTGCAGAGGCTGTCGGGCAATTGATTGCGATGCTGTTGGTGGCACGCGATCGCCAGAAAACAGAGCTTTTTGCTGAGAAATTGAGCAATACTGATAGTTTGACGGGGCTTAGCAATCGTAATCGTTTCTTGGATCATCTTGAACAAGCCCTTATGCGCTCTCAAAGGGATTCCGTTCAGGGTGCGCTTCTTATGGTTGATCTTGATAATTTCAAAGATGTGAATGATATGATCAGTCATGAGGCGGGTGACGAGCTTCTAAGGGTTGCCGCAGGACGCATCCAAAGCTGCGTGCGGCAAAGCGATATTGTGGCTCGATTGGGAGGGGATGAATATGGGATTCTGCTCCATAAAATCACCAATATTGACGATGTTGTGCTGTTGGCAGAACGGATTCAAAAAAGCTTAGAAGCGCTTATTGATATCCAAGGGATGGCTATAGAAAGTAGTGGCTCGATCGGGATTTCAATTTTTCCCGATGATGGGCAAGATGTTGGCATGATTCAGCAACATGCGGAAATGGCGATGTATCAAGCCAAAGAAGCTGGGCAAGGCAATTTGCGGTTTTTCTCCCCAGAAATTGGGGTGAAAATTCGCCAACGCAGCGATCTCAGACGGGAATTGCGCTCTGCTTTGGAAGAGCAGCAATTACGGCTTTACTTCCAGCCAAAAATCGACATGCAAAGTGGCATCATCACAGGGGCAGAAGCGTTATTACGTTGGGAGCATCCGACAAGAGGACTTGTACCACCAGATGAGTTCATCCCACTGGCCGAGCAATCCGGTCTGATTATCCCGATCGGTATTTGGGTTCTGAGAGAGGCCTGTCGCCAAACGAGGATTTGGCATGAAAAAGGCCATCATCCTTTCCAGATGGCGGTTAATCTTTCCAGTATGCAATTCCGCCGCGGGGATATTGTCGAGACCGTCCAGAAGGCCTTGGAAGATCATGCTTTAACGCCAGAGAGCCTACAGCTTGAAATCACAGAATCTGTGCTTTTACATGATGATGCGCAAGTTTTTGACCGTGTCACCGAATTGGGCAATCTCGGTATGGACATTGCGCTCGATGATTTTGGGACGGGCTATTCTTCCCTCAGCTATTTGAAAAGATTTAATGTTGATGTCGTGAAAATCGATAAATCTTTTGTCGCTGACCTTGGCCATGGCCGTGATGATGCGCCGATTATCCGTGCTGTTGTCGCCCTGGCCCGGAGTTTGAATATTCGTGTCGTTGCAGAGGGGATTGAAACCGCAAGCCAAGAAAGTTTCTTGCGTGCTTTGGGATGTGATAGCGGCCAAGGGTTTTTATATTCGCGCCCTCTTTCTGCTAGGGATTTTGAAAAATTGCTTGAGCAAAGGGTAAAATAATCATTTTATTCAGTGGGTTAGTGTTGCTTTTGCTTAAGAAAATCAAAAATAGCCTTTAGATGAAAAGCTAAAAATGCTATAGAGCAAATAAGCTTAAAGGATATTTTTGATGCAAATGAGTGATCTTTTTCCATTTTTAGCGTCTTATAATCAATGGGCAAATCAGCGTCTTTATGCGGCTGTTGCAACGCTCTCTGAAGATACAATCAGTGTTGAGCGCCGTAGTTTCTTTGGGTCGATTTTAGCGACGCTGAATCATATCATGGTCGGAGATCGGCTCTGGATGGCCCGGTTTGATGGCCAACAAGAGTTTATGGCCCTTGATACTATTCTCTATGATGATTTTCCAGCCTTGTGGAAGGCGCGTGAGGTTCTCGACCGTAAGATTATCAATCGGGTCGCTGCCTTTGAAGGGGCGAAGCTGTCTTTATCTTTGCGCTATCAAAATGTTGCGGGGGAATCTTTTTCCACGCCTCTTTCGATTGTTTTAATGCATTTTTTCAATCACCAAACCCATCATCGCGGCCAAGTGCATGACATGCTGAGCGATACTGAATGTCCGCCTCCAGCCCTTGATCTGATATTCTTTGAAAGAGAGCGTGAGCATAATTGAGAGGGCGAGAGCGTCGAGTCTCACTGGGGGCTGCTCTGGGGAGGTAAAGGGTCGCTTGGCGATAAGAAAAGGGCATCGCGGCGAAATTGCGCAGGTGTCATATTGGTTAAGCGCACAAAATCCCTCTGGAAATGCGCTTGGTCTGCATAGCCGCAGCAATAGCCGATATCGGCAAGGCTGAAATGGGGCTGTGAGAGAAGACGGCAGGCTTCTTGGACGCGGCTGGCGCGAACGAGGCTGGTGAAGGAATGTCCGGCGGCTTGCATATCACGTTGCAAACTGCGCGGAGACCGAGAAAGATGGGATGCGGCATCTGCCACGGTCCACAAGCGTGCGTGATCTTGACTAAACAAATCCATCAGTTTTTGAACATTGCCAGAAAAAGATCCTTTGGGCGGAGGAGAGGCTGACTCTGAGGGGGCATTCGTGACGCGGGGAGAGGGGCTGTGCGGCTGTGCAGAGCGCGGGCGCCATTGCAGGGTCCAACTTGCGGCATGGTCATGGTCTGGGAACCAAAAAGGCGGCTGATATGCCATATCCGCTGTAAAAGAGATGCGCATGGGACCAAAATTGGCATGGCATGGCGTTTGTCCTAAAAGGGTCAAGAAACCAGCCATAAGGCCGCAAATGAGTAAATTCTCTGGTCGGCTTGGGGCAAGAGGCCCCTTCGAAGAGCGTGTGCACAGCCAGCGCTGTGGTTGGCTCTGATCAATGGCAACCCTGTGGTGTGAATGGTAATAAGCCTCTAAACGGATCCATTTTGCGGCTAAGACAGAGCTATCCGCTGATTTTGCTAACGCATGAATAATAGGGGTAAAGGCACACTGATCCAGGAATTGACCTATGGCGAGAAGGGGGAGCGCGCCCCCTTGCTGGTAGGCATGATCTAAAACTTTTTTCTTCAGATCTTTTGGCACTCTCCCTTCTTTGAAGGCATCTAAGGGCGGTAAGTCTGCAAGGATAAGGGACTGCTCCGAGCGTTCCGAGAGTGTGTGCAAGACATGAAGGACAAGTTGCAGGAGGGCGGAACTGGCAAAATCGGTTTCGACTGTCTTTTGTGAGGGTCGGTTTTGTGCCAAGGAGAGTTTCCTCTTTAAGTTTGTAAAAGCTTTTTGAGAGACTTTTTCTCGAAAGAGCCGCCTTTAATTTCGCGCAAGCGAAAAATGCCGATCAATCTTACAAAAATCCTGGCACAATAAGAGCAGCGCAAAAAAGACTAATGGCAACTCTTAAAGAGACAGGCAAAGGTCGCGCACAGCTTTGCTGTTTTTTCCAAGACCAAAAATGCCAGGCAAGGGCTAAAATTACACCATAAGCAAGACCATGGCTCAGCAATAAAAGTGGGGCAAGGGGCGTAAAAACACCGCCGAATTGCTCAAAGCTATAGAGAAAAACCATAAAACCAGCCCCGACCCAAAGGAAACGAAAGATCTTTTGTGTCGGAAATAAAGGCTGTAAAAGCACCGACAGGCCTATCAACCATAGGGAAAAGCCAAGGAAGCTGAGATATTCACCAATCGCGACACCAATATAGCGGTGAAAGGCTTCGAGAATAAAAAAGGCCAGCCGTCTTTGCGCAAGGGGAATGTCTGCGGCCGTTGCGATATCAACAAGGAAGGGCATCAGAAAAGGCCACCGCAAAAAGCCCGCAGCTTGGGCAAGCCCATAGAGAACACCGCCGGCGGTGGTGATGATTAAGAGAGGGCTTTGTGCGGGTGAAAGGCCCTTATAAAGGGCCAAAACCGCAGCGATAAAGACACAATGGGCAAAGGCAAACAGGCTGTAAAAAAACCGTATAGCGGTTTCTTGCTGTTGGAAGGCAAATAAAATATCTTTTGGATCTCGTCTTAGAATATCGGGAAAATCGAAACTCACCGTGAGCCCCAGATAGGCTGTCAGCGATAAGCCAATAAAACTCAAAAAAAGGAGGCTGGTCGTTTTGAGCGTTGCTGGTGCAGGGCTGGAGGATGTGATGGGCTGAACCATACCGTTATGCTCTCTTCAGACAGAAAAAGATGAAGGTGTCTTTCAATAGCGGGATGGACGAGGATTTGATTGAAGAATCGCGCCAAATTTTCAAAAGCTTTTTGAGAGACTTTTTCTCGAAAGAGTCGCTTGATTTCGCGCAAGCGAAAGGTTTCGGGGTTTATCAGCAATGACCTCTCTTTTCGAAAGCCAAGCACCGCGTCCTCTGGCGGACCGTTTGCGGCCACAAAGATTATCTGAGGTGGTGGGCCAAGATCATTTGATCGCAGGGCAGGGGCCTCTGTCCCGGATGTTGGCGCAAAGACGCTTGGCTTCCATGATCTTATGGGGACCTCCGGGCTGTGGGAAAACCACTTTGGCGCGGCTCTTGGCCGAAGCGACAGACCATCGCTTTGAACAATTGTCTGCGGTTTTCTCAGGTGTCGCTGATTTGCGCAAAGTGTTTGATGGCGCGAAGCAAAGGCGCAGCATGGGGCAGGGGACCCTTCTGTTCGTTGATGAGATCCACCGTTTTAACCGTGCGCAACAAGATGGCTTTTTGCCCTATGTTGAAGATGGCACCATTTTATTGGTGGGGGCGACAACGGAAAATCCATCTTTTGAATTGAATCCAGCCCTCCTTTCGCGATGTCAAGTTTTGGTGCTGCACCGTTTACAGGATGAGGCCCTGGAGCATTTGCTGCAACGGGCCGAGGCGTTGGTGGAAAAACGCTTGCCCTTAGACTCACCAGCCCGTCAAAGCCTCCGGGCTATGGCGGATGGTGATGGGCGTTATCTCTTGAATCTCTGCGAAGATTTATTGGCACTCCCAGAGGAGAGTGCTGTCATGGATAGCGCGGCTCTTGTGCGGGCTGTGCAAAAGCGCGCCCCTGTTTATGATAAAGGTCAGGAAAGCCACTATAATTTGATCAGCGCCTTGCATAAAGCGCTCCGCGGGTCTGATACAGATGCGGCGCTCTATTGGTTGGCGCGGATGTTGACAGGGGGGGAAGATCCTCGCTATATCGCTCGCCGTTTGGTGCGGTTTGCTTCGGAAGATATTGGCTTGGCGGACCCGCAAGCCCTGCCACAGACTTTGGCCGCTTGGGAAAGCTATGAACGGCTTGGCAGTCCAGAAGGCGATTTGGCTCTGGCCCAGGCGGTGGTTTATCTTGGAACGGCGCCGAAATCCAATGCGGTTTATAGCGCTTTCAAAACGGCTTTAAAGCTGGCAAAGGAAACGGGGTCTTTGGCCCCCCCAAGCCATGCTGTCAATGCGCCAACGAAATTGATGAAAGATTTGGGCTATGGTAAGGGGTATCTTTATGATCATGATGCCCCTGAAGCGTTTTCTGGGTTGAATTTTTTTCCGCCAGACATGGAGCGTTGCGATCTTTATCAGCCTGTCGAACGTGGGTTTGAGCGGGATATTCGCAAAAGGTTGGACTATTGGAAGAAGCTTAGGACAGCCAAAGCAAGAACGGAATAGCCCTTTGATTTTTGCCTCCGGCGGCCAAAGCACTTGTCCTTTGGAAACCTTTTAGTTGAAGAGAATCAAATCTATGATGACGCAAATTATGGCTGTTGCGGTGGGGGGCGCGATTGGGGCGGTGGGGCGGTTTTTGCTGGTCTCTGCGATGGGACGTTGGATCGGGCATGGCTTTCCTTATGGCACTTTGAGTGTCAATATTCTGGGGTCCCTGGCGATGGGGCTTTTGGTGGCACTCTTGGCCGCAAAAGGCGCAATCCCGATTGAAGTGAGAGCATTTTTTGCTGTTGGTTTCTTGGGTGCTTTTACGACTTTTTCAACCTTTTCCTTAGATATGATCACCCTCATAGAGCGCCAAAATTGGGAAGGTGCTTTAGGCTATCTCTTGGCCTCCGTCTTCTTATCGATCGGTGCTTTGTTCTGTGGCTTGCGCTTAGGACGCCTTGTTTTCTCTTAACACGCTTCAAAAAACAGGTTTCCAAAGGACAAGTCCTTTGGCTGCCGGAGGCCATCCATGCGAGACTCGCAAAAAACAGCTGTGCACCATCGCGCTGTCAGCGCTGAAGACGGTGAAACACGCCTTGACCGCTGGTTCAAACGCCATTTCCCCGAGATTCCCTTTGGTCGCTTACAGAAAATGCTGCGAAAAGGTGAAATCCGTGTTGATGGTGGGCGAGCAAAGGCCGATATGCGGCTTTCGCCAGGACAAAAGGTGCGGATTCCCCCTTATGAAGAGCAAAAGAGAGCCGAGAACGTTCCTGTTGAGAAAAAAACACCGATCTCTCCGGAAATGCGCGCCCTTTTAGACTCCTGCCGTCTTTACCAAGATGCAGATGTGTTGGTCTTGAACAAACCTGCGGGCCTGGCTGTCCAGGGTGGGACAAATATGACCCAGCATTTGGATATGTTGGTGGCGGCTCTGGTGGCAGAAGAGGCCGAGAAACCCCGCTTAGCCCATCGTTTGGATAAAGAGACCTCGGGCGTGCTTGTCTTTGGCTTAAATGCTGCCGCGACAGCCCATCTGACAGAAGCCTTTCGCGGCAAGACAACCCAGAAGCTCTATTGGGCTTTAGCGGTTGGGGTGCCAAAGGGACGAGCGCAAGAGGGATTGGTCGATCTTCCCCTTGCGAAACGACCGGGGTGGGGCGGCGAGAAAATGGAAGTCGATTATGAACGGGGGAAAGACGCCCAAAGTCGTTGGCAATGTTTGGCCCAGGCCGAAGGGCTGGCGGGGGAGGATCTCTCTTGGCTCGCCTTGTCCCCTTTGACAGGCCGAACCCACCAATTGCGAGTGCATTGCGCCAGCCTGGGTTTGCCGATTTTAGGGGATGGCAAATATGGTGGTGCGGCGGCGTATCTGAAGGATCGGAGATTGGCGCGGCAATTGCATCTTCATGCCCGGTCTTTAACCTTTCCCCACCCTAAGGGAGGGCGTTTGACGGTGACAGCCACCCTGCCTGCCCATATGGAGACGGCCTTTGATCTCTTTCAGTTCCAAATTCCACAGGCTGAACCTGTGTCTTGGGCCTAAAAAATGCTTGCCACGGGCCGACATGCTGCTATGCGTTGTGATCTGGCTTTGCTGTGCCCTTGGGCTGATTGCCTTGCCGGGGGGCGTGAAGAGGCTGTCGGCACAAGAGCTTACGGTCAAAGAGCAAGAGCGCGCCCTTTATCTCGCGGGCAATATCAGCTTTGTCTTGTTCCATGAATTTGGCCATGCCCTGATTGACGAATTTGCCTTGGCGGTGTTTGGCCAGGAAGAAGACGCGGTCGATAATCTTTCCGCCCTGTTCATGCTCCCTGAAGACAAAGAGCCTTTGGCGGATGATTTGATGCTGGCGGCGATGGAGGGATGGTATCGTCTTCAGCTCTATGACCCGCAAGATCCAGATCAGCAGCCTTTCATCACCCCACAACAGGGGGCGGCGTTGGGCGCCCATGCGCCGGATAGAGAGCGGGCGCTCAATATTTTATGTGTGCTCTATGGCAGTGATCCAGAAGGATTTCGCGATTTGGCCCTACGACAAGGGCTGGAAGAGGCAAAATTACCGCTTTGCGAAGACATTTATCAGCGCACTTTATCCGGTTGGGCCCAGCTTCTGGCGCCTTATGTCAGTCATCAACCTGCGGATGGCCCTTATGAAAAGCATCTTTTTGTGCGCTATGAGCCCTCCACAGATCCAGAAACCCAAGACGCGTTACAAGCACTCCAGACTTCTGGGCGGGTGGAAGAGCTGGTCGAGCTTTTAGATCGCGGCTTTCACTGGAAAGCGCCGATCACGGTGAGTTTCCAACATTGTGCGGCACAGACCGGGTGGTGGGATGCGGAAAACCGAGAGATTGTCTTCTGCTATGAGCTGTTGACGCTCTATGACCGCTTACGCAATCGCCCTCTCCCGCCACAGAAAAGGGAGGCTTTTTCCGTGCCAACCTCTTCGGACAATGATGAAAATTAGAGCCTAGAGCAAAGCTGGTTAAAGGGGCTGCCACTTTAACCAGCTTTGTTCTAAAGCCTCAAAGCCCCAAGGGGTGGGGGGCTGCAGCTGTGGCACCCAGAAGCAAAGACAAGCCAAGCCAGAACAAGACAACACTGCCGAGAAGAGCTAAAACCGCAAAGCCTGGGCCCATGATGGCAGCAAAAAAGCGTGCAAAGATCGTATGACCGCTAGCGGTGCGGTGCATTTGACCTTCTGTCCAGCGCCGAAAATGGGTGGCAACAAAGGCAAGAAGCGCGATGGCCAGGCCTGTTCCCAAGGACATCGCCGCCACCGCGCCAAGACCTGCGGTGATAAGACCAAGGGCTTTGGCAAAGACCAAGACCAAAATTGCGCCCGTACAAGGCCGTAAACCGATAGAGAACACAACAGCCCATTGTTCGCGCCATTTTTTGGCATTTTGGATCTGATCCAGGCTTGGCGCATGCTGGTGACCGCAGCAAGAGCCATCATGGGCGTGATGATGGTCATGATGGTTGTGGATATGATGATCATGATCATGATCATGGTCATGGCTATGGTCATGGCTATGGGCCGTATGAGGATCTTGAGGGGCTTTCTTTTGCCAACGCTTCAAAATCAGGCCATAGAGAGCACGACCACTGCGATAGAACAAATAGATCCCAAGCAGCATTAAGAGCAAGAAACTGGCTTTTTCACTCCAATCAACCGCTTTTGCTGTATCCCTTGGTAGCCATCCGGCCAGAAAAATAAAGCCATACACCAAGGCAATGGCCGACAGCCCTTGGACAAAAGCAGCCACAAAGGCGATTTTAATGCCTCGGGCGACATTTTCTTTTTGCGTGACAAGATAGGTTGTGAGAATAGCCTTCCCATGGCCCGGCCCGGCCGCATGGAACAAGCCATAGAGAAAACTCACAAAAACAAGCGTCCAAGCAGCAGAGGCATGGCCGTCTTTTTTCAAAGCGGTCAGCGTTTTGGTAAGCTCCACATGAAACGCCCGTTGTTGTTGACGCACCCATGTGATGATTTCACTCCAGAGACTATATTCTTTCGTTGCAAGCTGTTCTGTTTGCTGTAGAGGGGTCTGTGCTGGAGCAAGACCCTGACGCTGCGCCCATCCCTCTGTCCCTGTAAAAGCACCAAGACACAACAACAGGACAAAGAGAACAGCAAAAGAGAGTTTTTGAACGAAGGTTTTTTGGAGAGAGCGCATGATGCCTCTTAATAAAAATATGAAGTCTTGGGGGCGTATAGGTCTTTGTTTCTATTGCAAATGCTCTAGAGCCTTTCTCTTTTATATTGAATCAATGGAAAGGCTCTATGGTCTTGTTTTTGCCGCAAAACGAATGGTTAAAGTGATGCCACTTTAACCAGCTTTGCTCTAGCAGGAATTGCGCATGAATTTCAAATACAGAAATGGTAGGTTCTCTTCGAGAAGTTTTGGGTTTTGCTTTAAA
>DDLW01000282.1 GCA_002340345.1 Alphaproteobacteria bacterium UBA2562 | reverse complement strand
GCTGCGCTCCCGTTGGTCGCTAGTCCTTGTCTCCAAGAGACTTGATGTCTCTTGGATCCTGGCGTCCAGGTGGATCCTTTTTAGATTTATTTTGCTGTCTTTTCCAATCCAGGGATTCCAAAGGGCCCAAGGCCCTTTGGCCGCCGGAGGCGTATTTATGAAATCCTTTGGATTTCAGAGTTTGCGTTCCAGTACCACGCGGGTTTGTGTTTCCCTTAGGAGACTCATCGGTCTTCTAAGGGAATTCTTTTGTCAATATCCCTTTTTGTTCTCTTTTTGACTTTATTCACTTGCTGTACCTCGTGAAACCTCATATGTTCTCTTCTGTTCTTTACTACCGCGAACCAAGGAGAACGTTATGCTGAATGATGGGCTTTTCAAAACCGTCTATCCTGAACCGGTCTATGACGCAGACATCTCTCGGTATGACGATGCCGCACCGGTACAAGAGCCTGAAATACCCTCTCTGTCTTGCCCCTTACCAGACCCAACCCAAACATTTTCAGCCCTCACCCATATGCTCGACTATGGCATTGGTGATTTTGGGCGCTATCGACGGTTGATTTCCGCTTTAACCTTAAGTCCCGACCGCAAAGAGATTGCTTTGCTTGAAAGGATTTTGCGCCGGAATGCCGCCTATTGTCGAGACTATGAGGGCTTTGGGGAGGTCGTTGCAGCCTTGGAAAAACTCACCGCATGGCAGGCTCAAGACAGCGGCAATTGCATTGAAATGCTCTATGAAAAGGATGCTTTTGGCAGTGCGGCGCGGGCGCAAGCCTTGCGTTATTTTGCCCAAATTGAAAGACGATCGGCGGCCCGCTTTGCGGTCGAAGCGCTTGAAGCTGGGGATGCGCGTGAACGGGCTGCGGCGGCCCATTATCTTGGCCGGTTGAAAGCCATGCCTCTTGCCCAAGCGCAAGCCGGGCGTTTGGCCGATGCTTTAAGCGATCCGTCTAAGGCCGTGCGAACAGAAGCCTGTGACGCTTTAGCTTTGTTTCGGGACCGTCGTGCTTTACCGGGCATTCGCAAACGCTTACACACTGCGGTGACCCCAGCTTTGATTGAATGTCTGACCGATTTCGGGGAGCGTGATGATTATGTCTATATCGCGCGCCTGCATGACCATGAAACACCGGAAATTAGGCAGGCTGTGGCAGAGGCTCTCGGGGACATTGGGGATCCGCGCTATCGTCGCCTTTTGACAAAAATGGCGAAAGATCCAGATGTTCGCGTGGCAGAGGCTGCCAAAGAAGCGCTTTTGGATCTTTTAGATCAAGCGGCTTGAGAGCCTTTCTCATGTTTTTCTGCTTAAAGAAGTCGAAATCATGTTTTTTACGCAGACGCAAGAGGCCTAAAGAAAACAGCCTCAGGATCTTGTTTTGCCATCATAATCATATGGGCAATGCCTTTCTGGGACTCAGACGAAGCATCGCTTTTTTGGGGGCGGAAATTCTTTAAATGGTGATGCATCCGGTTTTTACCGCTGTGCCGTAATGCCAGAAGCACAGAGCCACATAATCCAATGTCAGCCTGTTCTGCAATACATTGACGCTCAAGAAGACTCGCGCGGTTCAAGGTGTCCGTGATGAAGGCAATATGCCGGCCGCCATTGCTGGTCGTGCTAAAAGGAACTGGGCCATCCGCAATACCAATGGGACCAAGGGGGGCAATGGCACTTTGCGCAGTTTTCTTGGGATCTGCGCTCAAAAGAGCTTCGGCAAAAGCAATGGCGCGGATGGCAGGAATATCTTTTCCGGCATTGGCTTCAAACACAAAAATGGCGCCGTCTGCGAGGATACGGTCCAGTTGGGCGCCAAAAGCTTTTGCCTCTTCTTTGAGGGCGTATAAAAGCTGGTTGAAAGGGCTATTGTCTTGCGGGGGGCCCCATCCAATGACATCATCTGGGCAGTGCAGGCCTAGGAAAAGCACGGAACAATCCAGAGCGGATGCCGTGGGATGGTCTTTCAAAAGCCGTGGTTCTGCATCAAGATGTGAGGTAGGCACCATATGAAGACCCTTTGTTCTGCTAAGAACCCGAGCAGATGACAGAAAGAGTGACGGTGGAAAGAAATTTATCTGGCTACAAAATATGTGAAAAGCAAAAGCATGCAACCCATTATTATGCAAAAAGGAGGCAAAAAATGAAAGAAGCAACTTTACTTTGTAAAATTCAGAGCGCTCTGTAAGAACGCCCGCTATTTTGAGGATTCTGCGGCTGTCGAATTTTTAAGCACATCAAAGATATAGAGTCGAATATCTCTGAAATCAAGCGACCTCTTGCGTCAAGTTTCCAAAAGCTTTTTGAGAGACTTTTTCTCGAAAAAGTCGCTTAATTTCGCGTAAGCGAAAACACAGCTCAATTTATCAGAAGTCTGATATTGCATTATGACACCTAAAGGCATAGAGGCGTCCTCGAAAAATCAATTTTGCTTCGCCTTCGATGCCTTTTTCGCAAAAGAATGTGCCGCCTTTTTGACCGGGTCAGAGGCTTCAGGCTTCGGACTGGCTTTGGCCTCGGGTTGTTTTTCGGCAATCTCAGGTTTTGCGAGGTCTTTTGGGGTGAGCAGGCCCTTGTCAACCATTTGCCCAATGACCTGTTGGAAAAGATGTGTTGCGGTGAGAAAACCAGCAACAGGCATATTAAGAAGAGCCGCTTGGTCATCCAAGACAGCGTCTTTCGGGACATTTTGATCTGGCATATCACCAGGACGCAACACGCCCAATTCCAAACGCACAATGTTATCAACAACATCAATACGGGTCACTTGATCAACAAACAGATGGGGGCCTTGACTCATCGGACATCCTCAAAAAGATCTTACAGCCTTGTATTTTTTGACAAAACAAGGCTGTAGATTCATGTTTTATCGCAAACCTAACCATCCCATCATATTATGAGATCGGCGTTTGCCCTAGGCCTTTCTCAATCAGGGTTCTTGTTTCCGCAAGGCCATAAAGGGCGACAAAAGACCCAAAGCGCGGTCCCTGGCTTTGGCCAAGAAGCACTTCATAAAGGGCTTTGAACCAATCGCGCAGATTTTCGAAATTATGGGTTTTGCCGATCTCATAGACTTTATTTTGAATCTGTTCGGCGCTGCTTTCGGCTGTCATGTCGGCCAAAGCCGCATTAAGAGCCACCAGAGCCGCGCGCTCCTGATCATTGGGCGCACGGAAATGTTTTTCGGGCTTTACAAAGTCATGGTAATAGGCCACGGCATAGCCAGCCAGGGTATCCAGCAGAGGCTTGGTGTCCGGCGTGGCATCGGGGGCGTAGCGGCTAATAAAGCCCCAGAGAACGGCCTTATCCTCGGCATTACAGGCCGAGGCGAGATTCAACAGCATGGCAAAGCTGATGGGCGCACCTTGCAATTCCAAAGGGTCTGGAATCGCTGCGGCATGGATATGCCAGGCAGGATTTTCCAATTGCTTGGCTGTTGTTTCCGCCGCTGTCAGCGCGCCATCGTCTTTCTGGCGTAAGCATTGGGCATTTTTCTCAAGATGGGTGAGCCAGTCGTCAACTTGCCTTGGAATAACATCGAAATAGAGCCTTTTGGCCTTGCGGGGCGCGTTAAACATAAAAAGAGACAAGCTTTCTGGCGGCGCATAGCGCAACCATTCATCAATGGTCAGGCCATTGCCTTTGGATTTAGAGATTTTCTGGCCTTTATCATCCAAGAACAGCTCGTAATTAAAGCCTTCCGGGGGTTTGGCGCCGAGGATTTTCGCAATTTGACTGGACAGCTTTACAGAATCGATCAGGTCTTTTCCGGCCATTTCATAATCGACCCCCAAAGCAACCCACCGCATGCCCCAATCGGCTTTCCATTGTAATTTACAATGGCCATCCGTGACGGGAATTTCGGTTTGGGCCCCTTCATCGTCTTCGTAAACCAAAGTGCCTTTTGCGGCATGGGTTTCGAGAACTTTTGCTTGCAGAACCAGGCCGGTTTTCGGGCAAATGGGCAAAAAGGGGCTATAAGTTTTGCGGCGATCGGGCCCCAATGTTGGCAGGACGACATTCCGAATGGCGTCGTAATTCTGCAAAACCGCCATCAAAGTGGCGTTGAATGTCCCCGAGCCGTAATAGTCTGTGGCCGAATAGAAGTCATAATCGAAGCCAAAACGGTCAAGAAAACGCCGGAGCATGGCATTATTATGGTGGCCAAAGCTTTCATACGCTCCGAAAGGATCTGGTACTTGGGTTAAAGGCTTGCCGAGATGCTCTGCCACCATGTCTTGCTGGGGAATATTATCGGGGACTTTGCGTAAACCATCCATATCATCTGAAAAACAGATCAATTTGGTCGGGATGTCAGAGAGCTGGTGAAAGGCATGACGGACCATGGAGGTGCGGGCGACCTCGCCAAATGTCCCAATATGCGGCAAGCCAGAGGGGCCATAGCCCGTTTCGAACAGGACATATCCCTTTTCTGGGGGCGCTTTTTTATAGCGCTCGACGAGTTTGCGGGCTTCTTCAAACGGCCAGGCGCGTGCATTTTCCGCCATAAGTTTGAGATCCTGTTCCGCCATTATTTTGGGCCTTTCTTTCTTTGTGCGTTTGACATGAGAGCAAAGCGTGATCAGGTGGCAACCCCTTTAACCAGCTTTGCTCTAGAGTCATCCGCGACCAAATTGGATCATGGATGACTCTAGAGTCTTGTTTTTGCCGCAAGAC
>DDLW01000002.1 GCA_002340345.1 Alphaproteobacteria bacterium UBA2562 | reverse complement strand
TTTCGCGTAAGCGAAAAAAGAACGGCCCTCTTCAAAGGCTCTAATTCTGCGCCGCATATTGGCCAAAGTCAGCGCTCGTTTGTGGGCGGCCAAAATAATAGCCTTGGGCCCAATCACAATTATATTGTCGCAAGAGCTCTAATTGATCTTTTGATTCAACACCTTCTGCGACAACGCCTAATTTCAAAGATTTTGCCATCCCAATAATGGTCCGTGTTAAGGCATGATCTTCGTCATTTTCTGTCATGCCCATAACAAAGACTTTATCGATTTTAATGCTCTTGAAGGGAAACTCTTTCAAATAACTTAAAGAAGAATATCCCGTACCAAAATCATCCATTGAGATGTCAACACCAATAGATTGCAAATCAAGCATTGTTCGCACGATTTCTCCCGTCCCAAGCGCGAACAGATTCTCTGTCACCTCGAGGCGTAAACAATGCGGTGGTAGTCCCGTATGCTCTAAGGAGTCACGCACAATATTCAGAAGCTCCTTATTCCGGAACTGCCGTGGCGACACATTCACCGAAACGACAAGGGGCTTGCCCGTGGCTTTCCGCCAGATGACCGCATCGCGACAAGCCTGGCGGATTACCCAAGCCCCCATGGGAACAATCAGGCCGGTTTCTTCGATAACGGGAATGAATTGATCTGGAGAAATACGCCCGACCCCTGGCCGATCCCAACGAATTAAGGCCTCGGCGCCAAGAACACTGCCATCATGCACATTGACAATGGGTTGATAATTCAAGCAAAGCTCATTGCCATCTAAGGCTTTGCGGAAGGCTTGCTCTAATTCTAATTGGCGCCGGAGTTGCTCGTTCATGCGAGAAGAGAAATGGCGAAATGTGTTTTTGCCAGAGGACTTAGAGGCATACATGGCCAAATCGGCATTGCGAAGTAAAATAGAAGCCTCAGAACCATCATGGGGGCTAATCGCAATCCCCGCACTGCAGCTAATGAAAATTTCATTGCCGTCGATATAAAAAGCCTTACGCAAAGAAATCAGTAGTTTTTCTACGACAACGCTACAATGATGGTGGTCTTTAATGTCGGGCAAGATGATCAGAAATTCATCGCCCCCCAGACGTGACAAAGTGTCAGAGCGTCGCAATTCGGCTTTCATACGTTGTGAGGCTTCAATGATCAGCTGATCCCCCGCCGCATGACCGAAAGTATCATTGACATTCTTAAAGCCATCAAGATCCATATAGAGCACGCCGACCATGCTGCTTTGTTCTCTTTGTGCCCGTGCAAGAGCGGCATCGAGCTGATCCAAGCCAGACGCGCGATTGGCCATGCCGGTCAAAGCATCGACTGTTGCCTTTTGGAGCAGCAGGAGTTCCGCCTGTTTTCTCTCTGTAATATCCGTCAAAGTTGAGACCAAACCGCCATCGGGCATGTCAAATTGCTGTAGCAAAAGATGACGCTCGCCACGACGGAATTCGGCATTTTCGATACGCAGCCCTAAAGGGGGCAAGGTCACCTCTGCTGTCTCTTCTAACGCTTCACCATCCAAGGCCATGGCTTGTAATATGAGATCTCGCAACGCCCCAGAACGATATTCACCGGCAACAAGAAAATCTTCTGGCAAATCAAGCATCCTAGAGAATAATTGATTCCAGCTCGTCAACCGCCCCAAAGAATCAAAAGCACAAATACCTTGACCAATAGAATTATAAATAGAGTTTATAAGAACAGCACTTTTTTTAATTTCACCTTCTTTCTTTTTTAAATCGGTAATATTCTGTATCGTAATCACCAGACCGTCATCAAAAGTCGGCCTCGCATTCAAAATCATATGTTTCGAATCATTTTTGGAAAGACTAATAACAACAGAGCGATCATCTCTTATAATCTGGAATGCTTTAAAAGCTGTTGTGACATTATTATTATGTGAGAAAGCAAATCCTGCTTGTGCTAAAAGTTCCAAACATCGAATAAGACGGTTGCCGGGCGCCCATATTTCTTCGGAATATTCTAAGAATAAGTCATGAATACTTGGATTGACAATAAAAACTTCAAGGTCTTTGTTTAACAAGCAAAAACCTTCTGAGAGACTTTCCAACGCATCAAACAAGCGAATATTAGATTCAGCGACCTGAGACTGTAATTCACAAAGTTGATTTTCTTTTTCCGCAAGAAGCGCTTCCAGAGAGTGCAGTCTCTGTTTGATCTCATCATCAGAAGTCGTCAGGGCCTTATTGTCGTTCATCCATGAACCCTTTCTCCTCACGCATTGCGACCAGCCTTTTTGGGAATTTCATTTGAAATAAACATGCGTCACAAATTGGGCGTCTTAAAAATATTATATATTCCATATCTTTGCCATGAATCATCTTCCGGAATCAAGATCGTTTTACAGCCTGCTCCCTATCTTTACGCGGACCTTGCGCTCTTCCTTCCTTAAGCTTTCCATAAGAGTTTACTTGATAAAATCATAAAGGTCCTAAAATTTTTAAGAGCCTCCCAACAGCATCCGACGCTGCATTTGCATAAAAGCGCAGAAATGATTGTGATGGCAAGATCTTGTCATTCTCTTTATGTCTTTATTTTCAAGGCTTTCTAAAAAGAAAAACCAAATTCCTGAATGGTTCACGCCCCAGAGTCTCTTTCCAAAAAACTCCAGAGTCGCACCCCTCGCCCTTTTAAGAGCAAAGGGTAAAGCGATCGGGTTAGCCTTTTTCTGCATCAAAACAAAAGTAAAGCCTTGTCATCGGCTCTGACAAGCATAAAGCCATTTCATGATTGAACATTGTTCATGTTTTCTTAGGTTTTTCAACAGAAACAAAAAAAATTACAAAAAGATCATAGAAATCATCATTATGGCAAAAATCATCTGAAAGATTTTTTTATTTGGTCAGAAAATCCTATTTTGGCCCTATCAAAAGAAATTCTAAATCTTTTCACATATCACTTTTCTCACTTTCTTTTGAAATAAGTTTTATAGTTCTGTTTTATGCTGTTTCATTTTGCTCCAAATGTTTAATGAGCGTAATATGATTACATCCCTTATCTCTTTTATAAAGGACTTGATCCATAATTTCCCTCACCAAGTGAATGCCCAGCCCGCCGACTCGCCTTTGTTCAACGGGAAGATCCAATTCAGGCGCGGGCAAAGAGAGAAGGTTGAAAGGATCGCTATCGTCAGTAAAAAGAGAAATTACGGCATTATTTTCTAAATATAATTGAATTTCAATCTGATGTGCCCCCGTATCTTCCAAGCTCGCATGATTAATAACATTCGCTGTCAGCTCTTCAAGAGCCAGAACAAGAAGCCCTTTGTCATGGGCACTGACCGCATGTTGGTCACAAAATGAAGACACAAAAGGTGCTAAAAGGCTGATATTTTCGTGGCTTGCGGACAATGTCAATGTGAGTGGTATCGTCATGCGTCATCAGCCCGTAAGAATGCTCAGATGTTACAAAATAGAACAAAATGATTCTTTGCTTCTTTAGAGGAGCAGGATATAGTATTTTAATCTAAATTTGTAAGCGAAAAAGCGATAGCAAATTAGATATCTATAGGCAAGAACAGTTTTTCATGGCATGCATTGATTAAATATTTCACATAGGCCTGCGTTAAAAGCGATACAGAAGGTATAAGTTTTGGTTTTGACTGCATAAAACCACTTTTAACACTGTAGGCCGAATCTCAGTTTCAAGGAGGTTCTCTTGGAATCTCTGCGGAAAACATAAAGGGGGAGTTAAAATGGGTAAAGCCGTCACGTCTTTATTAAGGGTCATGGCCGTCACTTTCACTTTTGTCTTTGCACTTGCCATGGCCAGCACATCTCATGATGCCCAAGCAAGTGCCGATAAACTGGCAATTGGCATGATCAAATCCGTGACTGGAGACGCCTTCATCATACGCGGCGATAATAATATTGCAGCTAAAATCGGTACCGAACTTTACCAATCCGATATGATCAAAACGGGCGATAATGGCTCTGTTGGGATTAGCTTCAAAGACAACAGCATCATGTCTGCTGGCCCTAGCAGCATTCTCAGCTTAGAACAGTTCGCGTTTGACTCTGCCTCGATGGAAGGTCATTTCCTTGCCGATGTCAAAGCAGGCACATTGTCCGTCGTTTCCGGTGATATGGTCAAACATCGTCCAGGATCCATGGAAATCAAAACACCAACAGCAATCCTCGGTGTCCGTGGCACGGAATTTGTTGTTAAAGTCGACTAAAACATATATCAAAGAAAGGCAGCCTTATTTTCGCTTAAAGAGAGAAATATAAGGCTGTTATACGAATCTCTGTGGGACGCGTGCCGTAAAAAGACTGACTCTTTTTTTGAGTCTTTCTAACAGATTCAGTCAAAGAGTTTCTTTTAGGTTTAGGAGGCGGCATTTTCTATGTCGCCTCTTTTGTTTTTCTAAGGTAAACCCCACAAATTCATAGCCAGACGCTTTTTCTTTTTGTAACCTTTAAAGGACAAGGCGCACTCTTTGGCCAAGGCCATAAAGAAACCATATAAAAAATAAGGAATATCCCTTTTCCTGACTGCCTTGTAAGGAAATTATAATTTTTCGATCGCATACTCTATAAGAACAAAGCCGCATCGACAGCATTGTGCCTTTCCCGAACTCAGAAGCCATGCTGTCAGTTTTTGCTTTGCCACAAAATAGGCCGAACGGATTTGTCCATTCTTTGGCCCCTCACTCTCATAAACCAAGAGAGGATTTAACACTGCACAGATTCCAAGCGCCCATTTCTCATTTTTAGGCGAGTCTCAGGTGACCAGTTTTCAATATAACCAAAAGCATTTGATGCAATTAAGCTCTTCTGTGCGCTTTTTTATGGCGCTCGGTATTCTTTTATTTTGCCTTTCTGCCTGTGTCAGCCCATGGGACCCTGCCAATGGGCATCGTCAATTGTCGACGGCCACAGAGTTTCAAAAAGAGATTCTCAAACATTATGTCCAACTTGCCGATCACTCTGTGAATGAGCGTGATTCTCACCAAACAGATCCTTATGTTCGCCAAGCCGCAGCGGCAGCCCGTGGCGAAGATCCAGCTCTTATTGCAAGGGGCCAGATTCCACAACATTATCAGGGCTTTAAGGATCTTCAAAAAAGTTGGAGTCGCCTGCAGCTTGTGTTCCGAAAAGATGGCAATGAGCGCTCCCCGCGCCATAGCGCCAAAGCGCAAGCCATGCTGGAATGTTGGATCCATGAAGCCCGATCGCCAACTTTGCCCTATCAATTATCGGATTGCCGGGCTGCTTTTCATAAAGCCATCACGGCCGCTGAAAAAGATGTTGCGGCCCCTCGGGTGATGGTTGTCTTGCTGCCAAAGCCTGGCGGTAAAATCGGTGGCGTGCAAATCAAAGCCGAAGATGGCCATGAACAGCTTTTGGACAGCGCTTATGAAGGTGTGCAAGCCAATAGAGGCGAAAATGCCCAAGCGCTTGTGTCCGACAAAACGGAAATCACCGCTTTATTCTCCTCGACTCTGGGCGCCATGCCGCCGCGCCCCCAAAAATTTCGTCTTTATTTCAAAGAAGATTCCGACGATCTGACCCCGGAATCAAAAGAAAGCTACCGAAAACTGTTCCAAGCTGTGAAAGACCATCCCGCCCCAGAAGTGGAAGTGGTCGGCCACACAGATCAGCTGGGCCGGGCCAGTTACAATCTGGTCTTATCACGCAAAAGAGCAGAAGCGGTTCGAAATTTACTGATCAAAGATGGCTTGCAAACCAAACATATCGACGTCACGGGCCGCGGCGAAAATGACCCCCTCGTCACCTCTGAAGCCGAAGGCTGGGAGCGAAACCGCCGCGTCGAAATCACCGTACGTTAGAGCGCAAAGCGCGATCAGGGCAAGCCCTTTGGCCGCCG
>DDLW01000115.1 GCA_002340345.1 Alphaproteobacteria bacterium UBA2562 | reverse complement strand
CAAGTCATGGTTTCCAAAGGGCCGAGCCCTTTGGCCGCCAGAGGCTCTTCCTCTCACGCCATTTTCTCCCAGCTTGCGCGTTTACGGTAGATGGTGGAGGCGCTGATTTCGAGCATCACGGCGGCTTTGGGGATATTGCCATCACAGAGGGTAATGGCGTTTTCGATGGTCTCTTTTTCGACACGCCAGAGGGGGCGGATGCTTGTGATCTTAGGATCTTGTTCGGAAGGGGGCGCATCGAAGGCGGCATGGGGTGGCGAAGCGGTGGAGAGGGGGTCTATCGTGCTCTGCGCCTCATTCTCTTGCCGCGCAGACTCATCAAGAGAGGGCAAACCAAGGGGCGGGAACATGGCAGCGGTCACATGGGTCCCTTCATTGAGAACAACGATATTACGGATAACATTTTGCAGTTGGCGCACATTACCAGGCCAAGGGGCGGCCAGCAAAGCAAGCTCGGCATCTCTGGCAAAGCCCTGAAAGGCCTTGCCCTCTTCCTTGGTATATTGCTCGAGAAAAGAACGGGCAATCAGCAAAACATCATCATCACGGTCTCGTAAAGGCGGCAAATGGATGGGGATGACATGAAGACGATAATACAAATCTTCACGAAAGCGCCCAGCGGCAACCTCAGCCAAGGGATCGCGGTTGGTCGCACAGACAAAGCGCACATCAACGCTTTCTTCCCGTGTGCCACCGACCTTTGTAAAGGTGCCACTTTGCAAAAACCGCAGCAATTTGGTCTGCAAAGCCAGATCCATTTCGCACAGCTCGTCCAGAAACAAGGTCCCGCCATTGGCTTGACGTGCTGCGCCTGCGCGATCGGCAACGGCCCCGGTGAACGCGCCTTTGACATGACCAAAGATCTCACTCTCCATCAGATCTTTGGGAATGGCGCCGCAATTCAGCGCAATAAAAGGCTCTGTGGTTCGGGGACTCAAGCTGTGGATCGCGCGGGCGCAGACCTCTTTCCCAGTGCCGCTTTCCCCGGTGATAAAAACCGTGGCTCGGCTGGCCGAAGCATTTTGCAGGGTGCCATAGACACTTTGCATTTGCAGGCTACCACCGATGAAGCCATGGAAGCTATCCCGGGCGAAATCTTCGCGATAGAGCGCGACCTCTTGCTCCAGCCGCGCACGTTCCAGGGCATTGCGCAGGGTGGTGCGCAGGCGTTCGGCGTCAAAGGGCTTGATCAGAAAATCGAAAGCGCCCAGCTGCATCGCTTCCACAGCGGTTTTGATCGAGCCATGGGCGGTGGCGACAATCACCTTGGTGGGGCAGCCTTCTTCGGCCATGCGTCCCAGAATTTCCATGCCATTCAGATCGGGCAGTTTCAAATCCAACAACATGACATCGGGCGGTGCTTCGGCCAATTTTTGCAGCGCCGCCCCGCCCGTATCGACCGTTTCGAGCTGGAAATCCTCGCGCCGTAAATAGCCTTCATATAAGCGCGCGAGAGCCGGCGTATCTTCAACAAGCAAAACCGTCTCAAGGGAAGGAGAGGGCAAGACATGAGGAGCGTTCATCGAGTCACCATCCCAAATGATTTACAGCATAGCGCAAGGTCAAAGTAATTTGATGGCAAATTACGTATGGATCCTTTTGCAAATTCAATAAGATATGGCGCATACCCTATGATTATTTTATGGGACATGCGTCATACCAAAATTTCACGAACTATGCGTTGACAATACGCTTTTTACAGCCGAGAGTCATTAACCTACAAGGTCTATACTACCTTGTAATGTGTTTTTCCAAAGGCTCTTTTCTGTTCGATTTTGTTACAGTTACAGAAAGGAAAACAGCAATGATGGCGCAAAAAACTGTCTTTAGAAAAAAACTCATAAAGTTCAGTGTGATAACAACTGTGTTCACAGGGGCTTTGGCCTGTGCGGCCTTTGGCCTGATGGGGTCTTCTGCTTGGGCTGTGTCACCAAATGACACAAAAACCCCTTTTGCGACTCCGGCTCTTTCGCCCTCAGAGATCAAAGACTCTTACAGCTTTGGCATTGTTCCCCAGCAGGCGGCTCGGAAACTCGCCCGGCTTTGGGCGCCCCTTCTGGCCCATGTTGGCAAAGAAGCGGGGGTCACTTTGGTCTTTCGTACGGCCCAGAATATTCCAGAATTTGAAAAGCGCTTGGCCGAAGGCGCCTATGATTTTTCCTATATGAACCCCTATCACTACACGGTGTTCCAAGAAACACCAGGCTATAAAGCCATGGTCCGCCAACGCGACAAACGCATTCAAGGCATTGTCGTTGTGCCCGCAGACAGTGAGATCACCACGCTGGCCGCCCTTGATGGCAAGACCCTTGCTTTTCCTGCCCCGGCCGCCTTTGCCGCCAGTGTCTTGCCCCGCGCCTTTCTAAAACGCGAAGGCATTACCATCACGCCGAAATATGTTTCCTCCCACGATTCTGTCTATGGCACGGTGTCGATGGCGCTGTATCCTGCGGGCGGGGGCATTATGCGCACGCTCAACAATATCGAGCCCGCCTTGCGCGATCGCTTACGGATTTTGTGGCGCACGCCAAAATATACCCCCCATGCGTTCGCCGCCCATCCCGATCAAGCGCCAGACATCGTCGAGCGCATCACCCAAGCTTTTGTCACCTTGCATGAGACGAAAGACGGACAGGCTTTGCTCGAGGCCATGCGCTTTGGCCCCTTAACCCGCGCAAAAGACAACGATTGGGATGATGTGCGGGCTTTGAAAATTCAAGAACTAGAAGGCTTTGGCCCCAAAGAAAAAACAGTTGCCCGGTGACTTTACACAAATAAGAAGCGATCCGTTCAGACGGTTGGATCGCTTCTTATTTTATCTCATACGCAAACGTTAAGACCCTCCCCCATGCCCCCTCCCCCATGCTTGTGCGCATGATCGCGGGGAAATGACGAAAAGAGAGATCTATGGGATTGCTTGCCCGTTTGAAATCTGTCCGGCTGTCCTTTCGCCTCAAAACCATTTTAGGGATTGCGGTGATTGAAGGCATGTTGCTCCTCGCTTTGATTTGGAACAGCTTAGCGATCCTCCAGAACTCGAACGAAGACGCTCTGATCAGACGCGCGGAAACAGCGGCCAGCCTTTTTGCCACCGCAGCGAAAGATGCGGTCCTCACCACCGATGTTGCCAGCCTCGAAGCCTTTGTCCTCGATCTTGCGACCCAGCCAGGCATTGAATATGTCCGTGTCATTGACGGGCAAAACCATATTTTGGCCAAAGCGGGTGTGGAAGAGGCCTTGGCACGCCCTTTTCTGCGTGATCATGATCCCTCTTTTGTCTCTGATGGTGTTTTTGACACGGTTGACACGATTGCCGAAGCTGGTTTTGTCTTTGGTCGGGTTGAAATCGGCCTGTCCATCGCGCAATTACAAACCTTAGTGGCCGATGCCCGCCAAGAGATGATTGTCATCGCCTCCATCGAGATGGGTCTGGTTGCCTTATTTTCTTTTGCCCTGGGCCAATATCTGACCCGGCAATTGAAGCTGCTGCAAACCGGCGCAGAGAGCTTGGCGTCTGGCGCCATGGGCTATCAAATTCCGGTCAAAGGCAATGACGAGCTGGCCCACACCGCCATTGCCTTTAACCATATGTCCTCGCGCCTGATTGATGTCTATACGACCCTGCGGGCCAATGAAGAACGACAACGCGCCATTGTGAAAACTGTTGTCGATGGGATCATTACCATCGATAGCCATGGCATTATCCGCTCTGTGAACCCAGCGACCGAGCGCATTTTTGGCTATGCTGAAGGCGAGATGATCGGACGCAATGTCTCTATGCTCATGCCCGCCTCTTTCCGTGCCGAGCATGACGGCCATATTGCGCGTTTTCTCGGGCGCGGGACCAGCCCTGTGATCGGGGTTGGTCGTGAATTACGCGGCGAAAAACGCTCTGGCGAGACCTTTCCCATCGAATTGGCCTTAAGTGAGACCCATCTCGGCGAGGATATCCTGTTTATTGGCATTGTGCGCGATATTTCCGAACGTAAGCAGGCCGAGCTGGCCTTACGCGAAGAAAAAGACCGCGCTGAAAATGCCAGCCGGGTGAAAGCGGAATTTCTCGCCATGATGAGCCATGAGATCCGCACCCCTCTCAATGGGGTGTTGGGGCTTTTGGGGCTTTTACAAGACAGCCCCCTTGACACGGAACAACGCCATTATGTTGAGACCGCCCGGGATTCTGGAGAGGCTCTTTTAGCGATCATTTCCGATGTGCTTGACTTTTCTAAGATGGAAGCAGAACGGCTGGTGCTCGAGGCCGCACCGGCTCACCTTTCGGGATTGTTCGAAGGGGTGATCGACCTTCTGCGGAACAAGGCCGATGAAAAAGGATTGGGTTTGGGGCTCGACCTTGATCCTGACCTCCCCTGTTGGATTGTCACCGATCCTGGGCGGTTCCGCCAAATCCTGTTAAATCTCGGCAGCAACGCCATCAAATTCACCCATGAAGGTCAAGTCACCTTCCGCGCCACCGGCACAATCATCGGCTATGGCCCCCAATGGCATTTGACCATCACCGTCGAAGATAGTGGCATCGGCATCCCCCCGGACAAAGTCAATCATTTGTTCACCGAATTTACCACGGTCGATCCTTCTTACTCCTACCGTTATGGCGGCACGGGATTGGGATTGGCGATTTGTCAAAAGTTGGTGAATTTGATGGGAGGCCATATCGGTGTGCAAAGTGTGGAAGGTTTTGGCAGCACATTCTGGTTTGAAATCCCAACCTCGGCGACAGAAAAACCGGTTAAAACACCTCCTGCGCCTTTAGAAGGGTCCTCTGAGATGTCGCCAAAGACCGTGCAAACCCCATCAGCTCGCATTCTCTTGGCCGAAGACAACCCCACCAATATGATGATCTTAAGTCGCATGCTGAAAAAAGCCGGCCACCGGATTGATTCGGCGGCGAATGGCTTGGAAGCCTTGGAAGCCGTCGAGGCCTTTCCCTATGATTTGGTGCTTATGGACATCAACATGCCAGAAATGGATGGTTTGGAAGCGATCTCTCATATTCGGGCTTTGCCCACCTCAAAACGATCGATTCCCATCATTGCCCTCACCGCTTTGGCCATGCAAGGGGATCGCGAGGTGATTCTGGCCGCCGGGGCTGATGATTATTTGTCCAAGCCGGTGGACCGCGCCATGCTGATCGAGCGTGTGTCCTTTTGGGCACAATCGACGAAACAAGACAAAGACCCGCAAGCTTTTCTTGAAGACGGTTCCGAGGCCACCTCTCCGGCCAGTACAAAAGATCTCGGCACGGGGGTCCCTGTGCTTGACCAGGCTGTGCTGACACAAATGGGCGAAGACACGGATCCAGACATGGTGCCAGAACTCATTACTGTTTTTCTCGAAGATGCCCAAGGTCGCATTCATGCTCTTATGCAAACCCTCGCCTCCAATCAGGCTGATATTGGGCTTTTAGAACGCGAATGCCATGCTTTGGGCAGCAGCGCTGGCACTTATGGCGGTCTGCGCTTGCACCAGCTTTGTCGCGATATCGAGACCTCTTGCCGGAAGGGCAAAACCACCAAAGCCATCCAACAGGCCCAAAGCTTAAAACAAGAATGGCTGGCCTTGGAAAAAGAAATGCAAGCCCTGATTTAGCGCCAAGGGCATAACGAAAAAGCTATCGATTGTCATGGCTATAAAACTGATGATTGATCAAGGTCAGGATACTCTTAAAAACAACATAGGGCAGCCCCTTCTCGTCGGAAAGGTCACTTGCTGCCTGTCATATTTTTTGATAAAGACTGTTTTTCTATAATCAAAGAACAAAAAGATGGCATTATGATTTTGCTCCCTATCCCGCGATGGCATGGCTTTTGTTGAGTGAACATGATGTGGAAAACGGTTTCAAAACAAAAAGCCATTTTGTTTTCTGGTCTTTTGCTATTTTCAGCCCCCAGCCTTGCCCAGGACATCCCAAGCCAGCTTCCTTCCTCTGCAGACCCAAGCCTTGCGTTTCCTGAAGATGAGATTCCCACTTTAGGCATGGAAAATTTCTCCCTGTCTGTGGATATCCCAAACAGCCATCAAGTGCCCGAGGGCTATGCTGACGAGACCTTGACCTTTAACGATCTCATCTTGGAAGGCGTCAGTGTCTATGACCAGGCCACGCTACGGTCGATTTTTGCCGAAGACCTTGGCAAAACCATCACTTTTCGCCGTTTTTTCGAACTGGCCAATCTGATTGAACAGAAATATCGCAAAGATGGCTATGTCCTTGCTTTTACATATTTCCCCGAACAATCTGTGGATTTGGAAGATGGCCGCTTTCGCCTCATTGTCGTTGAAAGCTATGTCGACCAAATCGAGATTGAAGCCGATGATCCCGCTTTGGCTGAAAGATTGCGCACCCTTTTAGCGCCCATTAAGCAGGCCCGCCCTTTTAATAGTACTGATCTTGAACGGCGCTTACTGCTTGCCGATGATCTTGCGGGCGTAAAGATCTCGAGCATTTTGCAGCCCGCAAAAGAACAGCAAGGCGCTTCGGACCTGATTGTGAAAGCCAGCCTCGATCCGGTCAATTTCTATGGTCAGATCGACAATTATGGCTCTAAATATCGAGGACCTTGGCGGGCCAGCGCCTCAATAACGCTGAATTCTGCTTTTAATTTGGGCGAAAAGCTGACCCTTTCCGTTGGCAGCACCAAAAAACCCAAAGAACTGAAATATGTTGCGTTCAACGCCGAGCTCCCTCTTTGGGATAACAGCTCTTGGCTGGCGCTCTCTGGCAGCCATAGCTGGTCCGAGCCGGGCTATGATTTATCTGCTTTAGAAGCCGAGTCCGTCGGCCATCATGTCAATCTTGCCTTTCATACCCGTCTTATCCGCAGCCGATTTGAAAATCTCACCTTATCCACAGGCTTTAAATTTATCAAAAGCGCCACCAATCTGTTTGGCGAAAAATTTTCTCGGGATCGCATTCGGACCTTTAATCTTGCCACGACCTATGAAGAATCAGGCTTTCTCAATGGTGGAACCCTTGTGAATTTGCATTTAATACAAGGCTTACCTGATATTCTCCATGCAACCGATCCCGTGCGTAATGATATGTCACGCAGTGACTCGGACATGGATTTTACGAAGCTCACTCTTCTGCTAACCCGCAACCAACGTCTTTGGAACAATTTATCCATGCTGGCAAGCGCGAAAGGGCAATGGTCAACAGCCCCCTTACCCTCTGCAGAAGAATTTAAACTTGGGGGACGCGCCTTTGGCCGTGGCTATAACCGTGCCGAAATCAGTGGCGATCATGGCTATGCTTTTACGGCGGAACTGCGGTGGGACCAAACCGTTGATTGGTCCCTTATTGAAACAATCCAACCTTATCTCTTTTGGGATTGGGGGTCGGCATGGCAAATGGAAAGCAGGGTCAGTCTAGGCGGCCAGAGCACATTAAGCAGTGGCGGCGGCGGTTTTCGAGCGCGTTTATATCCTGGTATTTCCTTTGATATGGAATATGCCCAGCCTTTGACACGACCGCGACGGACAGAGGCCAATGAAATGGCCTACCGTCTCTTTACCCGTCTCAGTATTGAATATTAGATATTTTTGCATGGGGGCTTACGAACAGAAAGCCCAAGACAGACCTTTCCCCTGACATGTTTTTATCGCTCTATAAAACCCAATGGGTTTTATGCATTAAGCCTCCGGCGGCCAAAGG
>DDLW01000181.1 GCA_002340345.1 Alphaproteobacteria bacterium UBA2562 | reverse complement strand
TATTATGCAGAGGTCTTTAAGAGAGAGCATTCCCATTGATTCAAGATAAAAGTGAAATGCTCTAAAAAAGGATCGCCCCCAATATGATTAATAAAAATCGCTGTTTCAGCGGCAATTAATCTTTTCTCAACCATGCTCGCCTAGTCTAACGTTAGCTTTGAAAGCAAAGAGTGTCGTTTTTTTATGCTGTTAAGGTTAATCTTATAGCGTGGCCCAAACGAAAGTTTCAGGCGGAGGTTGACTTTCGTTTGGAAAAGTTAAGGCACAAGCAAAGAGTTACCGAGCAAACCGGGCGACAAAAGGGCCCCTTCTGTCGTGGTCAGTGCCCTCGGCCTTAAAAACACCAGCTGGCTTGAACATTTTCACCATCGAGGATTGGCCGCATGCGAAAAATGGCCTCCAGAGAAGCGGTTTTCGAAGCCGCTGCACAGTTAAGACGAGAAGGGCAAGAGCCATCGTCTCGAAATGTGCGGAATTATATCGGTGGTGGCTCCCTTGCGACAATACAACGATATTTGCGGGAATGGCGTCATTTAGAAGAAGAGGGCAATGATGGGCCATCTGGATCTTTTCCACAAGCATCCCCCGCGCCTTTCGCACAGACAGCCCCCTATAATCGGCTTGTTGAAGAGAGCAGCACAAAATATTACCCAGGCAATCGGTCACCTGCCTATGAACGCCATGGACCAGGGAGCAGAGCTTTGACAGCACAAGATCATGGCGGCGATGAACGCATTAATGCTTTGATTCAAGCCGTCGTTGGCTTGCGGGCCGATATTGCTGCGAATAGCGGCTTAGAGACAAAAACCGAGAACCGTCCGGATGACCGGATTGAAGCTCTGACAAAAGCTGTTGCTGACTTACGCCATGACTTCGAGACCGCAAGCTATCACCGTGAAAGCCGCAGTGAAGAGCGTGGGCAAGAGGATAGCTTAAAAATTGCGGTTGAGGTTGGGCAGCAAATTGGCGCCTTACAAAACCAAGTTGAAGGGTTAAGTGATACGCTCCAAATGACCCTTGCCGATGTGCGGAGCGAACAAGATCGGCCAGATGCCCAAATGGGACAATTATTGGCAGAAGTCTCGGCTCTGCGCCATGATTTTGAACAATATGAACCCCATGAACAGCTGAAAGCACAGCTTGATGCCCGGGCCTATGCGCTCCAAGAGCAAATTAGCCAGCTCCAAAATCATCTAGAACAGGCCTTAGAGCAGCAAAGCCAGCAAACTGGTGGCGCCCAGGTCGATGGCCGCATTGACCAATTGCTCAAGGCCGTCATTGGTCTCCGTGCTGATTTTGAATCTATCCTCGCCAAGCAGGTCAGTGAGGTCGCGGACCGCAGCGATATTCGCGGTGAATCTGACCGGCGGCTCGATGATGTCCAAGCGCAGATTGCCAGCCTCCGTAGTCTTGTCCAGCAAGCCCTGACCGAAGGGGATGATCTCCAAGATGATCGCATTGATGGTCTAACGCGGGCTGTGATTGGCCTTCGGGCGGACTTCGAGCATTTGGTGGCCAATCGTCACAGCGATAGCGAAGAGGCAACAGCGCAAATTGCGGCTTTAGATAGCAAATTTGAAGTTTTAGGCGAAGGCCTGCGCCATGTCATGGCGGAACTTCCACAGGATGGTCAGGCAGCAGATCATCGTATCGATGATTTGATTCGTGCGGTGGTAGGGTTGCGTACGGATTTTGAAATTGCCACACAAAAAGCAGAATCGCAAAAAACAAACCTGGGTGAGGATGCTGATATCTCTGCTCTGGGGGCGCAGCTTTCCGTTTTACGCGGCAGTTTGGAACATGCCTTAGAAGGCGGACTTGCAGAAATTATCGCGCGCGAAATCCAGGCGAGGGACAATCTTCATGTCCAAGCCGCCGCAGAGTCAGAACGCCGCGCAGAACAGCTTCAAACGCAATTGGATCATCTTCGGGAAAGCCTTGATGGGGCTTTATCTGGTGGCTTGGTGACAGCCCTGACCGAAGCAATGGAAGCCCGAGCGGCTGAAAGGGAATCGGCAATGATGGAAGCGGAATCCCGTTTACACTCAACGATGATTGACCAATATCAGACGGTGCGCCAGGCTTTAGAAAGCTTGCGACAGTCACTTGACCATGCCCTGGAACAGGGTGTGGGCGAGACCGTCACAAGAGAAATCAGCCGTGGTATCCAAGGGCTGCAAGAGGGCTTAGAGCGCACAAGAGCCCGGACAGAAGCCGATTTACGCACGTTAAGAGATCAGATCGGTGATCGTTCCGAGGCACAAATTGCACAGCTGGCCGAAGATTTCCGGCGGCTGGAAGACCGCTTAAACCGTCTCACCGAGGAAGAGCTGCCCGAAGCGCTGACCTATCTCGCCAAACAAAAGCCAGCATCAGATCCCGCCCCAGCGCCTGAAATTGATGTTGAGGCGCTGGCACACAGCCTCAAAAGCCATTTGCCGAAAGCCGCAGATCCGCTTGATCCAGAAGATGTCGCAAAAGTCTTAGTGGAAAACTTGCCAAAGCCGGTCGAACAGCCTGGGCCTGAAATGCTTGATGCGCTGCGCGAAGAGGTTATGCAGTTGAAAGGAGTGATGTCATCGGTGATTGCCCTTGTGTCACGTCAAGATGACCCTGTGGCCGAGCTGGTGGCGATGGTCCAAGCCCTGCGCGACGAGAGCCTACAACAAAGTGAAGCGTTAAAGCGCGGGCAAAAACAGGCTGCTGACAGCCTACAAGCGCAAATTAATGCCCTCGCCTTGAAACATGAAGCGAGATTGGCCGCCACATCCGAAGAGCGCGTGGACAAAGTGCTGACGGATATTGAATCCATGCAAACGGATTTGAAAATGGCCAGCATGTCCATGAAACCTCTCCAGCAAGAATTACGGCGTCTCACAGCAGAAAGAGACAGCGTTGTCGCAGATCGTGGGCGGTCCGAAGGAGAGCGTGACGCGGCTGTTGCCGAACGCGACCGGATGATGGCTGAAATGGCGTCTATGAAAACGCTCATGGCCGATATGCAGCAAGAGCGCGATCGCGCCCGGGCCTTGGCCCATCAAGCCGCAGAAGAAAATGGCCGTCTTCGGAAAATTGCCGAAGACCATAAGGCTGTGCCGCAAGAGGCTGCCGCAGGATGGACAGCCGAAGCTCTGCAATATGAGGGCTTGTCCACGGATCAGTTGACAGATCAAGCTTCGGCCTTAGGGGAAACAGTGCCAGGGGGGGCGTCAGCATCGGCGGTCGAGGATGTTGATGGTGACTTTGTTGCACAAGATGATAGTTTCGATGAGGAAAATGATTTTGAGGGACTTGCAGCACTTGGGGAAGAGGTCCCTCAAGAAGGTGCGGACTCTGTGGCCGCGCCGCACGCCCCTGGCCTCTATGATGATCACAATGAGGGCGGCCCAGACATCGACGATCAAGGGGATGAATGGGCGACCCTAGAAAACGATGATTTTGGCGCTGAAGAGCAGGAAAACGCACAGGCTGAATCGCTTTATGCGCAAGAAACAAACGCCTCCCCGGAAAGTCAATCCCCACAAGATGGGGCTTCACAGGGCGGGGTTGACCTCGCCCCGCATCAACAAGCGGTTCGGCAAAGTCTCCTCTCTTTGATTCAGGATGATGAAGAAGACGCGCCTTCGGATGTGGCCCTCGCTGCTTTGCACGCGCCACAAACGTCGCCGACAGCTGAGGCAGCCTTTGAGACGCAAACGGTGGATCTGGCCGACGATCCCTCAGACGATATCGCCGCCATTGTCGAAGCCGGGCAGGTCGAAGCAGAAGCGCAAGATTTGGCCGCTGAAAAGGATGACGACAGTCCAGAGCAGCTCTCTTCTTTTGCAGAAGAGACAGTCCCCGATGATGTTTTCCCCGAAGACAGCCTAAAGGCTGCAGAAGGTGAAAAGGGCTCTGATCTTGCTGATTCTGATTTTGTCGCGATGGCCGAAGAAATGGAAGAGGGGCAAAATCATGACAGCCCCCACCCAGGACTCTCAGGAAAACAGCTGGAAGAAGACGTGTCCTTTAGCCCAGATGATTTTGCCGGTCGCCTGGCCGAAACCCCTGAGCCTGCGTTAGAGGATGAGGAGCCCCAGGCTCTTATTCTCAGCGAAACCCTTTCTGATCAAGGCGTTGATTTTGATGAATCTGGCGATATCCACCCTCTTGCGGAAAAATTAGAGCAGACGGCACCGCCAACATTGGGGTCTGAGGATGATTTTGACTTTGAAGATTTGGAATCCGTTGATCTCGAAGGGTCTTTTGAAAAAGATACGGACCTAGAATTTGACGAAGATGATCTGGTCACAGAGACGCAAACAGATCAAGCGTTTTCTCCCCAAGACACAACACCGTTCCCAGAGGAGACAACGCCAAGCTTTACAGAAGATCGCTTCTTAGAGGAAGACCCCCTGGCGGCGCCAACGCTTCCAGAAGACCCTGCCTTTGAGGCAACGGCCCCAGAAGAAGACAGTTTCGAAAGTCAAGAGTCTTTAGACTTAGATTATGATGACGACGAGTATGAAGATGACAGCGACATTGCTGATGATGATTTCATGCCATCCAGGGGGGCAAATCTCCAAAGTTCGGATGATGATCCCTTGAACTTTAATGATTTCGAGCCATTGGAAACCACAGCAAAGCCTGCACAAAATGCGGATCCTATCGCACAAGACCTCTTGTCGAACGATCTCAGCGGTGATTTTGCAGGCTTTCTCGAAGAAGACGATATGTTCCCAGAGGATCCAGAGCAAAGCACAATGACCACGCAAAGCCGGGAAGAAGACATCACTTTTGGAGAAGAGGATCTCGGATTTGGTCAAGCCGCGCAGGCCCCAGAAGAGCCTTTCTTAGGGTTCGATTTGGAAAGTGAGGAGGCGGGTCTCGAAGATGAAAATGATTTCGCAGCCCCACCCCCAGCGCCGAAACGCATTCAAACCCTAGATGATGTCTTCAGTGATTTGCGATAGAACGGTCCATAAATAAGCAGCTTTGCTGTCATCTCCGCGCGTTGGAAAAATTCATGACTCCCTCATCATGGTCGTTATTAGGATTGCCTGAAGCAGAAAAAGATGCAGGGGCGAAGCTGACAGAACAGCAGGTCAAAAGAGCTTTTTGGCACCAAATGACGCTTTTAGACACAGAGCATTTTAAAGACGCTGTGCCGCCTTTGCAAAAAGCTCTTGACCATGTCTTATTTCTCATGCGGCAAAAACGTCCACAGAAAGACAGCAGAGAGGCTGCCGCCTCCCAATCTGCCGCCCTTGCAACCGTGAGCGTGTCGCAAAAAGGAGCCATCGAAGATCATCTGTTGTTAGAGACCTGTTTGGAGCTGCAAAACACACAGCCTGGGCAAGTTTCCCGACAGGCGATCAGTGAGGCATTTCTTGAGCTTCTGGATTTAGCCTGGCGTGATGAAGCCCGCTGGCAAAAGCTGGTTGATTTGGTGAACCAGCAAACTGTAGAGCAGCAAAAAAACATTCGTGAAACCCTCTTAGAATTGCTTACTGTCAGTGCAGGGTTTTATGACCAACCGGCAGGGTATCGTCGCCCAAAAGGATGGTCGCGTGCGGTGGCGCGTATCGTGATGGCAGGTTGGTCTTGGCCTGAAAGTGAAGATTGGCAAAAATTAGCAGTGGAAAAACAAGACTGGCTTTCCCCTCTTTGGCCCAAACCAAATGAAGAGACAACCCCCTCCCAAGAAGAGCGTGCCTACACCCAAGAAATCTTAAAAAATGTTGCTGAAGAAACAGCCAGCTTAGGCTGGAAAACAAAGCAATTTACACATGCTTTATTGATTGGCAGTACAGCTTTAATGGCTGTTATTGTGCTTGGGCTTGTTATACTCCACCATATGCTGCCGGATACGTTTTTGCCCCCTTCGCCGGAAAAAACAACAGCAGAAGGCATAGACGCGGACTCAGATGCGATAGCTCTTGAGACAGCGAAAATGTCTGTGCTCTGCCAGGGCGATAACGCGCTTTATACGCTCTGTCGCCCCTTATCTGACATGTATGTGCGCCAAGTGTCCATGGCACGTTTGAAGCAAAAGGCTCTCATGGTGGTTCTGGGGCATGATGACTGTGCCGATTGTCAAATGCTCGAAGCTTATCTTGATGGCGAAGTGAAACAAGAAATCGCTGCGGAGACACATGGAGGGCTCCCCCTTTTCCAAGAAGACTGGATCGAGGATATTCCTCTTGGAGAGTTTATTTGGCACAGCTTTCATATCTGGCGTCTTCCAGTGTCTCCGAACGATCCATCGAGTTTGGAGATCTTAACCTTGGCCAGCGTCCAAGATCACTATCAAGACGATCTGCCTTTTCTTTTTATTATGACACAGACAGAACGTCCTGGAACGGTCATTCCTTTGGCCGAGATAATGACAGGGGAAGGGCAAAAGTCTCCAGCGGGGATTGCGCGACAGCCTTTTTTCGATGCCCTGGAAAAGGCTCTAAAACCTTAATATCGCACCGCCTTTTTGCCCTTTGCCCTAAGAACATTTTATTTTTATGGGTGTGCGGTTTGAATCTTGTTGTAAAGAGGTAAAATCGTCGATAAGCGTATCAAAAGCTTGAACAAAATGGCGGCTATAATTTTTATCGTTTAAGAGAGACAAATAATCACACGCGATAACGCGCTGGCAGTGGGTGGCCCGGAAGGCAGGATCCATAACCATCTGCATGATGAGAGCGCTATAGGCCTCAACACTATCTGCAACAAGGGCGTCTAGGCCCAAGGCGCGCATAACCCAACTGCTGATACGATTTCGGGCTAAGGACCCTTCTAAAGTGATGACGGGTTTGCCACAATGCAAACTATCAAGAATACTGTTAAAGCCGCCAAAAGGATAGCTATCGATGGAAAAATGGGCTTGTTCTAACAAGGTCATATAGTCTTGATATGGGAGATGATGATGGAGACGGCAATGCTCCTCTCCTAAAAGCGCTAGAATTTCGCGCTCGCGAAAAAGACGGTCACTTCCCATGGCAGGGAGGCTGGTAAAAAGCTGAAAAATAACTTTCTTTGGCGCAGCTTCGGCAATGTCTCTCAGACATTTCAGCATAGAAGCATTATATTTAGGCGCGGTCCAAGGGCAGTTGATCAGAATTTCATCTTGCGTCAGCTCTGGATATTGGCATTGGTAATCAGGCACAACCGGGATGGCCGCACAACCAGGAATGGCGCACAATAGCTCGGAATAATTCTGTTCCGCCTGGTCTAGGATTTCAACATCTTCGCCCGCAATCCAATAATCAATATGGCTGCCAAAGGTGCTTGCAGGATGGCCGTAATTGGTAATTTGTAAGGGCGCAAGACGGGCATTGATTAAAAGAATACTATCAAAATTCATGCCCGCATCAGGATGATAGACCACATCAAATTGTGCGGCCAGTAAAGGTTCAAGGTCAAAATTTCCTTTTAAAGCCTCATAATACATCACGTCCTCAAAAAGACTCTCATCAATTTGAGGGTTCATGCGACCAAGATGCACCAATGTCAAATCATAAAACTGACCGAGATGTGCAAGAAAATCATATTGTGAACGATGGATAGAATGGCCTGGGAACCAATTGGCGGTGATGACAGCAATTTTGGCGGTTCGGTTGGGGCTGGGAGAGGTTTTGGGTGCTGTAATAGCCGTTTTAAAAGGCCCACATCGTTGAACAAGCTGGTTTAAAGCCCTTTTAACAGAGGCTTCGAAGCGATTATCTTGGTAAGACAGCAAAAAATAGAGATGTGTGAGATGGGCGTTGATATGTGTAAATTTATCATAGTCTTGTAACATCAGGGCTTCTAAATGGGCATTATCACTTTGTAAAAAGCCTTTTTCAATGCCTTGCATTAAAGCAAAGAACCAATCTGTGTAAAGCTCTGGAAAAAGCTGCTGGATTTTTCTAAGATCTATTTTGTATTTATTATGAATGGAATAAAAAGAAAGAATTTTATAGGCCGGTGTTGCACGTTGACTAACATAGGCAATAATGTCATCGGTTGTCTTGTTTTGTGATAAAGCAAAAACAGAACCAATCGTATTGCAGTGCTTAATAAGTTTTGAAATTCTTTCGCCTTTAACTTTGAAATCAGGATGAAGATAGAGTTGCGTGAATAAAGAACAAAATTTCTGCATATCTGGTAGCGTTTCTTCAGACGCTCCAAAATAATAATAATCGAGACATTGCAAGAAAATATCAGTGATCAGATCAAAACGCTTATTCTGAAAAAGAGAAACGAGTTCTGTGCCGTCGAGGTTTGGGTGGTGAAAAGAAATCAAATGATCTTGATTTTCTTGTTCCACAGACATCATAAAATCCTTTGTTCAGGCAATATGGTTCACCCTCGTGGTTCGAACGAAACGAAACGGTCCGGCTTCAGTCGGGCCTTTCGGATCGAAAATTTGAACCACAACAAATAGATAGCGCATATATTGGGCCGACTTTTCCAAGAGCAAAATGTCGGAGTCAATCCATTAGGAAGAAGTTTATCGTAGAAAAATCAATCTTAAAATATACTCTATAGAGAAAAAATATTGATATATTCACTGTGAGAAAAAACGATGCCCTTAGAAAAGCCCTCTGTTCAAAAAGTGAGCGCAGCCCTGATTGCCGCAGGCCTAGATGATAAGGTGCAAGCCTTGTCAGAAACGGCACGCACAGCCCAAGACGCCGCCGATGCCCTGGCGGTGCCTTTAGGCGCTATTGCAAAATCTTTGGTTTTCATGATTGGGGATCAGGCTGTTTTGGCGCTTGTGGCCGGGGATCGGCAATGTATTCTGCAGCAATTGGCGCCGATTTTGGGCTTTGAAGGGAAAGTGAAAAGAGCAACAGCGGATCAGGTGCGCTTGGCAACAGGCTTTGCGATTGGTGGCGTGGCACCTATCGGGCATAGCACAGAGATGCCAATCGCTTTGGACCAAAGCCTGTCGCGATTTGACAGGCTTTTTGCTGCAGCCGGTCACCCTCATTGCGTGTTTGAAACCACTTTTCTTGAATTACAGACCCTCACAAAGGCTGTTGTCTCGGATCAGCTTTCGCAAGAGTAAGGGAGACCCTTTTGGCCATCTCACAGCCTTTTGCTTTGAGTTTGGAAAAAGGCTGTACGGTTTTGGCCTTATCGCAAAAGACAGGCCAAAGGGAAAATCCCATTTCCCTTTGCTCTAAGCGCCTCCTTTAAAAGCATTTGTGATGGGGTAACGGCGGTCGCGCGATAAATTCCGGCGCGTGATTTTAACCCCCGGCGGTGATTGCCGCCGCTTATATTCAGCCAGTTCAAGCAGACGCCAGACGCGTAAAACCTCCTCGCGGTGATGGCCGGCGGCGATGATGTCTTCTGCGCTTTGCTCTTTTTCAATCAAACGCTCTAAAATATCATCCAATCGGTCATAGGCAGGCAGGCTGTCCTCATCTTTTTGATCCGGCCGCAATTCGGCAGAGGGAGGCTTGGCGATAACACGCTCTGGCATCACCGTAGATTGAGGCCCTAATGCGCCTAATGTCTGTGCTGGCATCTTTTGATTGCGCCATTGGCATAAGGCAAACACAGTGGTTTTGTAGACATCTTTTAAAACCGAATAGCCGCCACACATATCGCCATATAAAGTTGCATACCCAACGGACATTTCCGATTTATTGCCTGTTGTCAGAAGCATGGATCCGAATTTATTGGACAAGGCCATAAGTGTGAGGCCGCGCGCGCGTGATTGGATATTTTCTTCCGTGACATCAGCCGCTCGTCCTTCAAAAAGAGGGGCAAGCATAGTCTCGAAGGCCGCCATGGCTGGGCCGATATCGATAATATCATAGCGAATCCCAAGCATCTCAGCGATGGCTTTCGCATCCTCTAGGCTCTCCTGGCTGGTATAGGGAGAGGGCATCATAACTGCATGAACTTTATCAGCCCCCAAAGCATCGACAGCAACAGCGGCAGATAAAGCCGAATCAATACCGCCAGAAAGCCCTAAAATAACACCCGGAAAGTGGTTCTTATAAACATAATCTCGCAGGCCAATCATCATTGCGGCATAGATCGCTTCCAAGTCATTTTCGGTTTTTTGAAGCGGCGCGCTGAGGCAATGCCAGCCTTGGGGGCTGCGCTCCCATGTGCTGATGGCGGTTGTTTCGATCCAACTTTCCATTTGCATAGCCAGGCTGCGATCAAGATTGAGAGCAAAGCTGGCGCCATCAAAAACAAGTTCATCTTGCCCGCCCACTTGATTGACATAAAGTAAAGGAAGGCCACTTTCCACATGGCGCGCGACAGCATGATGCATGCGGGTTTCGCGTTTTCCCAAATCCCAGGGCGACCCATTGAGGGAAACCAAAATATCAGCCCCATTCTCTTGAAGACATTCAACCACATCAGGGGTCCAAAGATCTTCGCAAATCAGCACCCCCAGCCGGAGACCGTGAAAGGATAGAGGACTTGGCAGGGGACCCGCGGTAAACAAACGCTTTTCATCAAAAACACCATAATTCGGCAGATCAACCTTAAAACGCTCAGCAACCACACGGCCCTGGTCAATTAAAAGTGCCGCATTGTAAAGGCCATGAAGATCCGCAGGGAGAACAGGACTTTCTTCCTCAGGGCCTTTTTGCCCCGCTGACAAGGCGGCCCGCCAAACCGTGCCGAGAAGGACAGCGGGGCCGCCATCTTTTGTCTCTTCGGCAAACTGAGAAATGGCATCTAAGACGGCCTGCTGGAAAGCGGGTTTCAGCACCAGATCTTCAGGGGGATAGCCTGTTACAACCAGCTCTGATGTCACAAGTAAGTCAGCCCCTTGGGTCGCAGCAACGCGTCTTGCAGCCCTAATCTTATCAAGATTACCCGTGATATCGCCAACGATAGGGTTCAATTGAGCACAGGCAATAACAAAGCGGTGCGCAGAATGTGGACACATAGGGTCGCTCCAGGAACAATGTCAGAGAATTGGCACAATATAGGCAATTCTCTGACAAACAAAGTCTCCTGACAAAGCGATAAAAGAAAAAAAACTTGTATAGCAACCTGCAAAGTCGATGATTTTTCGGTTGCTCTTGTGCGCAAGCGCCGCATGGGCTTAACCAATTGGCGATAGGGTTTATTTTTTGTCGGTTGATATTTTGGTATGCGAGGGGCCTCTGTGGTCGATTGGCAAAGAAAAGTTTGAACAGGACCAAAGGCAGGGAATCGACGGCAAAAAGTAAAAGGTTAAAGGCTTACCTCTTATGGAGAAAAGGCTTTGGCATGCGATTTATGGTCGGATCAAAGATATGACAATTGTTCGTGCGAGGATGCTGAACAGACTTATACGAGGTGAATTCAATCTTATGCAGAGATTGATAAATATAATTCTCTCTTTTTATGGTTCCATGTCGCCATATGCTCGAATTAGTTCGCTGTGCTCTGCTTTTGGAATTAAAAGTACATTCGATGCCTGCATAAGAAAAAGAGATGTGATCTTTTTACACCTATACGTTTTCGTAGCTAAAAAATATTTTCTTTTCAAATATTTATACGGAGGTATTTTTTAAATTTGGATGCTTCTGGCATTAAAATAAGTCTTATTTAAGGCATATTATTGATATTCTTGTGATATATCGATGAAGTGCAACTATTTAAAATCTAGAGTCCCTTTATTCCATACAATCCAGAATAGGCGTGAAGGGCTTTAGATATGGAAAATACTGAATCTGAAAAAAGCATTTTAGAACTTCGCAATGTGCGCATTCATAATCGTCGAACATCTTTGCGCTTAGAACCAACGATGTGGGAAGCCATTGATGAAATCCTCAATCGTGAGAATATGACGATCCATCAGCTTTGCACTCATATTCATGATATAAGACGGCAAATAGAAGAGAGCACAAAACGTCATTCAAGCCTGACGTCAGCTTTAAGGATGTTCATTGTCATTTACTATCGTAAGGCGGCAACGGAAACCGGACATGTAAAGGCAGGCCATGGCTCTGGAAGTTTACAGTCTTTAGCGCAGGCGATGGAAATGCTTTAAAGTCTTTTGGGAAGGGCGACACCCCTATCCAATAGATTTGAACTTATCTGTATTATGGTGTCATACCAACCGGTAAGAGTAAGAATTTATAGGCGGTTGGACACTTTCTTTGCTGCAAGGTGGATCAAAAGGATCGAGTGATCCTTTTGTCCTTTGCTCTTATGGCGCGCGTAAATTGACGATAATATCAACAGAAGAGGCGAATATTCTGTCGGTTAATATAAGATTGAGCGATTGAAGGATCTTCTTCAATCGCCCTTATACCTCAAAAAGAGCGTTCTGAAGGGAGGTATTCGCCACAGAAAATCCACCAAGATATGTCATTTTGAAAGGACGCAATCTCTGCTGGGATCTGCAGCTTAGAAGTGTGCACAGCATTGTCACTGTTTTATGTCTCTAAAAAAGATTATAGACAACATAAGGTATAAGCAGAAAAAGGATCGGGGACGTAAAACCATGCGACAGATCCGTCAGAACAGCTGTTTTATCAGCCTCTTGCTGTTATTGCTGCTGTCATTTGGGGCAAAGACTGTAAGCGCCGCTGAGCAGTTTTCCACAGCACAAGGTCCGGTTGTTCTTGCGGCGGATCCTTGGTGTCCATATAATTGCGTACCCGGCACGGATTTACCGGGATTTGGCGTGGAAATTGCGCGTCTTGCTTTTGCAAGGCTCGGTCGTTCCTTGCTCTATGTGACACGTCCATGGTCACGTGCCCTAGAAGAGGCGCGTCATGGTCACATTGATGGTGTTATTGGGGCCTCAGCCTTGGAAGGTCGGGGGTTGGTTTATCCGCGTCAACCTATTGGCTATTCTGTTGATTTCCTTTTGAAGCGTAAGGGATATTCTTATGAATGGTCTGGTGTTTCTTCTCTGGAAACGCATCGTTTAGGTTTGGTTCAAGATTATGAATATGCGACAACTTTAACAAATTATATTGCCTCGCATCGCAGTAATACTCAAAAGATTCTCTTTTCAACTGGCCGAAATCCCTTAGAAAATAATATTAAACGTCTTTTAAAAGAACGCATTGACCTTGTTGTTGGAGATCATGCGGTGCTTTCCCATGCGGTTTTACAGATGGGGCTTGAGGATAAAGTGGATTTTATTGGCGGTTTTGACGCCCCTTTGCCTGTTTATATTGCTTTTGGCCAGAATCATCCCCAACAAGCGCTTTATCGTCGTATTTTTGACGAAACTGTAGAAGATCTCCATGACAGCGGTGAGTTTGTGAAAATTCTTGCGAAATATGGCATCAAAGACTGGAAATGCCAGCATTGTTACGGGAGGAAGAGATTGGCGTCTCGTTATAAATTTGCAGCTTATACTTGGTGAGGCTGTGTTCTTTACAGAGAGAATTTTATAAGATTATAATTCTGTTTTCATTATATACTCAATAGAGGCCCCCGTCTTTCGAGGGGGTGAAATGTTGGAATCAATCCACAAGATAGGGTGTGTTGTTGGTGACCTGCTTATGAGTCGCAAAGCTGCTGTGATGTTCCAAGGAACAGGATCGGATGTTGGTAAGTCTTTGATTGTTGCAGGTCTTGGACGTGCTTTTTTACGGCGTGGTTTTTCCGTTTGCCCTTTTAAGTCCCAAAATATGTCCAATAATGCTGCTGTCACCCCAGAAGGGGGGGAAATTGGGCGTGCGCAAGCGCTCCAAGCGAAAGCCTGTGGTCTTGCACCCCACAGCGATATGAATCCTATTTTGCTCAAACCGCAAACGGATATTGGCAGCCAAGTCATTGTCCAAGGCCGCGTTTTTGGCACTGTGAAAGCATCTGATTATCGGTCTTTGAAACCGCAATTGCTCCCGAAAGTGTTAGAGAGTTTTTCCCGGCTTCAACAGCAAGCGGACATCATATTGGTGGAAGGGGCGGGCAGTGCTGCAGAAGTGAACCTTCGTCAAGGTGATATTGCGAATATGGGTTTTGCGGAAGCGGCGGATCTTCCTGTGATTTTGATTGGTGATATTGATCGTGGCGGGGTTTTGGCAAGCTTAGTTGGTACCCATGCCCTGCTGCCAGACTGTGAAAATGCGCGTATTAAAGGCTATCTTATCAATCGCTTCCGAGGGGATATCACTTTATTCTCGAAAGCCTTGGACATTATGACCGAAGCGACGACTTGGCCAAGTTTGGGGGTTCTGCCTTGGTTTGAGGCGGCGAAAAACTTGCCTGCTGAGGATTCCGTGGCCCTAGAACGGCCTTTGCACGCGGACGAAAAGAAAGAGTTACAAAAGGGGAAGCTGCTGCAAATCGTGGTCTTATGCCTGCCGCGCATTGCCAATTTTGATGATCTTGACCCTCTTAAAAAAGAACCATCTGTTTCTTTGACCTTGTTACGACCAGGACAAGTTTTGCCTGGCACGGCAGACCTTGTGATCTTACCAGGGTCAAAGGCGACGCTTGCTGATTTAGAGGCGCTGCGAGAAGCAGGCTGGGATATTGATTTATACGCGCATATTCGACGTGGTGGCCATGTCTTAGGCCTGTGCGGTGGCTATCAGATGCTTGGGCGCGACATCATGGACCCGTATGGTATTGAAGGGGATGTCGCACAGGCCCCAGGCTTAGATATCTTGGATATCACGACCACATTGGGTGACCAAAAGACTTTAACGCTTGTCGAAGGAAAGAGCCTGGCTTTTGGCGAGGACGCATATCTGTCTGGCTATGAAATGCATATGGGGCAAACGACAGGCACCGCTCTATCGCGCCCTCTTTTGGTTTTGAAAGACCATGCGCAAGAGGGGGGCTTGCGTCCGGAAGGGGTCCTGTCCCAAGATCAGCGCATTTGTGGCAGTTATGTCCATGGCCTTTTATCTGAGGATGGGTTTCGGCACAGCTATTTGAACCATATCCGTCGTCATCCTGTTCAGGGGAAAGAGGCGATTGCCCCTATGATTTTGGGTAAAGGGCAAAGCTATGAGGCTTTGGTCGAGGAGACTTTGGAGTCTCTTGCCGATCATATTGAGGCTTTTCTGGATGTGGACCGCATTTTAGCGATTGCGCGTGGAGCCTGAGACCCGAATATGTAAAGCTTCTAAAGCAGTGTCAAATCCTGCGATTTGCACGCGCTATAAGATTGAGAGCGTTTGTTCCATTTTTCTCTGGCGCCAGTCGGGTTTCATCTGGTTTGTATAAAGATCGCAAGATACCATAGGTTCTATTATGCAATAAGGCATATTACTTCTTATTGCATATATCTTCTAGGGTGAATGAAGTGATATTTTGATATGAGAGCCTTTTGCGTGATGATAGACGCACACAAAAGGCTCTCTCTTATTGTTTTTGCCGCAAGACGTTTTGACTGGATGTTTCCATCCAGCCGCACTTTGCTCTAAAAGTAATTTATAAGGCAATTCTCACAGAAAACTCACTCGCTAAGACCTCTGCATAATGGTTGATTTTTCTGTTTGTCTTTTTCGGCTTCTGTTTTTGCAGGTTATTTTGGCCGAATTTGGCTCTATAAGTGGCACTTTAGGGTTGTTTTCGGCTTTCTCCTTCCTTTTTAGGCGGACTCCGG
>DDLW01000347.1 GCA_002340345.1 Alphaproteobacteria bacterium UBA2562 | reverse complement strand
GAATCTCAACAGACCCTAGAGTCTTGCCGTTTTCATGGATATAAGGGGGGTCTTCTGAAAGCCCCCCTTATATGTTTTTAAAAAAAGCTTTTTGAAAGACTTTTTCCCGAAAAAGTCGTCTTAAATTTCGCGCCAGCGAAAAAATTGAGGAGAAGAAAAATCCCTAAATCTCGTAAAATATTTCTCCATAGTGTTTTATTTCTTATGGTCTTATTGTTTTCTATATTTCTGCAAATGATTAATTTTGAACTGGCCTATATCGCAACAGGCAACGGATATATCACAGACTCTAATACGCAAATCTTAGAGGTGATTATTGATATCTGCTGCTTATCTCCCATACTGGCTTATTTTAAAGTTTTTATGAAAAAGCCAAGCGTAGGATTCATTTATGGCGCTATGGTTTTATGTTTTATCAATTGTGTTCTTTCTGTTGTCTTTATTTATACTGTCGATCTTTTTTCTGCTATGCAATGGCTGATCCCGGTAAGATATTTCGTGAATTTTTCGCTTTTCTTTTTTTATGGCGTCCTTGTGTTGCACGCGAAAGACAAAAAGATCCTTGCGGTTTTCCAGCGTAAAAATCTCAGATAGCCTGCGCATCTCCCTATTTTGAGAGAGCGAAGATTTTGCAATTTGCAATTTTTCGATGTCTGCTTTGTCTTATCCGCAGATCGATTTGCATTTTGCAAACCAAACTGTGAGGGCTTGCATCGGTGACTCTTCTTTATGAAGCGGGCTTTTTCATAACCTCTTGACTTATAACGAAAGATAAAAAAAACACCTGTTTGGCACGTCTCCTGCTCTTCCCCATAGCAAAAGCGCAAAAGATAGAAACTTTGCAAGAAAGCCAAAAGCTTCTGTCTTTGCCACCGCGAAACGCTTATGGCCGGACAAAGGAGAGCCATCATGGACGCTTTAGAGATCGTTGATAACAGCCTCCACATCGAAGATACAGCCTCAGACGACAGCGCCTATCACGCTGCCGATAGCGCAGCCCTTTTGCCCCGCTTAAGCATTTTCGGCTTAGGCTATGTGGGGGCTGTATCCGTCGCTTGTTTTGGCGATTTGGGCCACCGGGTGGTGGGCGTTGATATTGACGCTGCCAAAGTCGATCGCATCAATGCGGGGATTAGCCCGATGGTCGAACTTGATGTGCCGAAGCTCCTGCGGCGTGGCGTCGCGATGGGCCGGGTGAGTGCCACCATCGATGTGAGAAACGCTCTCCATGAAACGGATATCTCTTTCATCTGTGTTGGCACGCCAAGCGCCACAGATGGTAGCTGCGATCTGCGCTATTTGCAAAGCGCCTGTGAAAATATCGGCGCCGCTTTAGCCACCAAAGAGGGCTATCACGTCCTGGTGTTCCGCAGCACCATTCCCCCAGGCACCACCCGTAATCTTCTTTTGCCCATTATCGCCAAAGCGTCTGGGAAAGAACCAGGTGTCGATTTCGGTGTTGCCTTTCACCCAGAATTCTTACGCGAAAGCACTGCGGTTGCTGATTTCTTTGCGCCCCCGAAAACCGTTGTCGGTGGGATTGATGCACGCAGCATCAAAGCAGTTGCCGACCTCTATAAAGACATTGATGAAGACGTCCTTGAGACCTCTTTAGAAGCCGCCGAGATGGTCAAATATGTCGATAACACCTGGCATGCCTTGAAAGTGTCTTTTGCCAATGAAATCGGTAAGATTTGTAAAGTCAATGACATCGACAGCCATGATGTCATGGAAATCTTTATCCAAGATACCAAATTGAACCTGTCGCCTTATTACTTGAAGCCTGGCTATGCTTTTGGCGGCTCTTGCTTGCCAAAAGATGTGCGCGAGATCGGGCATCTGGCGCGGATGGCCGCGGTGACAACACCGCTTTTAGACAGCATCCTGCCCAGCAATCATGCGCAAATTCAACATGCGATGGATTTAATCACCCGCTTGGTGCCACGCCGGGTCAGCTTCTTAGGCTTGACCTTTAAAGCCGGCACGGATGATCTGCGCGAAAGCCCCATGCTGCCTTTGCTGACGGCCTTAGCCGAACAAGGGGTCGCGGTGCAAGTCTTTGATCCGCATTTGGATTTAAAAGGCAGTGTGCGCCACCATCTCGCCCATGCGCGCCACAGCAAAAATGACGGCCCGGATTTGGCAACAATGCTGCCCGAAGTCTTAAATCAAGACTTGGACGCCGTCATGGCCCATGGCGATGTTGTGATTGTTGGTCATCGCACCCAAGATTTCCAAGCCGCAATTGCCGCCCGTCGGGAGGGCCAACATGTCATCGATTTGGTCCGTCTGTTCGACCAACCGGAAGACTCTGACACCTATCATGGGATTTGCTGGTAAAGCCAACCGATAAAAATAGCCCCCTATCACCGGTTGGTTCAGCCCATGCCAGCGCTTGAGCAAAAGATCAACCAAAGAGTCGGAAAGACTCTGTCGGTTGAGATAAGGGGCAGGACGATCAGGCCTTTACCCGTCCAAGGCAGGGAGAGAGGAAAAGCGGTTTTTCTCTCCCCCCCTCCCTTTTTTCAGAAGAGGAGCGTTCCATGAAACTTTCAAACCTCACCGACAAACCGCGTCCAGCCTTGCGGTATCAAACCCTCTGTGTGCTGATCATCGAGGATGTGCTGCCCCACCGAGCTTTGCTCAAACGCATGCTGAAGAAATTAGGCGTGATGCAAATTTATGAAGCTGGCAATGGCGAAGAAGGCTTGGCGATGACCCGGGATTTGCTGCCAGATCTCGTTCTGTGTGATCTGATGATGGAACCCATGAATGGCTTTGCGTTTTTGCGCGCTTTGCGGGTTGATCACAATCGCCGTACAGCGAAGACGCCAGTGGTGATGACCTCTGCCATGTCCGAGTCTGGCACTGTGATGAAAGCCTGTGTCCTCGAAGCCAACACCTATATCGCAAAACCTTTCCGTCTTCCGCAATTGCAATCGGCCATCGAATATGTCTATCCGCATACGGCTGGGACAGCCTTTACCGTCAAGCGCTTTTCTGGCACCGCAGAGACAGACAATAAGTGGTTCTATAATGCGCCCCCATTGCGCCAGCAATAAAGTTTTTCTAGAGCCCTTTGCTTTCCTGTTTTGCCGCAAGACGGACCAAAAGAAAAGAAGTGTTCTTTTGCCCTTTGCTTTCCTGTTCTGCCGCAAGACGGATCAAAAGAAAAGAAACGTTCTTTTGCCCTTTGCTTTAAATTAAAGCCATTTTCAGACAGAAAAGAGGGAGAGTCCGTATTCCTCTCTGTCTGAAAATGGTTTATAGTTTTGGGGTGGTATGGTCCCCACAGGGAGAAAGAAGAGTCTTTGCTTGGCTATAGCAAAGCTGGATCAAGGGAGAGCCCCTTTAACCCTGTATTTTGCTTTGTTGCAAAATGGATCACAGGAAGACAGGGGGATAAACATCCAAAGATATGTATTTTCATAATTTTAGCTAATAAATATTACATCATCTATAGTTTTATGATATAAAGAGACCCAGGCCACCCCGCGACAAAAGCGCGCGAAAAAAAGCTCTTCTGCCAAGGGGATGGCATGTGCGAGGATCTGAAATCCCATCCGCTCGAGACTCTTTCCGGTCTCACGCGGATGTCAAAATGGTCTATGCGCACTTTTTGTTGCAAAACGCATGGTGAAAAAGCGTGTCTTTTCACCAGCACTGTTCCCATAAAGGCAAACCCCATGGCGAATGATGATCCTGCGCTTTTGAAACAAAAGTCTGTTCTGGACCCTTCACCGGCGCATGGCGCTGTTGGGGGCGCTGCTGCTGGACCGAATATTGGCGAGGATGCCCAAGAGACCAGAGATGAGGCCGGGCGGGATCTCCCACCCCAAAGACCGCTCTGGCTGCGCAGTCTCTATTTTCTGATTGGCTGTCTTTGTGTGGCCTTAGGGGTTCTGGGGGCATTTCTGCCTTTGCTGCCGACAACGATTTTCCTGATTCTCGCCGCATATTTCTTCGCCAGAAGCTCCCGGCGCTTCCATTATTGGCTGGTGCAGCATCCACGCTTTGGTCCGCCCATCCGCGATTGGCGTGCCTATGGCGCCATTCCCCGTCGCGCAAAATGGCTGGCCTGTAGCATGATGACCGTCAGCCTGATCATTGTGGCTGTGAGCGTCGAAAAGCTTTGGGTCATTTTTTTGGTCGCCAGTCTTTTGGCCTCTGTCGCCTTTTATATCGTGACCCGCCCGAGCCCCCCTGGGTCTTGTTCTTTGCATGGGCGGGCCGCAGACTCTGCCACCGATGAAAAAAGCGGGCCTCTTGGCTAAAGAGGGCCTGTGGGGGCGAAGCTCCTTCGATACGTGATCTAAAAGTCACGATATAGGCAAATAATTCTCATCCTTATGCCCCCTCCTAAACCTTCCTCTTCTAGGAAGCTTTGTGACGCGCATCACAGAATCCACCAAGCGTCTGTGGTTCAATAGGTTTGTCAGCAGGATAAAGCTGGCATGCACTCGTCCCACACAGTGCAAAGCATGTCAAAACAGGGGTCACCCACCTCTGTTTTGAAAGAGTGATAAGAGGGCCTTGGTGATCCCACTCCCCCCCACCCCAACCAAGGGCGTCTTATCTCTTCACAGGTGAAGCATCCGTTCCCTTAGGCTCCCAATCTCAAGGGGGCGGATGTTTCTCCTCTGCTTTCTGCATATCATTGCGTTTCGCAAAAGCCCTCCTATACTCTTCGTAGCGTTCCGAACAGGAGGGGAAATCATGGGACAGAAAAGTGCAGTAAAGCGCAGCACCTTAAAACTGTGCCAGACTTTTCTAGGCGTGGCCGCCATTGCTTTGAGCCTAGTCTCACGCTCCCCCAGCGCAGACGCACAACAAAACCGCCAAGAAAACCTAAACACTCTCTCCAAGCTTCTGAGCAAAACCCAGACGATGAAAGAAGCGGGCCACTATGAAGACGCCCTCCAGCTTCTTGAAAAAGCGCTGAAAGTCTGCGACACCCTGGCCTCCGAGGGGTGTCGGGCCGTCGCGCGTGCCGATGTGGGGATGATTTATCACAAGCAAAGGCGTTTTCATGAGGCCGAAAACTATCATTTGACGAGCCTAAAGTGGTTCTTGGATAACAATCAAAAGCTGAATATAGCCAAGCAATATGGCCATATCGGAAGCTTATATGCGGATATGGGGAACATTGCGCAAGCAAAGATATATTATGATAAAGGCGTGGATATTTACCGAGAGCTGAAAAAAATAGACAAACTTGCTGTTTTTTACAATATGATGGGGGAGGCCTTTAGACGCAACGGAGAGGCCGCGTTGGCAGAAGACTCTCACAAAGAGGCTCTTATGGCCTTTACCTCGCTTGACGATAACCCCTCCCTTGCCAGAACCCATGGCGTTTTATCCATGATCTATAATAAGCAAGGGAAAATTGATCTTGCCCTGAAACATCAACAAGACGCTCTCGCGTTTTTTAAAGAAACGAAAGACAGCCAAGACGTTATTCTTAAAGCTTATTACAATTTAACCGTTTTATATAAAAAACAAGGCCGCCTTGAACTTGCAGAAAAGCATTTAAAAGACCATCTCACATTTGTTCAATCACATGGCGACAAAGCTGGGATTGCTTTTATGACTGGCCTTTTGGCCACTGTCTATCGCGATCAAGGGCGCACTGAGACAGCCATTCGTTTTTTCAAAGACAGTATCGCCTTTTATCGCGCGCTGAGAGATATTGAGGGTTTAAGTAAGCAACTCAATGATCTTGGTGTTTTTTATCTGTCTATAAAACGGTTTCTGGTGGCTGAGATCCTTCTCCAGGAAGCGTTGGCGCTCTATGAAAAGCGCAACAAGCAAAAGAAAATCCTGTCAGTTCTGGTCGATCTTGCGGTGATCAATCGGTCTCAGGGAGAGTTGAAAACCGCCGAAAGCTATTATCAAAAGGCGATAACCCGCGCCACGCAACTTGGCGATGCGTCTGTCACAGCAAAACTGCAACAGCAATTAGAGAGCTTACAACACGCGCTCCAATAGGGCGCCTTATGCGACGTTAAGTCTCAGTTTCTACAGGGTCTCATCTCCTTGGAGGTCCGGAGGAGTTTTGGGGGACAGTCCCGAAAAGAAAAAGCTTTTACAAAAGCCTCTCGACCTTTTATAAAAGGAGAAGAAGCGCCCTGTATGCAAACAAAAATATGGCCATGGCGGCCATGAGAGATGCAAAGGTTGCTTGACGTTGGCATAGAGCTGTTGGGCTCATGTCTATCTTTTGCGCCCCAAAAGGGTCGTTTTCAATTTTAAAGATCGTCGCTCTACAATCAAAATCACTCTAAAGACGAATAATAACATCTCACAATGAATATATCACAAAAAAATATAAGAGCTGTCGATATCTCTTTGCGCGCCAATAAATATGCTCTTAAGAACATTATTCACTATGGCTCTTGGTCTTTTATACTTTTAGTTCTGGCAACAATAACGCCCTCATTTTTAGAGTATTTTGCGCTGTTTATATCAAAAAATATTCCGAGCATATTGTATAAAACCGCAATTCTTGAAAAAGAAACCCTCTCCATGCTAGGAGAAGAGGTTTATGCTATTTTAAATCATATTTACGAAATGTTTTCTCTGTTGGGGAAAATTGGTTTTGCCCAATTCTATGCCGCACCCATTATTATGGCCGTAATTCGAAATATTATTTTAAATGAAAAGAGAAAAAAATTTCCATTTTCCTATATACAAGAGAAATATTTTCTAAAATCTCTTTATGCTATTTTTATAATTAAGATTCTGATTGTTGCATCTTTTTTATTCTTAAAAACTTTTCTCACATATGCAGAAATTACCAGCGAATATAGTATCATAATAACCGTTATGATCTTCATTCTTGCTGCTTTGTTCTTAACACAATTTGTTTTTTGGGTGCCTCTCCTCATCCTGGGAAAGGCGAGATCGGCTTTGGAAGAGAATTTTAAGCTCACCGCGAAGAATTTTTCCACGCTCATAAAAGTATTTGCCTTTTTTGCAGGCCCCTTGTTGATCCTTTTGATGGGCTGCGAAACTCTTGTCAACGCGCTTGCCATGGTGCTCGGCGATAGCGGCCCCATTGCCTCTGTCCTATTGGAAGATTTTAGTTTGGCCTTAAAGGTCTGCCTGACATCCTATCTATCGGTGATTTTTACTGCTTTTGCCTACCAAGCGATAACAGCCCATAAGACTTCAGAATAGAGCGACGCTGACATTGAGCATCGCCCAAAGCCGACCCACAGCCTTTTGCTTCATAGAAAAACATCCTGGGATTTTCCAATGACAGAAAATACAAAAACAATCTCTGCATGGGTTATTGTCAAAGAATCTTACAAATATAGCCTTAAGAGCTTATGGTCTTATATGTGGTGGTCATTGCCATTATTGGCGATTTCTATTCTCATGGCAATTTTAACAAATGCTTTATATCTTGAGATTACTACTTTCGCCCGTTTGAATTTTCTCGGTTTCAAAAATATAATGGATAGTCAATTTTTATATACAATATTTTTTGCCATGAAATACTTTATTTTTTATATAATATTTGGGGTTGTTTTTATTTCTATATTTCTTAATGTGGTTCTATTAGAGAAAAAGAAAAAATGGTCTCTTGGTTATTATAGAAATAAATATTTTTTAAAATATACAATAGCAAGTATTTTATTTCAAATTCTATTTTTTTTAATTGGTGTATCTACATATATGATATTATCACATGGCCTGAAAAATGAGAATGTAGCGGGCATTGCTTCTCTGATTACAGTTTTTATTTCTATTTATTTAATTTTCTTGCCGCCAATTTATAGTATTAGCGATAATTTTTCTGCTTTTAAGAAAAATATTGCGATTCTAAGCGGTAATTTTGGAAAAATATATGGCGTATTCTTTCTATTCATCATTCCGATAAATATTTTTGCGATTATCATAAGTCCTATTATGATTTCTCTATTTGATTTTTTTTCTTTAAAGGGTTTTCCCCTTTATTTTAGAGGTATTGAAATAATACTCATTTTTAAAATATTTATTATTTCCTATTCTGTAGCAATTTTCACGGCTTTTCTCTATAGAGCGATTGCAAGCCATGGCGCCGAAGATTGGTTAACATGCACGCTTACGAACGAAGACGTCTCTTGAGATGTATTTTGTTTCCATGGAGACGTTTTTTAGCCATAACCGCAAAATGTTCTTCTTGTGTTCCAGTCTCTCTTGTTCTACACTCGATATCAAGAGAACAGGGAGAGATAATCACGGCATCCTGGAAAAACTTTCTTGCAGACCCCACCTTGTTCGCCGTTTGTCTGCTAGTAAAGTTCGGAGCCATATGGGATAAGAAGGGCTGAATCATCATGTCGCAAGCTGCGCTTAAATTGGTCGATAAGGAAAGCATGGATAAAAGCAAGGCATTAGATGCAGCGCTCAGCCAAATCGAGCGCTCTTTCGGCAAAGGCTCGATTATGAAGCTCGGGCAACGTCCGGCCGTTGATACAGAAGTGATCTCCACGGGATCTTTGGGCCTCGACATTGCTCTGGGCATTGGCGGTCTGCCAAGGGGCCGGATTGTCGAGATTTATGGCCCAGAAAGTTCTGGGAAGACCACTTTGGCCCTCCATGTTGTCGCTGAAGCCCAGAAAAATGGCGGCACTTGTGCTTATATCGATGCCGAACATGCCCTCGACCCGGTCTATGCCCGGCGTTTGGGCTGTAATATCGATGACCTCTTGATCTCCCAGCCAGATGCGGGGGAGCAAGCCTTGGAAATTGCGGATACTTTGGTTCGATCTGGCGCTATTGACGTTCTGGTTGTCGATTCGGTGGCAGCTCTGGTGCCCAAGGCGGAATTGGAAGGCGACATGGGGGATGCCCATGTTGGCTTACAGGCGCGCTTGATGAGCCAAGCTTTGCGGAAATTGACGGGATCCATCAATCGTTCGCGCTGTATGGTGATTTTCATCAACCAGATTCGGATGAAAATCGGCGTCATGTTCGGCAATCCTGAGACCACCACCGGGGGCAATGCCTTAAAATTCTATTCTTCTGTCCGCATCGACATTCGCCGCACGGGCTCTTTGAAAGACCGCGAGGAGGTTGTTGGCAACCAGACCAAAATCAAAGTTGTCAAAAACAAGCTCGCGCCGCCATTCAAAGTCGTTGAGTTCGACATCATGTATGGCGAGGGCATTTCCAAAGTGGGTGAGCTTCTCGATCTGGGCGTTAAAGCCAATATCGTCGAAAAATCCGGGGCATGGTTTTCTTATGGCAGCCAACGTGTTGGCCAGGGCCGGGAAAATGCCAAAAATTTCTTACGCGAAAACCCTGAAATTGCCGATGAAATCGAACGCAAAGTCCGCGAAAGCGAAGGCATCCTCAGCGACGTCATGATGGGCAGCGTAGAGTCTGAAGTTAAAGACTCTGAAGTTAAAGACTCTGAAGAGTCTTGAACTTCAGGTTGTTTATAAAATCCTTTGGATTTTATAGTTTGCGCTCAAACACCGCGCGGGCTGCGCTCCCGTCGGTCGCTCGTCCTTGATCTGCAAAGGTCCTGAGGGACCTTTGTATCTCTGCGTCCGGGAGGCCTTTCTCTAAGCTTACGGTTTCATAAACCGGGTGTTTCTCTCCAAGTCCCGGTTTCCAAAGGACCACGTCCTTTGGCCGCCGGAGGCTCTTTTGGGAGACTTTGCGGCAACAAAGTCGCAGCTTTTGAAGAAAATCCCGTAACGTCTTTGACAGTATTGCGGTTTTTTTGTTTCCAGGGCATGGTGCACGATCACACTCTTTTCCTTGCATATTATGCACAGGGTGTATTACCCGTAAGACGCAGCAATCAGGCGACACGCCCTGATCGCGCTTTGCTTTAGCACCAAGGTCTATCTGAGCCATGCAAACTGCGAATGACATCCGCACCGCTTTTCTTGATTTCTTTCAGCGTCATGGCCATGCGCCGGTTTCGTCGAGTCCTTTGGTTCCGCATAATGACCCCACCTTGATGTTCACCAATGCGGGGATGGTGCAATTCAAGAATGTTTTTACGGGGGCCGAACATCGCGATTATGTCCGGGCGGCAACGTCGCAAAAATGCGTACGGGCGGGGGGCAAGCATAACGACCTTGAAAATGTTGGCTATACGGCGCGTCATCACACCTTTTTCGAAATGCTGGGCAATTTTTCTTTTGGCGATTATTTCAAAGAACATGCCATTGATTTTGCGTGGACTCTGGTCACCAAAGAGCTGGGCCTCGATGCGAAGAAGCTTTTGGTCACGGTCTATCACGAAGACGATGATGCCGCAGCCCTTTGGAAGAAAATTGCGGGCCTCTCCGATGATCGCATCATCCGCATTGCGACATCGGACAATTTCTGGTCCATGGGCGATACGGGGCCATGCGGTCCCTGTTCCGAGATTTTCTATGACCATGGCGAGAGCATTCCCGGGGGGCCTCCTGGCAGCCCGGATGAAGATGGCGACCGGTTCATCGAGATTTGGAATCTCGTTTTCATGCAATTCGAGCAACATGGGGATGGCACCCGTACGGATTTGCCGCGTCCATCGATTGACACGGGCATGGGCTTAGAACGGATTGCCGCCGTTTTGCAAGGTAAGCATGACAATTACGACATCGATTTGATGCGGGCCTTGATTGAGGCCTCGGCGGAGGCGTCCAATGTGGATCCGGATGGCGACCATGCGGTGTCTCACCGGGTGATTGCCGATCATTTACGCGCCAGTAGCTTTTTAATTGCGGATGGGGTTTTGCCGTCGAATGAAGGGCGCGGCTATGTTCTGCGTCGGATCATGCGTCGGGCCATGCGCCATATTGCAAAGCTTGGGGTGCGCGATCCCATGATGTATCGCTTGGTCCCGAGTTTGGTGACCCAGATGGGAGGGCATTTTGGCGAATTGGTCCGGGCCAAGGCTTTGATCGAAGAGACTTTAAAGCTCGAAGAAACCCGGTTCCGCACCACTTTGGACCGGGGCATGCGCTTGCTCGAGGACGAGACCGCCAAGCTTGGGGACAGCCAAGCCTTGCCGGGCGAGGTTGCCTTTACCCTGTATGACACTTACGGGTTCCCCCTCGATTTGACGCAAGATGTCTTGCGGGGACAGGGGCGGCGCGTCGATGAAGACGGCTTTGCCACCGCCATGGCAGCTCAAAAAGCCAAAGCCCGGGCGGCTTGGTCTGGGTCTGGGGAAGCGGCAACCGAACAGCTATGGTTCGACCTCCAAGAGCGGGATGGGGCGACCGAGTTTTTGGGCTATGACAGCGAACGGGCAGAGGGCCTTGTCACCGCCGTGATCCGAGAAGGGGCAGAAGTCGCGCAGGCCACAGCCGGTGACACGGTCCAGATCTTGACCAACCAGACCCCTTTCTATGGTGAATCTGGCGGGCAAGCGGGCGATATTGGCGGCCTGTTTACCGCCGAAGGCTGCGCGGTCACAATCACCGACACCCAGAAAAAACTGGGGGCTTTGCATGTCCATCTCGGCCAAGTGACCAAGGGCAGCCTCGCCAAGGGCGCGCGGGTGCAGCTGCATGTGGATCAGGGCCGGCGGACGGCCTTGCGTGGCAACCACTCGGCGACCCATTTGCTCCATGAGGCTTTGCGCCAAGCTTTGGGCGATCATGTGACCCAGAAGGGCTCGCTGGTGGCCCAGGATCGTTTGCGCTTTGACATTGCCCATCCGAAGCCCTTAAGCGCCGATGAGCTGCGCAGGGTTGAAGCCATGGTCAATCTCCGGATTCGCGAGAATAGCCCGGTGGTCACCCGCCTTATGACCTCAGAGGCTGCCATTGAACAAGGGGCCATGGCCCTGTTTGGTGAGAAATATGGCGATGAGGTCCGGGTCGTCTCCATGGGCGGCGAAGAGACCCCCAGCGCGACCCGCAAACCCTTTTCCGTTGAGCTTTGCGGTGGCACCCATGCCAAGCGCACCGGCGATATTGGCCTGTTCAAGATCTTATCGGAATCTGCTGTGGCTGCTGGGGTGCGGCGGATTGAGGCCTTGACCGGAGAGGCGGCGCTGGCCCATGTGGAGGCCCAAGACACACTTTTACAACAGCTGGCGCAGGCTTTGAAAACCACCGCCGCTGATGTGCCAAGCCGGGTCGAGAGCCTGTTAGAAGACAAGCGGACCCTCGAACGCGAACTGTCCGAAAGCCGGCGCAAGCTGGCATTGGGCGGTGGTGGCGGCCAAGGCTCTGGCACGGATCAAAAAGAGATTGCGGGCATGACCTTTGTCGGTCGGGTGCTGGAGGGTTTGCCGGCCAAAGAACTCAAAGGCACCGCCGATGAGATTAAAAAACAAATTGGCTCTGCTGTTGTTGTGGTGATTGCCGAGAGTGATGGCAAAGCCTCAATCGTTGTCACTGTCAGCGCTGATTTGACCGACCGGGTCAGTGCGGTCGATCTGGTGCGGCTGGGGTCTGCGGCTCTGGGGGGCAAGGGCGGCGGCGGTCGTCCGGATATGGCCCAAGCGGGCGGACCTGACCCGCAAAAAGCCCCCGAAGCCTTGGCCGCAATCGAGGCGGCTTTGGCAAAAGCTTAAAGCATCATGCGCCGCGCCTTTGTCACAAACGGGCCCTGATAAGAGTCAATGATGACCCAGAGTAATACCGATTCTTCTTCTCCCCAGCCAGAGAGCATGGCGCCGGACAACACAGATCCGGGGCCGGTCTTGAACCAGGTGGGGGAGTCGCCAGGGCGGTGGCTGAAAAAAGCTGCGGACCCAGGGAAGAAAGCCATCAAAGGGGCGGTGTTTTGTGGCTTGGTATTGACGCTTTTGACCCTTGTCCAATGTTTTTTGATTGCTCTGTTGGTCCACTCTGCGGTGATCGATAAAAGCCCGGTGAGCAGCCTTTGGCCGCTGTTTTTGCTGTTGCTCGGGGTGTTTTGTGCCCGTTTTCCTCTTGCTGTTTTACAAGACCTCTTATCTTTTCGGGCAGCGGCGGCGATTAAGCTGTCTTTGCGCGATTTCGTCTTTCATCATCTCATGGCTTTGGGGCCGGCCTATGCCAAGACCCATTCCAGCGGCAGCCTGTCCACCCTTCTCACCGCCCATATTGAAGCCTTGGAAGGGTTTTATTGTCGGTTTTTGCCCTTGATGCGCCTGGCCGCCTATGTGCCGCTTGTTCTGGTGCTGGTGGTGTTTCCGATCAGCTGGGCGGTTGGGCTGCTCTTGCTGATTTTGGGACCGATGATCCCGCTTTGCATGGCGTTGATTGGCAAGCGCACCCAAAAAGCCAGCGACCGCCAAGCCAAAGCCTTGACCCAGATCGGCGGCTATTATCTCGATCGTTTGCAAGCTTTGGGCAGTTTGAAAGTCTTTGGCGCCGCTGAAAGTGAGTTAGAGCGCATTGCCGAGGTTTCCCATGATTTTCGCAAGCGCACCATGACAGTCTTGCGGATTGCCTTTTTGTCCTCAACGGCTCTAGAGTTCTTTGCCTCCCTGGCATTGGCCATGGTGGCGCTTTATGTCGGGGCGTCCTTGCTGGGCCTGTTGAATTTCGGTTTGACGGGCTGGATTTTTCCCTTGGGAGAGGGTTCTGGCGGCGATATGACTTTATTTATCGCGGTGTTTTTGTTGTTGCTGGCCCCTGAATTCTTCCAACCTCTGCGCCAATTGGCTGCGGCCTATCATGACCGTGCCAGCGCCGTTGCGGCGGCTGAGGAGATCCAAAAACTCCTACCAGCCGAAAGTCCAGGCTGCCCCGAAGGCACCCAAGACCTCCCCGCCCCCCAAGAGCGCATCACCTTAGAGGTCAAAGACCTGACCTTCGCCTATCACGATCGCCCGCAGGCTTATGACGCGCCAACAGACAATGACCCGATCGACACCCCTAGCACGGCCCCGACGCAGCTTGTCGCGCTGGCCCCGCCCGTTTTGCAAGACCTGTCTTTTCGCTTAGAGCCTGGCGACGCCGTCGGTCTCAGCGCGCCTTCTGGGAGCGGTAAATCGACCCTCATCGATCTCCTTTTGGGCTTTCGCACCCCGGAATCGGGGCAGATCCTCCTCAATGGCTGCCCTCTCAAGGCTTTGCGTGAAACCAGCCGTACCCAAGCCATGACCTGGATCGGCCAGGCGCCCATGTTGTTCCAAGGCAGCTTGCGCGAGAATATTCTTATGGGCGCACCGGAAGCCAGCCCAGAACAGCTCGACCTGGCTTTGCAGCAAGCCTATGTCTGGGAGTTTGCCCATATCTTGCCCGAGGGGCTGGACACGATGTTGGGCGAAAATGGCCTCGGCCTGTCTGGCGGCCAAGGGCAAAGGGTGGCACTTGCCCGCGCCTTGCTCTCACCGGCGCCGATTTTGTTGATGGATGAGCCCACTGCCAATCTCGATCATGACAGTGAAAATGCCATTCTCGCATGCTTGCAGCGTTTAAAAGGCCAAAGAACGTTGCTGATTGCCACCCATTCTCCCGCCGTTTTAGAGGCCATGGACCGGGTTTTATGGCTGACCGAGGCAGGGACTTTGCAGGAAGGAGAGCGCCCATGACGGCTTTACGCGCTTTTCTCGCCCCGATGAAGAACCGTAAAGGCTGGCTCTTGCTTGGTTTTTTCGCCATGCTTGCTGGCAGCCTCTGTAGCATCGGCTTGATGGCGGTGGCCGGGTGGTATTTGGGCTCAGCGGCCTTGGCGGGGGGCACGGTGTTGATGTTCGGGGTGATCACGCCAGGTTTGGCCTTGCGCAGCTTGGCCCTCGGGCGGACTGTGTTTCGCTATGGCGAGCGCATTTGGACCCATGAGGCGACCTTTCGCTTGCTCGCCGATTTGCGGGTGTGGTTCTTTCGCCAAGCCTTGCCCCTGGCACCGGGGAAATTGTCTTTGTTCCGGGGCGGTGACCTTCTCAGCCGGATCATGGATGATATCGATGCCCTCGACACCTTATATTTGCGGGTCATCGCGCCCACGGTGATGGCGATTCTTTTGGGCAGTGCCGGGGTTGTTTTTCTGAGCTTTCACAGCCTTGGCCTGGGTCTCACCGTTGCTGTGTTGTTGGTGATCGCCGGGGCTGCTTTGCCCCTTGCCATGGCTCTCTGGGGCCGTGCTGCGGGTCGCGAAATCCCCGCCAGCAAAGCTGCATTGCGCATTCTTGGCATTGATACCGCCAAAGGGCTGTCGGAATTACGGCTTTTTGGCCACAAGACGCGACAAAGAGAGGCCTTTCATACGGCCAGCCTGACCCTCGACCGCCATCAACAAAAGCTGCATCTGATCAGCGCCATTGGCCAAGCCGCCGTCAGCCTTTGCGGTCATCTTGCCCTTTGGGCCGCTTTATTGTTCGGGCTGTTGGGGCTGGAGCAAGGGAGCCTTTCCAGCGGCATGGCGATTTTGCTATTGCTTGGCTGTTTGGCTTTGTTTGAGACCGTGGCCCCTTTGCCTTTGGCCTATCAAGCCTTTGGCAAGACGCAAAAAGCGGCCGAGCGCCTTTTGGATCTCACCCAAACCGCGCCGCCTGTCGAAGATCCGGCGCAGCCGAAACCAGCCCCCGAGCGTTTCACCCTGCAGATGGCGGCGGTCTCCTATCGCTATCCCAATACCGAACGCCGGGCGGTCGAGGATATTTCTTTCTGCCTCGAAGAAGGCGAGAAGCTTGCTATTCTTGGGCGTAGTGGCAGTGGAAAATCGACCCTTGCCGCTTTGTTGCTGCGGTTCCAAGACCCAGAAAACGGGCAGATCACCTTAGGGGGCGTGCCTTACCAAGAGCTTCGCCAGGCCGATTTGCAGGGTCATTTTGCCTATCTCTCCCAGCGCACCGAGCTTTTGACGGGGACGGTGCGGGATAATCTGCGCATTGGTCGCCGTGAGGCTCAAGACGGTGACCTTTGGAAAGCTCTCGAACAAGCGCAACTCACCCAAACCATCCGCCGCTTGCCCCAAGGGCTCGAGAGTTGGGTCGGAGAAGGGGGCGCTGGGCTCTCGGGGGGGGAGCGACGAAGGCTTGGCCTGGCCCGGGCCTTCTTGCGCAATGCCCCGATTTTGCTGCTAGATGAACCGACCGAAGGCCTTGATCGCGCCGCCGAGCAGAAGGTCCTCGAGAGCCTTGATCGGCTGATGTCCGGACGTAGTGTGATCATGATCACCCACCGTGTGACAGATCTCGACCGCATGGACCGTGTGCTTGTGCTTGATAATGGTCAAATTTTGGCCCAAGGCACCCCCGAAGACGTGTGCGCAGAAAAAGTTTTGAGGGGGTCTTAGGGGGCCTTTTTCAAAAGGCCTCCTAATTTCGCGTTAGCGAAAAAAAGCTTAAGCACGGACAGTTTCGATAAAGCGGGAAACATCGCCATCAAGGGCGTGGGAACGCTCGCTTAAAGCTTGGGCGGCTTGGAGGACGGTGTTGGCGGCATTATTGGCTTCTTCGGCGGCTTTGGTAACCTCGGTGATGCTATAGGAAACATCTTGGGTGCTTTTGGCCGCATGATGGACATTGCGGGCGATTTCCTGGGTTGCCGCACTTTGGGAGGCGACAGCTTCGGTGGTGCTATCGGCAATATTGTTGATTTCGGTGATGGTGCGACCAATGCCAGCGATGGCGGCCGCGGCATCATTGGTGGCGTCTTGGACCGAACCGATTTGGGTGGTGATTTCCTCGGTGGCTTTGGCGGTTTGATTGGCGAGGTTTTTGACCTCATTGGCGACGACGGCAAAGCCTTTGCCTGCTTCTCCGGCGCGCGCGGCCTCGATGGTGGCGTTTAGGGCCAACAGATTGGTTTGTTCCGCGATATCGTTGATGAGTTTGACAACTTCGCCAATGCGAGAGACGGCCTCGGTGAGGCCTTGCACCATTTGGTTGGCGCGGTCGGCATCTTCGCGGGCGGTTTTGGCGATGGAAGAGGATTCGGAGACTTGGCGGTTCATTTCTTGTAAAGAGCTGGAGAGCTCTTCGGCGGCGGCGGCAACCATTTCGACATTGCGGGTGGCATCGTCGGTGGCTTTGGTGACGCTGAGGGCCTGGCGGTTGGTGTGGTCGGCGACTTGGGACATGGCTTCGGCGGATTGGCGCAAGGTGCCGGCTTCTTGGCCGATGGCTTGGACGGCCCCGCTGACACTGTCATTGAGGCGGTCGGCGAGGCCGTCTAGGGCATCTTTGCGGGCTTTTTCATGTTCTAAGCGTTCATGTTCTTGTTCGGCTTGGAGGCGTTTGACCTCATGGGCATGGTCTTTAAAAGTCTGGAGGGCTTTGGCCATGCCACCGACTTCATCGCGGCGGTTGAGGAAAGGAATGGTGACCTCCAGACGGCCATCGGCGATATCGGTCATGCGATTGGTCATATCTTTGATGGGGTTAGAGATGGCAATCCCGAGATAGAGGGCCACCCCGATCCCGACCAAAGCGCCAATCGCCACGAAAATAAAGGCTTTGAGGCGAATAGAGTCAATGGCTTCTTTTGTTTCTTCCCTGACTTCCTTGGCGTTTTCTAAGGTCAGGGCGACCATATCTTGCACGGCCAGGCGGATTTTTTCTTGCAGCGCATTAATCTTGTGATTGGCGGGCAGGCTTTGGCGATCTGTGGAGGAGAACAAGGCACTGGCGAGCTTTTGCCATTCGTCGGATTGGCTTTGCAAAGCGGTGATGGCGTTTTTGGTGTCTTGGGAGAGGGAGGCCTGGCCAGCGGCTTGCAAATGCGTTTCAAAGGCTTTGAAAGCCGCCATGAACCCTTCTGCTGAGAACTGAACATCCTCTGGGCGGATCAAGGCCTGGATGCGATCTAAATGTTCACGGGCATCGCGAAACTCGTCCCAGGCTTCATGGGCATGGTCGATGGCAGCCAAGGGACCTTCGAGGGCCTTGCTGGCGGTTTCTTCGACACTATTGACTTGGCGGACCAAAGAGATCCCTTGCAACACGGCAATGACAATCAGGGCCAGAAATCCGAGGAAGAGTTTTTTGCGGATGCTCATCACGGGGAAACCTTTGGTCAAAATCAGAAGGCAGATGCCAGAACCGCGCTTGCGGTTTATTGGGGAAGGACAGGTAAGGTGACAGGCGGATCATCGCCGGTCAGGCTTTCAAGGAAGGCTTCAAGATCGGCTTGTTCTTGGGCGGACAAGGTGAAGGGTTCCATCATGGCCGAGACGCTGTCTCGCTGAACACCCCCTGCTTCATAATGATCGATGACAGCGCTTAAAGTAGCAAGGCTGCCATTATGCATATAGGGGGCTCTTTGGGCGATATTGCGCAGGCCTGGGGTTTTGAAGGCCGATTGGTCGTCAGAATCGCCGGTGACACCCGCACGACCAGGGTCATTCGTTGGCAGCCCAATATCATGGAAAAGATTATCGGTCAGGTTCCAACCCATATGGCAATTGCTGCATTGGGCTTTGCCGTTAAAGAGGTCAAAGCCGCGCTTGGCCTCTTCTGTTAAAGCGCTGTCATCGCCCTCGACCCACAGATCGAACGGGGCAGGCCCAGAGACCAAGGTGCGTTCGAAGGTGGCAATGGCTTTTTCGATGGTTTGTTGGGTAATGCCTTCGCCGGGATAGGCTTTCTCAAATAAGGAACGATAGCCTTTGATCGATTGGAGGCGTGCGACCAGATCGGGGAAGAGCATATTCATTTCTTTGGGCGCTTCGAGGGGGCCGGCCACTTGGGTTTCTAAGGAATCAGCGCGGCCATCCCAGAACAAAGCCTCTGTCCAGGCCAAATTCAGCAAAGTCGGCGAATGGCGATCTAAGGGCATATCTGCGGATCCGACGGTTTTTGCCGTTGGCATCTCCCAGCCGAAAGAGGGGTTATGGCAGTGGACGCAGCTCATATTTTGCGAGGCACTCAGACGTGGATCGAAAAAGAGCAGCTTGCCTAAGGCCACGCGCTCTGCCGTATAAGGATTGCTTTTAGGAAAGGGGATAGAAGCCGGACGCCGATAATCTTCTTTCAGGGCGTTGAGGACTTCATTGCCAAGAGCTGTTGCTGTTGGAAACAACCATCCGAAAATCACGAAAATCCAAAAAAACCGCATGCCCTGAGAACCTTTTAAAAGAAAAACCGCATTATCGATACTCTCTAATATATGTTGATGATGGGATGGGAAAAGGAGAAAGGACCATAGTTAAGAATTATGTTATTTTTTATGCGGTTTTTCCAGTAAGAACCGCAAGGCCGAATGCGATCAGGGGCTTTTTGGCATGAGGAAGGTACAAAAATCTCATTTTTGTAAAACGATTACGATGCAATGAAAAGGCGTTTTCGATGCGCGCCAAAAAAACTTTCTAAGAACACAAGACAGGAAAGGGGCAACAAGAGCGCTCCAAAGCCTCTTGCAGCCCTGTTATGACACCCTATTGCGGTAAGACTGGTAAAGTGACAGGCGGATCTTCCCCCGTCAGGCTTTCAAAAAAAGCCATCATATCGGAAAGCTCCTGTCGGGAGAGATCGAAAGGCGTCATCAAAGGCGAAAGACTGTCCCGTTGCATGCCACCATTGCGATAATGGTCAATTACCTCTGTTAAGGTCTCAAGACTGCCATTATGCATATAGGGGGCTCTTTG
>DDLW01000206.1 GCA_002340345.1 Alphaproteobacteria bacterium UBA2562 | reverse complement strand
ATCCAGCCGCACTTTACTCTAGAAGCTACCATATTTTCCATTTTTGGAAAATAAATTTACAAAAATCACTATAGAAACATTATTTATGGAAAATAAAATAAAAAGCATTCCTCTCTCCAACCAGGAAGAGAGAGGTCTTCTCTTTATAAAAAGGTTTTCCGATGGATATGAGGCATCTTGGCCCCAATCTCACAGTCTCTGCCCAAGGTTTGGGCTGTATGGGCATGAGTGAATTTTATGGCTCCCATAATGATACAGAGTCTCTCAGGGTGTTGCATCGCGCGGCTGATCTTGGGGTTACATTTTTTGATACCGCCGACATGTATGGTCCCCACCATAATGAAACTCTTTTGGGCCAGTTCCTAAAAGAACGAACGGAGCGTCTGACCATCGCAACGAAATTCGGCATTGTTCGTGATGGGAACAGTTATGCACGGACCTTGGACAACAGTCCAGCTTATGTTCGTGCGGCCTGTGAAGCATCTTTACGGCGCTTGGGGATTGATAAAATAGACCTTTACTATGTCCATCGTGTGGACGCAGCGCAGCCAATTGAGTTGGTGATGGAGGCTTTAGCCCAATTGGTGGAAGAGGGAAAAATCGACCATATCGGTCTTTGTGAAGTGAATGCAGAGACCCTCAAGCGAGCGCATGCCGTGCATCCTGTGACAGCCTTACAGACCGAATATTCCCTTTGGACCAGGGATGTTGAGCGTGAGATTCTCCCAACATGTCGGGCTTTAAATATTGGGTTTGTTGCCTATTCCCCCCTTGGGCGGGGCTATTTGACGGGGCATTGGGGGACGCAAACTGTTTTTGAAACAGGAGATTTCCGCGCGGCGCTGCCACGGTTTCAAGAAGAGAATATGCGTAAAAATCAGCCTATTCTTGACATGATCCACAAGCATGCGCAGGCCCTTGATTGCCGTCCGGCGCAATTTGCGCTGGCATGGGTTATGGCCCAAGGAGAGGATATTGTGCCCATCCCAGGCACCAAGAGACAGACTTATCTCGAAGAGAATCTTAAAGCGAGCGCTCTGGTCTTATCACAAGCGATTTTGGAGGATGTTGAAACTGTTCTGGCACAGAACCCACCCCATGGGGATCGCTATACGGCAGAGGGTATGAAAGGTGTGAATCGTTAGAGCTTCCAAGGTTTCATACCAATCTGCAAAGTCTTTGATGCATCCTCAAACTTTTCAAGGACATCCGTAGCTTTCCCGCGTAAAATCCAAGGGGCATCGCAGGGGACCGATTGTTTTATATGGGGTTGGTATGAAGCCCTTTTTCTGAGAAGTAACGCTAGGGCCGTAAAAAAGATTTCCGCAGAAAATCTATGGGTGCGTATTGATACAGATGATGTTATGCCAAAGATAATGTCGCAAGATGTTCTGGATTATTGAGGTAAGAACAGGTAAGATCCCAATGTTTTCTTACGTTATACAAAAAGCACGAAAAAGGTGTATAACCCTATTTTGTGTCAAACGGGACTCTGGAGCGTATAAAATCTGAAAAGCTGTCGGTTTTTCCGGGAAAGCATTGTTGCGTCGCAGTGTGAGCGGCTGATTGATACAGCCTGTTGATTTTGACCTGTGGCGTCTTTGCCAGCCCTTGTGGGGAAAGCGTCTTGAACATTAAAAAGAGCTACTCAGAGGATGGGCTGCGTGATATTCGCCGCTATAATAGAGTTTGAAGACTGCAAACCAGCAATGTCCTGGATTTGCTAAAGCTTTGCCACAGAGATGAGGCACGCAAAGCAAAAAATAAGCTTCAGAGTGTTTCAAAGATGAAAAGGCAAGGATGCGCTATTTGCCTTTGCTCTGACAGCGGATAAAACGAAAACCCACATTTGGAAATGCAGAAAATTAAGGGCGATCGCAAGATCTTAAGTGTGTCACTGTTCCTATCTGTTACGCACTTTGCTATTGGCTTTAAAATATCTGCATATAGATAGCAAAAGGAAGATCTGTCGTGTCAATACCGATGATCAAAATGCTCCGCGTCGGTGCTTACGTCATGAAGCAACATTTACGGGGGCGTAAACGCTATCCTCTGGTGTTGATGCTAGAGCCGTTATTCCGCTGTAATCTGGCATGCCCAGGATGCGGTAAAATTGATTATCCTGATAAAATTCTGAATCAACGTTTGACACCGCAAGAATGTTTTGACGCTGCCGAGGAATGTGGGGCGCCGGTTATTTCCATTCCAGGGGGTGAGCCGCTCTTGCACAAAGAGATTGGCGAAATTGTCAATGGCTTGATCGAACGTAAGAAATTTATCCATCTTTGCACCAATGCTCTGTTGCTGGAAAAGAAGATGGATCTCTTTAAGCCAAGCCCTTATCTCGCTTTTTCTGTCCATTTGGATGGCCTTGAAGACGCCCATGACAAAGCTGTGAATCAGCCTGGTACCTTTGTGCGGGCTGTGAAAGCCATTCGGAAAGCACGTGAAAAAGGCTTTGATGTCACCATCAACTGCACTTTGTTCAATGATGCGAAGCCAGATGAAGTTTCTGAATTTTTAGATTATGTCCATGATGAACTTGGGGTGTCCGGTGTGACGATTTCCCCTGGCTATGCCTATGAACGTGCTCCCGATCAGCAGCATTTCTTGAATCGCCAACAAACAAAAACTCTCTTCCGTGATGTTTTTCGCATTGGCAAACAGAAAAAACGGAAATGGAGCTTTACGCAATCTAGTCTATTTCTAGATTTCTTGGCAGGAAATCAGACTTATAATTGCACCCCTTGGGGCATGCCCACCCGCAATGTCTTTGGCTGGCAGCGGCCCTGCTATTTGCTGAATGAGGGCTATACATCCTCTTATAAAGAGCTGATGGAAGAAACCAAGTGGGATGATTATGGCACAGGCAATTATGCAAAATGCGCTGATTGCATGGTCCATTGCGGCTATGAGGCAACGGCTGTTGCTGATTCTGTCCGCAACCCGCTGAAAACCATTATGAATGCTTTGCGAGGCCCCAAACTGGATGGCCCGATGGCCCCTGAATTGGATATGAGCCAACAGCGCCCCGCAGAAGATGTCCATGACCAGCAAATTCAAAAAGGCTTAGAACTCATTGAAAAACAAAAAACAGGGGAGCAGGCTGCTTAGCGTAAAGGGCAAAAGGATAGACCCATCCTTTTGATCCGTTTTGCGGCAAAAACAAAATGCTGTCAAATCATTATGCGGTCTCTGGTTCTCTAATATTTCTTTGTTTCCCAAAAGGCGCTTTGACATTTGCAAAGCGCCTTTTTTGTGAGCTTTTGGGAAAGACTATAGCAAAGCTGGTTAAAGCGGGAGCCCCTTTAACCATGCGTTTTGCGGTGAAAATAAAAGCATAGAGAATTTCACCTGCTTCAAGTTAAGAACAAAATGCTCTAAAAAATTAACCAAAGATCAAAGAGCTTCTGGCAGTCTATGCACAATATTGCAAAAAGGGTCTGCCCATCTTGTGGCGCACCATCAAAATGAGAGTCTTCTGCAACCGAAATCGGCTTTTGAGGCTCTCGATCTCACTTAGAGCAAAGCGAGGGTCAGGTGGATCCCCCTGATTGCTTTCGTTTTTGCGGCAAAAATTAAGACTCTAGAGCCCTCCGCGACTTAGGCTTGGTCACGGAGGGCTCTAATTCCAGAGGGGAATGTCCTGATGTCTGATGGCGATCGCATTCTGACCGAGCTATGGTCTATCGCAAGAGCTGCTGGTGATGAAATTATGCGCTTTTATAAAGAAGGCGCAGAGGTCCAAATAAAAGACGATAATTCCCCGGTAACGGAGGCGGACTTAGCTTCAGAACAAGTCATCATAAGTGGCTTGCGCCGTTTGGATAAAGAAATTCCAATTATCACGGAAGAGGCTTTTGCAAAAACGCCTGAATATTTCCATATTGACTCAGAAAAGCCCTTCTGGCTGGTCGATCCCATGGATGGGACCAAAGAATTTCTGGATCGCAATGGTGATTTTACTGTGAATATCGCCTTGATTGCCAATAAACTGCCCGTGATCGGGGTCGTCCATGTGCCCGCCCATAATATCACATATGGGGGTGTTGTCGGTGGTTTTGCTCTCAGATCGATGAATGGTTTAGCCCCTATGGGGATACAGGTGCGGTCTATACCAACACAAGGAGCCACTGTTGTTTCGAGTCGTTCCCATGCCGATGATGAGGCCCTGGAAGAGCTTTTAACAAAATTAGACCTCCCAATTGCAGAGCGGAAAACTGTTGGAAGCTCATTGAAATTTTGCCAGGTCGCAGAGGGACAAGCCGATCTTTATCCGCGTCTTGGCGTCACATCAGAATGGGATACGGCGGCAGGACAAGCTATTCTCATGTCTGCAGGGGGCCATGTGGTCGATTTAAAAGGAAATCCCCTTGCTTATGGAAAGCATGGCTACAAAAATAGTAGTTTCATTGCGACGGGACAGCCCCTTGCCGACCAGGCGTAACAATTCTTATAGTCTTTTTGATATCTGGTTTTATGCGGTAAAGGCTGATCACATTTGTTGATCAGCCTTTATGTTTCGATAGAGTATTTTGCGTGATTATGGACTCACACAGACTGCTTTTTATCTTTGCTTTCGCCGCAAGATGGACCAAAAGATCGGCCTTTGCTCTCGTGAGCGTGAGAGACGGAACTTGACAAGAGAAAAAAAGTAAGCTCTTTATCTCTTCGACGGTTTCCAAGCGCGAAGCGTAGGGAATAATAGGGAATATGGTGCGGCGTACCCATCAGGGACCAAGGCCATGACTGTCCCCGCAACTGTGAGCGGTGAGTTGGTTGTTTCTATAAGATCCACTGGAGCGTTTTCTCTCTGGGAAGGATATGACAAGCCAGCGGTGATCCGTGAGTCAGGAGACCTGCCGTCAGAATAAGGGACCCTCTTCCATAAAATAAAGAGATCCTTATTCACGACCGGACGCCGGGGTAGATGCGTCTGGCGTGTGAGACGCTTAGGTTCTTCCCTGCTGTCCTATATGCCATAGGATTGTTTTTGCGTCTCGAACGCCTTATCCCCGTTCGTCCTTTCTACACATATGTGGCCAATGTCATGGATTGGCGCATTTTTGAAAGGCGACATTTTCTCATGAAAACTTCCTATAAAGCAGACTCACTCTTAAAGAGTTTTGCAAAAACAGCCCTGTGTGTTGGGCTGTTCTGTGCGGCTTTTTCCCCTGCAAAGGCCCATTTCCAGCTGGTTTATACGCCAGAGGTTAATCTGACAGCAGCGGGCGATGTGCCATTGAAATTGCTTTTTTGGCATCCCTTTGAAAATGGGCATGTCATGGATATGGCAGAACCCGAAGCGCTTTATGCCATCAATCGTGGAAAGCGTATTGACTTAAAAGACAGCTTGAAAGCCATCCAATTCACCGGTCAAAGCAACCAAGGGAAGGCTTATGAGGCCGTTTTGCCTGTAAAACGCAGCGGTGATTATGTGCTTGTGGCCGTACCTGTGCCGTATTTAGAAGCCAGTGAAGATCTGTATATCCAGCAAATTACAAAGAGTTATGTCAATTTGCGTGGGGTTCCAACAGATTGGTCAGAAACCCAAGGTTTGAAAACTGAAATCCGGCCTCTCACAAAGCCTTACAATGTTTTGGCCGGAGCGAGTTTTACAGGCCAAGTGCTGAGTGAAGGCAAGCCCGTTGCTGGGGCCGAGATTGAAATTGAATTCATGGCCGCAGAACCTTCTATGACAGACAATAAACCTCTCGATGCAACGGCGTCGCCGATGCCGGGGGGGACTGTGGTCCTTTTATCTGATGATAATGGCATGTTCACATTCGGCATTCCAAAGGCTGGCTTTTGGGGCTTTGCCGCCCTGGGGACGGGGCCAGACAAAAGTTATGACGGTAAAGAGCTGTCCCAAGATGCGGTCTTATGGCTGCGGGCCTATGATGTAAAAAAACGCTAGAGCCTTTCTCTTTTATATTGAATCAATGGAAAGGCTCTCTGTTTTTGTTTTTGCCGTAAAACGTGTCGACTGGATGTTTCCATCCAGTCGCACTTTGCTCTAGAGGCAAAGATCTACAGCCTCCTCCACGTCACTTTGGCCGCAGGAGGCTGTGGAATCCTGAAGATAAATCTGAACCAGAAACGCCAAAAGGGAGAAACCACATGCATATTATGGACGGTGCCCTATCACAAGAGGTCATCATCATTGGCAGTGCATGTGCTGTCGCAGGCCTAGGGTGGGGGCTGTATAAACTTGGTACAGACCAGCACGGTTTGGAAAAAATTCCGGCGGCGGCTGTGCTCAGTGCAACCTTTTTTGTTGCCTCGCTGATTCACGTCCCCATTGGTGTGTCGAGTGTTCATCTGATCATGAATGGCCTTGCGGGTCTTGTCTTAGGGGCGGTTGCGTTTCCAGCCCTGTTTGTCGGGCTGTTGTTACAGGCTGTCTTTTTTGGCTTTGGGGGCGTGACGGTTTTGGGCATTAATCTTATGAATATCGCCCTGCCTGCGGTGTTGGTTGGTATGGCTTTCCGGCCTTTGATTCTGAAAGCCTCTCCTAAAAAAGCAGCTTTCTTAGGTGGCGTGGCGGGCGCTTTGGCCATTGCTTTGACGACTCTTTGCGTTGCTTTGTGTTTGCTTTTGTCTGGCGAGGCGTTCTTCGTTGCCGCGCAATTGGTGTTTGTCTCCCACATTCCTGTGATGGTGATTGAAGGCTTGGTGAGCGCGGCCGCTCTTTATCTGATTTGTAAAGTTAAGCCTGAGTTATTGCAAACAGTCAGCCATGGGAAAACGGTTCAGACGCCTTTAAATAACCTTGGCCTCAAGAGCTGAGCGAACGGATTGCTATGCGACTTTTCTGAGCCAAGATAAAAGCGCAAGGATTTAAATAGTAAGGACCTCCCATGTATTTGACCTTTTCTCTAAGAATAATGGTTTTTATAAGCCTTATTTTTGCTTTTATTCTGTCTCTCCCTGTGCCTTCCGCTTTTGCCCATAAAGTCATTGCCTCGGCCTTCACCTCGGGGGAGATCTTGGAAGGGGAAGTTGGATTTTCCAATGGGGATGTTGCACAGGATATTTTGGTCGAAGTCTTTGACCCGGATGGCGAGAAAATTGGAGAAGCGCGTACTGATGCAGAAGGCTTTTTCACTTTTCGCCCGACATTGCCTGTGAAACATCTTTTCAAAGCGGATCTTGGCGCGGGTCATATTGCCAATTTCTCCATGTCAAAAGACGATATCCTTCGTGTTTTGGCAAAACAGCAGGCTTCGTCTTCTAAGGCATCACCGGTGCAAGGGCATTCTGAGGCAAGAGAAGAGGCCTCCGCTCCAGAGAATCGCCCGGCACCCGTCCATGTCTTGGCAAGGGATGGAAGAGCGCAGGCGGCAATACCGCCAGAACTTCAAGACATGCTAGAAACCGCGGTGCGCAATGAAATCAGACCCTTGCGTCGTGAAATCACAGCCTATAAAGAAAAAAATGATCTCCAAGCCATTCTTGGCGGCATTGGCTATATTTTCGGGTTATTCGGTCTTGGATTTTATCTGATGGCGCGCCAAAAAATGAAAGCTCTCCGGTCATGACGTCTGTGCTGACCTCTGAGGAGGCTTCCGAAGCGCAGAGCAAAACATCTTGTTTTGTCAGCCGTCTCGATCCCAGGCTGCGCCTTGTCTCCGCCGGCATTTTTGCCCTTGTGACCGTGAGCTTAAGCCATTTGGCCGTGTTGTGCTTTGCCCTTGGGATCGGGCTTTTGCTGTTGCCTTTTGTCCATATGCCGATTTGGAGCACTTTGCGCCGGATGGTGGCAATGGACAGCTTTTTTGTGTTCATGTTGGCCATTCTGCCCTTCACAACAGCGGGGGATGTGGCCTTTACGGTGTTTGGCTTCCCCGGTTCTTGGCAAGGTCTTGAGAAGGGCTTTGAAATCGCTTTAAAAGCCAATGCCATTGTTTTGGTTTTGCTGGTTTTGGTTGGCTCAATGGAACCGACGACTTTGGGGCATGCTCTGGCAAAATTAAGAGTCCCGGCGGCTTTTGTGCATCTTTTGCTTTTTACGGTGCGGTATATTGACGTTATTCATGATGAATATCGGCGTTTGCGCATTGCCATGAAAATGCGTGGTTTCCGTTCCACACAATCTTTCCACTGTTATCGAAGCTTTGGCTATTTGATTGGGATGCTTTTGATCCGCGCTTTGGAACGCTCTGAACGCATCTTACAGGCCATGAAATGCCGTGGATTCACAGGACAATTTCCCCTTCTCGACCATCTGAAGCTCGAAAATCGAGATTATGGATTTGCCGTTGTGGTCGGGTTGGTCTGTGGTCTCCTCATTGCCCTGGAGGGTTTTCATGTTACAGGAGGGTGAAGAGTCTCAATCTGCGGGACAGGCTTTATTGCAAGGCGTGGATTTGCATTTTTCCTATCCGGGGCGGCCTGAACTTTTAGCTGGCGCTTCTTTCGCGCTTTATCCCGGAGAACGTTTGGCGATTACAGGGGCAAATGGGGCTGGGAAAAGCAGCCTTTTACATCTTCTTGTTGGGTTGCTGCGGCCAAGCCAGGGCCAGATTTTTGCTTTTGGTCAGGAAAGGGTTGTGGAAAAAGATTTTCACGATGTGCGCCGGCGGGCTGGATATGTTTTCCAAGACCCGGATGACCAGCTTTTTTGTCCAACTGTGGCCGAAGATGTCGCCTTTGGGCCGCTGAATCTTGGGAAAAGCCGGGACGAGGCTTTGCACATCGTCGAGGGGGTTTTACAGCAGCTTAATTTGCAAAATTTTGCAGATCGGATTACCCATAAACTTTCAGGCGGCGAAAAGCGCCTCGTGTCCTTAGCAACGGTTCTGGCCATGGCCCCCGATGTTTTGTTGCTCGATGAACCGACCAATGCCCTTGATGAGCCCACGACGGAACATCTCTTAGAGATTTTGCAGTCTTTGCCACAGGCCATGATCCTTGTGTCCCATGATCCCCATTTTCGGCGCCATTTAGCCAGCCGCAGCTTGCGTTTGGAGACGGGATGTTTGCAAACCATCATGCCAAAATGTCGTCATGCGGGTCAGCCAACGGGACGTTCTAAGCATTCAAAATAGGCTTCTTATCCCTTGATACCAACCGACAGAGTCTATGATTCTTCGGTTGGCATGCGGTCTTTTGGTTGATCAGGGTTGGGAAGCCGTCCCCAACCCTGCAGGCTGTTCTTGCCGCCTTTTAACGCCAGAGCCAGGGCTGGCCGATCCGGTTTTTATTTTCAAAGGCTTCGATTTCAGTGGCTTTTTGCAAGGTTTGGCCAACATCATCCAGCCCTTCTAAGAGGCATTTCTTCCGGAAAGCATCAATGTCGAAGGACAGGGTTTCGCCATTTGGGCGCGTAATCGTCTGGTTTTCAAGGTCCACTGTAAAGGTGGCGTTGGCGCCATTGTCTGCTTCTTTTTGGAGGGCCTCCACTTCTTTTGCATCGAGACGAATGGGCAAAATGCCATTTTTAAAACAGTTATTATAAAAAATGTCAGCGAAGCTCGGCGCAATAATACAGCGAATGCCGAAATCCAATAAAGCCCATGGCGCGTGTTCACGCGATGATCCGCAGCCGAAATTATCGCCAGCAATCAGAATTGCAGCATTGCGGTATGCTGCCTTATTCAGCACGAAATCTGGGATTTCTTTTCCATCACCATCATAGCGCATTTCATCAAAAAGATTCTTGCCAAGCCCAGTGCGTTTAATTGTTTTCAGAAACTGTTTAGGGATGATCATATCGGTGTCGATATTGATCAAATTCATAGGGGCTGCGACGGCGGTTAAGGACAAGAATTTTTCCATTATGGTCTCCAGATCTTTCTATTTTTTTCGAGAGCATAGCCTATAACAAGCAAAATGTTCTCAATTATCTTATGGGATCAGATGATCCAAGACTTTATTCCGCACGCCGCACGACGCAGTCTGTCATGGCGTCATGGAGAGCTTGGCGTTTTGAAGAAATTAAGGGCATGAGATAGCCAAGGCCAATTGGCAGGATATTACAGATCTCCGCAAGATTGCGACAAAAAGCTCTTAAGGGCAGAAGGCGGGCGCCATCGGGGCGTTCGACTTTTAATTTCAAAAGCCGTTTCCCGAGGGTGGCACGAAGGGGGCTCGATTCCAAGATTGGCGCATAAAGCAGCCATAAGGCTAAGAACATCATTAATCCGACATCCAGGCGATCCTGAACCGTGCAAGGCTCTGCAATCCCAGGCTTTCTGAAGGTGCCAATGGTTCCTCTTGTGCTGCGCAGGGGTTCTAAGCGATCGACATGGCGGCACTGGGCGTAAGTTTCTCCTTGATATTTATAGAAGACATCTGTGGTGATTTCGATAATTGTGTCTTCCCCTTGTTTAATTTCTTTACGGTCGATATCTGTGACGTCTTTTGTGAAACCCAGGATAGGAAAGTCGACGAGGGTGGGGATTGCTTTCTCTGGAGCAATGTAAAAGGCTAGGAAGCTAGATAGAATTGCAATAACAATAATAAGGCTTGAGTCAATAAGGAAGGCTCCCGCCCTCGGAAAGAAACTCGCATATTGACGTTGCTTTAATTTTTCTTTTTCACTAGAGATGCGTCTTTGCTTTTTTTCTTCTTCTAATTGAAGCCCATCTTGGTAATTTAATTTTAATTTTTCTAGCTTTTTTTGGTGTTTTTCTTCTTTTGAATTGGGATTTTCTTTATGTTTATTTTTTAGTTCTTCTAATTTTTCTTGATATTTTTTTTCTTTTTTTTCTAAATTCTCTTTATATGTTGTTTCTATATTTTTAAGAGCCTCGTCATAGATTTTTTCTTGTTTGTCGAGACGTGCCTCACTTGAAGATGAACAATCGGTGCTCATGCCCAATATCCTTTAAAGCAAAGGGTAAAAGAATGTTTCTTGAGAGCTAGAGTCATCCGCGACCAAACCTAAGTCACAGATGACTCTAGAGTCTTGTTTT
>DDLW01000078.1 GCA_002340345.1 Alphaproteobacteria bacterium UBA2562 | reverse complement strand
CTGAGATGCTGCCGAGGTGCCGGGATCAAGCTAGTGGATTGACTCCGACACTTCGATCCCTCGAAGGTCGGCCCAATCCACGCGCTATCGTTTTGTTATGGTTCGAATTATCGACCCGAAAGGCCCGGCTGATGCCGGACTCTTCCGTTTCGTTCGAACCACTAGCATTTAAACTCTGGCCAGATTTGGCGAGATAGCCACCTTCGCGCAGACGCTGATAGAACAACTTAAACAGTTTCTCCACAGCCTTGGCCTGGGTGAGCTGCTCGCGGAACAGCCAAATCGTGGTGGAATCTGGCGTCCTGTCTGATGGCGAAAGCCCCAAAAAGCTCAGAAAACTAAGCCGATCTCGGATCTGGAATTCCGCTTGCTCATCGGACAAGCCATACAGGGCTTGCAGGATCAAGATTTTGAACATCAAAACCGGATCATAGGGAGGCCGTCCACCTTTGGCTCCGTCAGTCCGTTGCAGCGCCTTCTCAAGGCGATACCGAAAAGGCTCTAAACTCAACGCTGCAGCAAGGGTTTCCAATGGATCGCCAGTCTCGCTCAGCTTGGCATAATGGTCCTCCAGATCCCAAAACCCACGCTGCTGGTCCATGGCCTCTCTCCTCGGTCATCCTTTCAAACAAAATAATCACATCTTAAGCCCAAAAGCATGCGGTTTTTCGAAGTGTCCAGGTGTTTGGGATCGGATTATGGACGCAATTACAGAAGCTTATGACGGTGATATTCAAATGATTGATGGTACAAATGTGTGCATCCATCATTCCACCGCCACTTTTAAAAAAGCCATCCAGATGATGCATGGGGCGAAGCCGGGGAGGATTGACAACCAAAATCCATGCCGTGACAGATGCAAACGAGTTACCGGTAAAGCTCGCGATCAGTGAAGGGCAATCCCATGATATCAATGCGTCCAGTTCCCTGCTAGGCCACTTGAAACCGAAACAGATTGTTCTGGCAGACAAGGCCTATGATGCAGCATGGTTGCGGAATTATATCCAGGATCAAGGAGCAGCACCAAATATCCCGAACAAGGCCGGGAAAACCTGGAATTCTTGTCTCAGCAAAAGCCTATACAAGCAGCGCAATCTGGTTAAGTGTTTTTTCAATAAAATAAAATTCTTTCGGAGGATCGCCACGCGATATGATAAACTCGGGTCATGCTATCTGCCGATGGTCAAACTGGCCGCAATCAGAATTTGGCTGAGACATAATGAGTCTATAGTCTAATTTCTTGCTGATTTTATAACTGGATAAAGCAGAAATACTCTTTAATTCAAAGGGTTGTATATTATTCATGGACTAATAAAGAAAAGTAAGATGCTATAATACTTCATGGTTGAAAGTATTGGGTGAAGACAGGGAAGTGATAGATTTTAGTCTCATGAGACTTCTATGGCAGGGCTCACTTAGAACGCTTTGAAAATTCGGTTTCATGACCTGAAGCGAGTATTTTTGCTTGATCAATCCAATTTTCTCTTTGAATGCGGCCTTTGAATTTTAAATAATGGTCGATCCATATAGTATTTGCTTCGTTAAAATTAGCAATCTGTGAAAATTGATAGATTCCTAAGTTATGGAGTAACGATTCAATTTTAGGGCCAATACCCGAAATTTTTTTCAAATCGTCAAGTATGCCTTCAGGTTTTTCTAGAGCTTTTGGCTGTTCTCCTACGATTTCTTCGCTGCCCGCAGAGAAATTTAGAGCCTTCGCAATATCTTCACTATCTTTATCTAATCTTTCTTGCCCTAATTGGGTTGATTCTGTAGAAATGCTTTCATTATTTTTTGGGATTTGTTGATTCCAATGTTCTGTATATTTATTTTTATCTTGAGAAATTACTTTTAGTTTATTTTCTAAGATATCTATTTTTTCTAGTAAATATTGCTTATCCTTATCACATTCTTGTGCTCTGAACATAGATTGATTTCTCTCATCTTGGACAAGATCACGTTCTTTTTGCATGGATTGCATCTCTTCTAAGATTTTATCCCGTTGCTGAGAGAGCTCTTCATATTTGAGAGACATTTTTTGAATATCTTTTCGGCGCAAGAGCCAAGCCACAATAAACCCAACAACAGAAGCAAGCATTATCAGAATAAAAGTTTCTATCATCAAATAAATCATGGATCTTCTCTTAGATTAATAGAATCTCAGACTGCCTTTAAGAATAAATATTTTATTCTTATAAGCTATAGCTTTTGAGATGTTGGCATCTAGAGCATTTCGCTTTTAATTTGAAGCCAGTGAAATGCTCTATGTTTTTGTTTTTGCCGCAAAACGCATGATTAAAGGGGCTGCCACTTTAACCAGCTTTGCTATAGGGCAAAGGAGTTGGTTCAGCCCTTTGGCACGTCTTTGGTCTTCTCCAACGGAAGAAAAGACGTGCCGAGCCCTTATGAGTCTGCAGCGATCTCCATAGCGTCTTCTGCGGCGCGGAGGAGGGCTTTGGCTTTGTTATAGCTTTCTTGATATTCTGATTCTGGATCACTATCAGCGACAATCCCAACACCGGATTGGACATATAATGAACCATTTTTGAGAACCGCTGTCCGTAAAGCGATGCAGGTGTCCATGTCACCATTTGAGGCAAAATAGCCAACCGCGCCCGCGTAAACGCCCCGGCGCACAGGTTCTAATTCATCTATGATTTCCATCGCCCGGACTTTAGGGGCGCCGCTCACGGTACCGGCAGGAAAGCCTCCGATCAGAGCATCCATTGCGCAGAGATCTTTGCGCAATTTTCCTTCGACATTGGAAATGATATGCATGACATGAGAATAATAGTCGACTTCAAACTGTTTTGTGGGCTTTACGGATCCAATCTCGCAGACGCGCCCGACATCATTCCGGCCAAGATCCAAAAGCATAAGATGTTCGGCACGTTCCTTTGGATCTGCTAAAAGATCTTCTTTTAAGGCTAAATCTTCTTCGGCGGAGGCGCCTCTTTTCCGTGTTCCAGCAAGAGGGCGAATGGTGACTGTGCCAGCCTCAAGACTAACGAGAATTTCTGGCGAAGATCCAATGATCGAAAAATCGTCAAGAGTGACTAAGAACAGATAAGGCGAAGGATTGAGACGGCGTAAAGACCGGTAGAAGGCAAGAGAAGACAAAGGGAAAGGGACTGTAAAGCGTTGGGATCCAACAATTTGGAAAGCATCTCCCGCAGCAATATAATCTTTTGCTTTAGCGACCATCGCGAAAAAATCGTCTTTGGTCATGTTAATTTCAGGGTCGCTGAGCACCGCGCCCGCTGGAAGACGGTCTTTTCGGGTTGGTAAGGGACGACCGAATTCTGTTTTTGCGTCGACCAAGCGTTCTCTTGCCAAATTATAAGCACATTTAGCGTCCATCCCAGCCTGTGGCCATACTGGGGTCACAATTGTGACAATATCTTTGGTGTTATCGAACACAACAAGAATGCTGGGCCGGAACATAATGGAATCTGGGACCGATAAGAGGTCGGGATTATGATCGGGCAAGTCTTCCATCATGCGCACGCAATCATATCCCATATAGCCAAAGAGGCCAGAGGCCATGGCGGGTAAATCTTTGGGATAGTCAAGCTGGCATTCAGCAACCAATTGACGCAAAGACTCCAAGGGCTTCGCATCACAAGATAGAAAATCTTCGAGATTGGCGCGTGCATTCTGATTGATTTCAGCATGACCATTTTTACAGCGCCAAATAAGATCGGGTTTTAGACCGATAATACTGTAGCGACCGCGCTTATCCCCATCTTTTATGGATTCAAAAAAGAAACTGTAAGGCCGCCCTTCAGCGAGTTTCATATAGGCGGCCAGGGGGGTTGACAAATCTTCTCGAAAGCTTGTCCAGACGAGTTGAGGACGCCCATCATCATAAAGTTTCTGAAACGTCTCGAACTCTGGTGTCGCTTTCATTGTGATTCACTTTCTTCATTGTGATTCATCGCGATCAAAGCTTATGGCAAAAAGCATCGCCTTGGGTCGCTTCTTTTCATATGTTTCTTCGCAAACTCTAAAAATCGTGAAGAAACGCAAGAAAGATAGCCTTTCTTATCTTTCATAATATTTATTGATGAGATCATAATTAATGCTGATCTCAGCTTGTGCTCTTAAAGCTGTTAAGAATTGTTGGCGGAAATCTTGCTGAAGGTTAAGACTGATTTGGTCTTTTCTTTTCGCAACATCACTTCCATGGTTCTCGATTTTTATGGGTTGAATTTCATTCAACTTCGCAATGAGGAAATCCTCGCCGGCAGCCATCATGACGACATCACCGACTTTAATTTTAAAAATTTCCTCGGTCAGGGCAGGGGGAATTGAATTTCTTTCATCTGTGTTGCGTCTCGCAATCAAGGAAGAGGGCTTATAAGGCAAACCTTCTTCTTGCGCAATGACCTCTAACAATGTGCCACGCTGTGCTTTTTCAACAAGGGCGGTTGCTTTTATTTTACCAGCATCTTCCTGCCGATTGAGCATAAGTGCTTTTTCAACATCATCGCGCACTTGTTCTAAAGGCTTGAGTTCTGGTGCGATAATGTCTTCGACATGAAGGACGAAATAGTTGCCTTCTTCTGTTTCTATCACAGAACTGGAATCACTTTTTGCCGTTTCAAAAGCCACTTGGGTAAAGTTGTTTCCGTCAGGAAGATTCCCTGTTATGACGTTACCAGACCCGATTTCGGTACCATCTTGTGCAAGGCCCGCAATCTTAAGAACCTCTAGCCCCATATCACGCCCGGCTTCTTCTAATGTCGCACCGCCTGCTAAAAGATCATTCAGCGTATTTGAAAGATCAACAGCAACATCAACGGCTTTATTCTGGGCAAGATTTTGTGTGAGCTGCTCTTTCACATCGACATCTTCCAGAGTTTTGACTTGGCTTTCTGCCCTCTCATGCAGCTGAAAGATATGGAATCCGAGAGGGGTCTCAAAGGGACCGCCGATCTCGCCAACATTTAGGGCAAACACAGGTTCAGCCAGGGTTTCAAGCAATTCATCCTGTCCCAGCCATCCAAGATCCTCGAGGGCTCCACCATTTTGTGCTTGAGCGGCTTCGGTGAGTGTGCTGCCAGCCTTTACGGCATCCATGATCGTTTGTGCTTGAGCGGCATCTTGGACAAGAATTTGCGCAAGTTTGGCTTTAGGAGGGGTGGAGAATTCCGGTAAACGCGCTTCATATTCTTGCTGCAGCTCTTCTGGGGAGACCGCAATATCCTTGGCTATATCTGCTAAAGACAAATTGAGATAGTTGATTTTCCGGTAAGTTGGTGTTTGGAAAAGGCTTTCATTCTCTCGGTAAAAGGTCTCTAACTCTTCGTGAGAAGGCGCAGGCACAGTCCCAAATTGATCCGCTGGTAATGTTATAAGGCTGATTCTTCTTTTTTCATTTTCATGGGCATAGAGGCGTTCTGCTAAAATGCGGGATGCGGTCCCGCCTTGGCTCATGCTTATACTTAAAGCGTTGGCGATTAATTGTGCTCTCACCGTTTCGACATATTGTGCTTCTGTGAGACCGGCTTGTGTAAGAAGGGCTTCAAAGCGGCTTTGTATATACTGCCCGTCTTCTCCCTGGAAGCTCGGATCATTTCGAATCGCAGCACGCACCGCATTATCACTGGCTCCCAACTGGAGCTGCCCGGTCATTTGTTGCACAAGCGCATCATCAATGAAACGTTGGATGGTCTGTTGTAAAAGGCCGATTTGACGCGCTTGATCGATGCTCAAAGTTGCTCCGAACGCTTGTCCCATACGGCGAACATCGCTTTGGAAAGCTTGGTCCAGGGTACGCATGTCAACATTTTGCCCATTAATAGAAAGGGCCATATCAGAACGAACACCACCAGAGCTTGTAAAATCCGATAACCCCCAAGCACCAAAGCTGAGAATTAAGATCACAAAGAGGATTTTCACCAACCAAGTGCCTGCAGCACCACGAAGGGTCGTTAACATGTGGCTTCCAATCTGAACAATTCAAAAGAGTCTTTTCGTAAACCATCGCGTCCTAAAGACCGTTTTGCTCATAGTGACGCTATGAGATCGGTGTTTTTGCGGGCGATGGTGAGGCTTGCTAGACGATGAGGCTCTAACATCCTTACTGTTTCTTCCGGGCTTTAGGGCATCATTTTAGGGGGTTTTGCGACGTGATGCCTGAAGTGACATCAAATGACAGACTGTAGATCTCTCTCATCGATAGCCCCACAGAGAGCTTGCAGAAATATGAAAACTGTTGGAAAAGAGCGTTAGAATTTTCCATAGTGTGCGATCATAAAAGCGGTAAAGCGGCACTGCAACCCCTACAGCAGAAAATGGTCAGACTTTAGCGATGGAGAAATCTTGATCTGTTTGTCTCTATGCCCCCAAGAAAGTGCATTGCAGGCCCATAAGCATCTGCTTTCGTGCCATAGAGATAAAGTAACTTCAAGCAAGAATGAAAGATAAACATCATGGTTGAGCAAGAGGCGCCGAAACCAAAATTTTTGATTGCAGGCAATTGGAAAATGAACATGACGGGGCAAGGAACAGAGGCGCTTGCCCAGGCGCTTGCCCAATATGTTCTCGCCAAGCCGTCAGAGACCGTAGACGCTGTCATTTGTCCTCCGGCGCTTTGGATAGAACGCGCTGTGCACGCTGTCAAAACCGCAAGCGGTGCTCAAGCCCCCCTTTTGGGAGTCGGTGCCCAAGACTGCCATATGCAAAAGACAGGGGCCCATACAGGGGATATTGCCGCAGAGATGATCGCCGAAAGTGGCTGTTGTTCTGTCATTGTGGGCCATTCGGAACGGCGCGCAGATTGGGGGGAAACTGATTCTCTTGTTTTAGAAAAAGCACGGGCGGCCCAACAGGCTGGCCTCCAGGCCATTGTTTGTGTCGGGGAAACTTTAGCACAAAGAGAAGCCGGTCAAGCGCTGGACATTGTCGGGGCGCAAATCAAAGCCTCAGTCCCACCGGAGTCGAATGCTGAAAATGTCGTGATTGCCTATGAGCCCGTTTGGGCGATTGGAACAGGGCACACACCCACACTTGATGATATTGCCGCGATGCATCGTCATATGAGAGAGGTTTTGAGCCTTTTTCTCACTGACTTTGCCACCATCCGACTCCTCTATGGCGGTTCTGTCAAGCCTGGGAATGCGAAAGAAATTCTGGCCCAAGCCAATGTCAATGGGGCTCTTGTTGGCGGCGCCAGTTTAAAGGCAGCTGATTTCCAAGCCATCATAGAAGCAGCTGCTCCTTAAGAAGCATTTTCTCGGGCAAAAGCGCAAAAGACTGGTCAAGACCGAAACAAAACGCTAAAACCCCTTTTAAGATGAACGCAACAAAAGCGCGACGCTCCAGGCCTGTCGGATTGGGGCGTTGCGTTTTAGAGCATTTCACTTTTATCTTGAATTCGTGGAAATGCTCTATGTTTTTGTTTTTTCCGCAAAACGCATGCTTAAAGTGATGCCACTTTAACCAGCTTTGCTCTAGTGTTTGGTTGTCGAGGCCGTAGGTTCGATTTTCATCGGCTTTGCTTTTTTCTATCTTTTCTAAGGCATGTTTTCTGATTTTATAGAGAGCACCTACCAGCTTGTCAGAATGTGCTTGGACAAACAGCTCACGCCGAACCAAAGACTGATTTTATCCTGTAAAGGCTTTTGAAAGTATGGAAGATATCCTCCTTGTCGTGCATGTTCTTATAACCATTGCATTGGTTGCTCTTATTCTCATCCAGCGTAGTGAAGGCGGTGGACTTGGAATCGGAGGCGGCGGTGGTGGCGGTGGAATGGGTGGATTGATGTCCGGTCGTGGCACAGCCAATTTTCTAACGCGGACAACAGCCGTTCTTGCTGGCGCTTTTATGCTAAGCAGTTTGGTCCTCGCATTTTTAGCGGGGGGCTTTAGTTTAGCAGAAAAAGAAGGGGGCTCCTTCATGGAAGAAGGTCAAATGGAGCAACCAGCCCCTGCTCAGGATCAAACGGGTCCCAGCATTCCCAATCCGATGCATAACGCACCAACATCACCCGTTGCACCTTCTGTACCCACAGCTCCAGGATCTGTTGCGCCTGCTGTTCCGGATGTTACAGGGACAGAATCTGTGCCCTCTGTGCCTGGAGGCTTAGAGGCGCCAACCCCAGAAACACCGACAGAGATTTCACCAACCTCCTCAAACGAAGACTCTGAGATGGGCAATCCTCCAGGAGAAATTCAGCCTTTGATAGAAAATGCACCTTCCCAAACACCAGCTTTACCTCAATAAAACTTTTAAGAGGATCTCTTGGGATCCTCTTAAAATTCCTTGATATTCAGGACTTATTGTTTTGGCGTGCTGGTTCTGAGCTCTCCTGCGACCAAGATGGGTCGTGGGAGAGGGTAGATTTTTATATTTACCGCAAACCAAACTCTTCTCAAACAAAAGCTGATAAGAGTGCCAATGAGCACGCCAAGAGTTTTCGGACACAGAATGAAGCTTGCGACCAAAAGCTCATCAAATTGACTTAAATTTGATGGGGTTCTTTTGCGAGAAATTTTAGAGCCTTTCGCTTTGATGGTGACTCAGGTGAAATGCTCTATGTCTTTGTTTTTGCCGCAAAACGCATCGTTAAAGTCATCCCACTTTAACGCGCTTTGCTTTAAAGCAGAAAACGGAATTATTAAGACAATTTTTCTGAACATACTACGCTTATAGCTGTGTAAAGCTTCTGCAATCGATCAAAGCTTTTATTTGAGAAAAGATCATGACCCGTTTTATTTTCATCACTGGTGGTGTTGTTTCTTCATTGGGAAAAGGGCTGTCTGCGGCAGCTCTCGGTGCTTTATTACAAGCGCGCGGATATTCCGTCCGGCTTCGTAAATTGGATCCTTATTTAAATGTTGATCCAGGAACCATGAGTCCGACGCAACATGGCGAAGTTTTTGTAACCGATGATGGTGCAGAAACAGACTTAGATTTAGGCCATTATGAGCGTTATACAGGCGTCGCTGCGCAAAAAGGAGATAATGTTACCTCTGGCAAAATCTACTCAACGGTTATTGCCAGAGAAAGACGGGGCGATTATCTCGGGGCAACCGTTCAGGTCATTCCCCATGTGACCGATGCGATTAAATCCTTTGTATGGGCCAATAGCCAAGATACAGATTTTGTCTTATGCGAGATTGGCGGCACAATAGGGGATATTGAGGGGCTTCCTTTCATTGAAGCCATTCGCCAAATGGGCAATGAACTTGGTCGGGAACGCTCTTTGTTTCTCCATTTGACCTTGGTTCCCTATATCGCTTCGGCAGGTGAATTTAAAACCAAGCCAACACAACATTCTGTGAAAGAACTGCTCGGCCATGGGATTCAGCCTGATATCCTGTTGTGCCGTTGTGAAAAACCAGTGCCATCATCATCACGCCGTAAGATTGCTTTATTTTGCAATCTGAGAGAAGAGCGGGTGATTCCAGCACCAGATGTCGAAACCATCTATGATGTGCCCAATGTCTATCATGAATATGGCCTCGATACCGAAGTCTTACGGCATTTTGGCTTTGAAGCGAATGAGCCAGACTTAACACGCTGGAAAGAAATCGTTCACCATGTCAAACATCCTGAAGGTGAAGTCACGATTGCGATTGTTGGCAAATATACGAGCCTTGTTGACTCTTATAAATCCTTAGCAGAAGCCTTAACACATGGTGGCCTGGCCAATAATGTAAAGGTCAATTTGAATTGGATTGATTCTGAGATTTTTGAAAAAAACGATTCTATCCATCGTCTTGATGGCGTGGATGGTATCCTTGTGCCGGGTGGCTTTGGAGAAAGAGGGGCCGAGGGTAAGGTCGCGGCTGTGAAATTTGCCCGTGAATTTAGAATTCCTTATTTCGGTATTTGTTTCGGGATGCAAATGGCTGTGATTGAATCTGCCCGGAATCTTGCTGGGATTTCAGAAGCTGGCTCGACGGAATTTGGGCCGTGTGATGAGCCGATTGTGGGCTTATTGACAGAATGGGCAAGCGGTGATCAAGTTGAGCGCCGTAATGAGACCCAAGATTATGGTGGTACAATGCGGCTTGGCGCTTATGATTGTAATTTAGCGCAAGGGAGTCTCGTCTCTCAGATTTACGGCGCGGAAAAAATCAGCGAACGCCATCGTCATCGTTATGAAGTCAATATCCGCTATCGCGATGCCCTCGAAGCATCGGGGCTTCGTTTTTCCGGCATGTCGCCTGATAAAAGGTTACCCGAAATTATTGAACTCCCAGAACATCCCTGGTTTGTTGGTGTCCAGTTCCATCCGGAATTGAAATCAAAACCATTTGATCCTCATCCTCTGTTTTCGTCTTTTATTGGCGCCGCTGTCAAAAAGGCCCGTTTGGTTTGAGGGTATGATCTAAGATCTCAGAAACTTCCGTTATGTTTCAAAGGAATGGCATAATGCTCGCCAATCAGCCCAAAAGTCAGACACTCACAATTGGATCATTGCAGATCGGAAACACGCTTCCGTTCGTGCTTATTGCAGGTCCTTGTGCCATGGAAAGTCGTGACCATGCGCTAGAAATGGCGGCAGCTCTCACTGAAATGACGCAGAAGCTTGGGATTGGTCTGATTTATAAATCAAGTTTTGACAAGGCCAACCGGACAAGCCTTAAGAGTGCACGTGGGATTGGTCTTGAAAACGCCCTTCCTATATTCCAAGAGGTAAAAGAACGTTTTGGCTGTCCTGTGATCACAGATGTCCATGAAGCTGGGCAATGTCAGCGTCTGGCAGAGGTCATCGATGTTCTCCAAATCCCAGCTTTTCTCTGCCGCCAAACAGATTTGCTGATTGCAGCAGCGGAAACTGGAAAAGCGGTGAATGTGAAAAAGGGTCAGTTTCTCGCACCTTGGGATATGAAACAGGTGCTCGCCAAAATGATCGAAAGCGGCAATAACAATATCATGCTGTGCGAACGAGGGGTCAGTTTCGGCTATAACACTTTGGTCTCGGACATGCGGTCTTTGCCCATTATGGCGGAAACAGGGCATCCTGTGATCTTTGATGCAACGCATTCTGTGCAACAGCCAGGAGGGCAGGGGACAACGAGTGGTGGCCAAAGGGAATTCGTTCCTGTTTTAGCACGCGCAGCTATTGCGGTTGGTGTTGCTGGTGTTTTTATGGAAACACATCAGGATCCCGATCGTGCGGTCAGTGACGGGCCGAATATGGTGCCTTTACAAGACATGCCTGCCTTACTTGCCCGGCTTAAACAATTCGATGAGATTGCAAAATCATAAGATAATCAAATAAGTGTAGAGGATTTTTAATCTAAGAGATTATGTCCTTTATGTGAGAATTATAGCGTATTGCGATTTGGAGGAAGAGCACTATGACTGCCATTATCGACATTCATGCTCGGGAAATACTCGATAGTCGGGGGAACCCAACGGTCGAAGTTGATGTGATGCTTGAAGATGGCGCTATGGGGCGCGCTGCTGTTCCTTCTGGCGCTTCGACAGGGGCTCATGAAGCTGTTGAAAAGCGCGATGGCGATAAAGACCGTTATTTAGGCAAAGGGGTCACGGAAGCCGTTGATTCTGTCAATGGTGAAATCCTAGATGCCCTCGATGGCTTAGAAGCTGAGGATCAAATCCTCATCGATCGCGTTATGATAGAGTTAGATGGCACTGAGAATAAAGGTCGTTTGGGCGCTAACGCTATTCTCGGTGTGTCCATGGCTGTCGCCAAAGCCGCTGCTGTTTCCGCTGATTTGCCACTGTATCGCTATATCGGTGGCGCCCATGCGCATCTTCTCCCCGTACCGATGATGAATATTGTCAATGGCGGTGCCCATGCGGATAACCCTATTGATATTCAAGAATTTATGGTAATGCCTGTCGGTGCCGGAACAATTCGTGATGCTATTCGTGTCGGTGCCGAAATTTTTCATGCTCTTAAAAAACTTCTCTCCGAAGCGGGACATTCGACCAATGTTGGGGATGAAGGTGGCTTTGCCCCAAGCTTAGGCTCGACGGATGAAGCTCTTGGATTTGTCATGAAATCCATCGAAAAAGCTGGGTATAAACCCGGCGATGATGTGATGCTTGCCTTAGATGCAGCTTCGACTGAGTTTTTCAAAAATGAGAAATATGAACTTGTCGGAGAAGGGAAGAGCTTAGGGTCCCAAGAAATGGTCCGCTATTGGGAGGAGCTCGTGAGCCGCTATCCTGTTCTGTCTATTGAAGATGGCATGGCAGAAGATGATTGGGCCGGTTGGACAGCTTTGACAGACGCAATTGGTGATAAAGTACAGCTGGTTGGCGATGATTTATTCGTAACAAACCCAAAACGTTTGCGTCGTGGTATTGACGATGAAGCCGCGAATTCGATTCTGGTTAAAGTCAATCAAATTGGCTGTTTAACAGAAACATTAGAAGCTGTTGAAACCGCCCATAAAGCTGCCTATACGGCGGTTATGTCCCACCGTTCTGGTGAGACCGAAGACGCAACAATTGCAGATCTTGCTGTTGCAACAAATTGCGGTCAGATCAAAACAGGGTCTCTTTCGCGTTCGGACCGCCTGGCAAAATATAACCAGTTGATTCGTATCGAAGAAGAGCTAGGGATTGCCGCACGGTATGCCGGTAAAGATATTTTGCGGTAGGAGACGCTGATAAGCTGCGAAAAAGGGTAAAATGCGCCCTTCATGCAGGCTTCATTACATTTGCCACTCTTCTCTTAAGCACATGAAAAGAAAAGAAAAACGGTGATGGGATATCAATCCCTCACCGTTTTTTTTAAATTTTATCTATTCTTACGTCCAAATCGTAAGGAGAAATTAACGACGAACATGTTTGATTTGAGATGGACGAGGAATCAAAAGGCTTTTGACATCTTCGTTTTTGTTTCGCGCACACATCATAGGCATTGAAAATCTTATCCGTAAGATTAAGGTCTATGTTGCTGTGCAACACCGTTTTCATCTCGGATATTCATGTTGCGCCATGACTCTGTTTAACGAAATACGACGCCATTCCCATATTCTTTGGCAAACGCTTTTAGCTGTTTGTCTGATTGGCTATTTTGGATATCATGCTGTCCAAGGAGAGCGCGGTATTTTGGCACTCGTAAAACTCAAACAAGATATTGCCGTCGCTGAACTTGAAAGACAGGCCTTAGCACAAGAGCGTGAAGATCTCGCAGAACGCGTTTCTTTGTTGCGCCCAGGCAGTCTTGATCCGGATATGCTCGAAGAGCAAGCGGCTGTTTTATTGAATATGGCCCATAAAACAGATCTTGTTATTACACCGGAAAGTTATTATAGCCATTCACCGCATCAGCTTGCCCATAGATAATGGATTTCTGTAATTATGATCGACTTAGACTAGATTTTTGCGGTTTATGGGCGGGGGAGCATGCTTTTTTCTTGTATAGAAAGAGTATTTGGTGTGTTTAGGACTTGTTTTTCTTGGTGCATCTTATGACACGATATCGTAGACATAGGTAAGCTCATGATTGACAGCATTTCTAGAAAATATTGAGTAGCTGAGCAATTTTTTTGGCAAAATGCTGTATTTTCCTCATTTTTACCGGAAAATGACTGGAAATTCTTTCGTGTAATTCTCATTGGTTTTGCGTTTACGTAAAGATGAGCTAAAATCATAAACACATCATTTTGCTTTTTATCCCATAAGCTTGGTCGATTTGTTTAGCTATAAATAATATTGCGTGTTCCAATCTCTTTCGAAAAGTTTTGAAAGCCTGCCAGGAGCCCCATCCGATGGCTGAGAGTAAAGAAAAATGTAAAAATTGCCGTTGGTGGCTCTTGTCAACCCAAGCCCCTTCGGACTCTCCAGGCATGGAGACCGGGGAATGTCGGAGACAACCTCCAATTGCTATTGCTTTACCGAGTGCTAAAACTGGGAAATGGGGCATTCGTACGGTCTGGCCAGCAACACGGGCACAGCATTGGTGTGCCGAACATTCTGAGTATGGCCAACAAGCACAAGCAGTCATACACAATAATGCTACACAGCAAGATAGCGCATCTGCCAACTCTTCTCTTGAGGTTCCCGCAGGACAAGGACCTGTTTCATCGCCTTCCCCTCTGCATGATAGCCAAGCTATGGTGCAAACGGCAATTGATAAAAAATATCAAGGCAAAACACTGCCTAAAGCAAGTTCTGACGCCAAAAAGAAACCTACCACACAAAATGAGGCACACACGAAAAAGCCGGTGATTGCCCCGAAAACAGCGAAAATAGAAAAGAAGGCCGCTGTAAAAACTGAGTCTCCTTCCGAAGACGTCTCTCAGAAATCAGCAAAGACCCCAGCGGCAAAACAAGCCCATGCGCCTAGAACAGAGCAGGCTAAGGCGCCAACCCCTAAAATACAGCCTAAAAAGCAACCTTCTTCTGCACAGCCCAAGTCCCAAGCACAAAAAGACTCTACAGGAAACAAGACGGCGACAACAACAGCGGATATAAGGCAAAGCCCAAGCGAGAAAACAGTACCAAATACAGAAGAAGAGGGGCTGTCTAAGGCAGATCAATTGGCTTTAACGGGGGGTGTGCAATTAAAGAAAGACCTTGATAGCCATATTCCTACCTTCGAAGAAAGCGAGGCTTATAAGGTCATTCAGAAATTCCAGCGCCCAAAAGAAGATGAAGACGTCGAAGAGAAAAAAGGGGATGAAGAGGCCCCTGAGAAATTAGAAATGTATAAGAAAGTACAAGCGGCACGGAATGACTCTGAATTCATGTCTTTACGCCAGAAATATCCTTCTGCGAGCCAAAAGGACTATGCCGGCCAAGAAGGTTGGCGCATGACGAGAAAAGCTTTTTTTGCCCAAGCGCCACAGCCCATTACCAAACAGATGCTCAAAGCAGAAGGCAAACGTCCAATCACATTTTTCCTTTACGGACGTCGCGCAGAACCTGTCCTGATTCTCCCCACTGTTGTCGTTGGAGACGACATAGAAAAGGCCAAAGCATGGTTTCATGCCGAACTCTTACAAATTGCGCTGGATGAAATGCGAGAAATTCCAGCTGCAGTGCGGGAAGAATATGGTGTTTGAGGATATCTTTTAGATATCTTCGAAAGCTCTAATAAAGAAATATTTATGACAGTCATATGGCTTTCCCGGTAATGAAACATCCGATGAAGTAAAGTTCTGTGTAATTTGTGTTCTCTATCCTTTCTAAAACCCGACGGATTATTACTCCGTCGGGTTTTTTGCATGTGCGAAAAGGTGATTACCCGCCTATAAGATAAAAAATATTTCGTCATTAATTGGTTTTCTTACGCTGAAGCTCTTGTATATTTGTCTGCGAGGCGGTGATCAGGAAATAGGCAGCGCTGAAAAATAAGGCGCTTTTAAATGTTTTCTACATCGCAATGACGAAACAGCAAAAGCAAAAGGAGGTGGCCGTGGCCACTGCTGGGAGGAAGACAACAGCCGGAGGTGGGAATAAACGCCCCGATGTTGAAACTTTGCTGAAATATTACCGCGAAATGCTTCTCATTCGCCGATTTGAGGAACGCGCAGGCCAACTTTACGGGATGGGCCTCATTGGCGGTTTCTGTCACCTCTATATCGGCCAGGAAGCTGTTGTAACGGGCGTACAAGCTGTATTGACGGAAAAAGATAGCGTCATCACATCTTATCGCGATCATGGCCACATGCTTGCATGCGGCATGGAAGCCAATGGCGTCATGGCAGAGTTAACAGGACGACGGGGCGGCTATTCAAAGGGCAAAGGCGGCTCAATGCATATGTTTAGCCGCGAAAAACGTTTTTTTGGCGGCCATGGCATCGTCGGAGCGCAAGTGCCCCTCGGCACCGGTTTGGCTTTTGCGCATAAATATAAAGAAGATGGTGGCATCAGTGTAACCTACACGGGAGATGGTGCGATTAACCAAGGGCAAGTCTACGAAGCCTTCAATATGGCGTCGTTATGGGAATTGCCAGTTCTTTATATTATTGAGAATAATCAATATGCTATGGGAACTGCTGTTGCACGCGCCTCAGCCAATACGCAACTCTGCAACCGTGGCGCCAGCTACGACATCCCAGGCGAAGAAGTCGATGGCATGGATGTGCTGAAAGTCAAAGAAGCCGCAGCAAAAGCGGTCGCCCATATTCGTGCTGGTAAAGGCCCTTATATCCTTGAAATGAAGACATATCGCTATCGCGGCCACTCTATGTCTGACCCTGCAAAATACCGCACAAAAGAAGAAGTGAATAAAATGAAAGCGGAGCGTGATCCTATTGATCATCTTCGTTTGAGTATGCTCGATCTTGGGGAAGCTGAAGAACAGACCTTCAAGGATATTGATAAAGAAATTAAAGACATCGTATCCAAATCAGCTGAGTTCTCTCAAAGCAGCCCTGAACCCGATCCGTCTGAACTTTATACTGACATTTTGGTTGATGTTTAAATCCCGTCTTTCTTGAGAGGGGAAGACAATCGTCCTTTGTCTTTGTTTCTCAGAACAGAAGGTGACGCTATGCGTCGGTTTGCCATAAACCGAGAGCAGATTTCAGACACTATGCCTACAGCCTTTGGCGCCTATAGCCTTTGGTGATGAGGCGCACTTCCTGGGAGGAAGGGAATGCCAATCCAAGTGCTTATGCCTGCTTTATCGCCAACGATGACAGAAGGCACGCTTGCTAAATGGGTGAAGACAGAAGGGGACAACGTCGCTGCGGGTGACGTCATCGCTGAAATCGAAACCGATAAAGCAACAATGGAAGTTGAAGCGGTTGATGAGGGAACATTGGGGAAAATCCTTGTTCCTGAGGGGACAGAAAATGTTGCTGTGAATAGCCTCATTGCGCTTCTGTTAGAAGAAGGAGAAGACGCCTCTGCTTTAGAAGGGGCTGATCAAGCAGCAACCGCCGCGCCAGCCGCCCCAGAAAGCCCCGCAGCCTTAGAAACCGCACCTGCTGCTGTCGTCAATCATCCAAGTGATGACCCGGCACCAGAACCTGAATGGACAGGGCCGACGCGTCGTGTCACCGTGCGGGAAGCCTTGCGGGACGCTATGGCTGAGGAAATGCGTCGTAATCAGGATGTCTTCCTTATGGGGGAAGAAGTTGCCGAATATCAAGGGGCTTATAAAGTCAGCCAAGGCCTTCTTGATGAATTTGGTGCAAAACGCGTGATTGATACGCCAATCACAGAGCATGGATTTGCTGGCCTGGCGGTCGGGGCTGCTTTTGATAAGCTGTCGCCGATTGTTGAGTTCATGACATGGAACTTCGCCATGCAGGCGGTTGATCATATTCTCAACTCTGCGGCAAAAACACTCTATATGTCTGGTGGACAAATGGGATGTCCAATCACATTCCGGGGGCCCAATGGGGCAGCAGCACGGGTCGCGGCACAGCATTCTCAATGCTATGCAAGTTGGTATGCCCACTGTCCCGGCCTTAAAGTCATTGCGCCATGGAATGCTTCTGATGCGAAAGGCTTGCTCAAAGCCGCGATCCGTGACCCAAACCCCATCATTTTCCTTGAAAATGAGGTCATGTATGGGCAGAGCTTTGATATTCCAGACATAGATGATTGGGTTCTTCCGATTGGTCGTGCGAAAATTGAGCGTCCTGGGAAAGACGTCACCATTACAGCATTTTCTCGCATGGTTGGCACGGCTTTAGAGGCTGCAGACCTCTTAGCCGCAGAGGGCATCGACGCCGAAGTGATCAATCTGCGGACTTTGCGCCCTCTTGACACCGCGACGATTGTCAAATCTGTGCAAAAAACCAACCGCATTGTCTCCGTCGAAGAAGGCTGGCCCTTTGCAGGGATTGGCTCTGAGCTGGCAGCGGTCATGATGGAAGACGCTTTTGATTGGCTCGATGCGCCTTTGGTGCGGGTTTGTGGGGAAGATGTTCCCATGCCTTATGCCGCAAATCTCGAAGCCTTGGCTTTACCAAGCCCCGAGCGGATTGCAGCAGCCGCGAAGCAAGTGAGCTATCGTGCTTCATAAAAAGCAATAATCTGCATAAGCAGGTGTGAAGAGCAAAAGACAAAGACGACGGTCATTTGAAGCTTGCTTTTCACACCTATGCATTGAAAAAACGCTTAAAAGCAAATTGTCTGTTTGTTTCTTTTCTGATCTAGATTTTTTGCAGCCTGATCATGTCTTTGCTTTATGACGGGCGCTTTCAGCAAACAGACGGCCAATAATCCGAGAGGGAGAAATCATGCCAACGGAAATTCTCATGCCGGCTTTGTCGCCGACCATGACAGAAGGCACCCTCGCCAAATGGGTGGTTAAAGAAGGTGATAGCATCAGTGCTGGTGATGTCATCGCTGAAATTGAGACCGATAAAGCAACAATGGAAGTCGAAGCCGTTGATGAAGGCACGATCGGCAAAATCATTGTTTCAGAAGGCAGCGAAGGGGTTGCCGTGAATAGTGTGATCGCTCTTTTGCTGGAAGAGGGCGAAGATGCGGCGGCTTTAGCAAATTATACGGCATCAGCGGCAGGTGGCGCAGCGCCAGCACCACAAGAAGCACCTCCAAGCGCTGTTGCCGCAGCAGAGCAGAAAACCGCAGCACCAGCGGCAAATGCACTTCCTGCGGAAAAAACGGGTGGGCGTATTTTTGCAAGCCCCTTGGCACGTCGCATTGCCCAGCAAGAAGGTTTGGAGCTCTCCCTTTTAAAAGGGTCGGGACCGAAAGGCCGGATTGTCAAAGCAGATGTTGAAGCTGCACTAGCGGCAGGGACAGGCAAAGCGCTTCCTGCGACAGCGACACCAGCAGCGGACAAAGCGGCGGCGCCAGCAAAGGCGGCCTCAGCCACCTTGTCCAAAGACCAAGTCGCTGCCATGGCTGGCAATGCGCCCTATACCGAAATTGCCCATACTTCGATGCGCAAAACAATTGCAAAGCGCCTCACCGAAGCCAAGCAAGATATTCCGCATTTCTATCTGACCATTGATTGCGAACTTGATAAGCTGCTGGCAACCCGTAAAGAGCTGAATGGTAAAGCTGAAGGCCTGAAAATTTCTGTGAATGATTTTATCATCCGGGCAACGGCTTTAGCCTTACAGAAAGTACCAACGGCCAATGCATCTTGGTCTGATGATTGTGTCCTGCAATGGCAAAATGTTGATGTTTCTGTTGCTGTTGCTATTCCCGGTGGTCTTATTACCCCTATCATCAAAAACGCGGATCAAAAGGGTCTTGCGACCATTTCTGCTGAAATGAAAGATCTGGCCAATCGTGCGAAAGATGGGAAACTCATGCCTGAAGAATATCAAGGTGGTGGTTTCTCAATTTCTAACCTTGGCATGTTTGGTATTCGTGAATTCTCAGCGGTCATTAATCCACCTCAGGGATGCATTTTGGCTGTTGGTAAAGGCGAGCAACGTCCTCTTGTCAAGGATGGAAGCCTGTCGATTGCAACAATGATGAGTTGCACTTTATCTGTTGATCACAGGGTGGTTGATGGTGCTGTTGGCGCAGAATTCCTCGCGGAATTTAAGAAACTCATTGAAGATCCACTTGCGATGTTGCTTTAAGAATCTCTGATAATCTTATGATAAAAATGGAAAAAGCCTGAGATGCGATCGCAAGCAAAAAGGCTTTTTCCAAGAGTCTTAAAACTACATAGTAAGAGCAAAAACCGATCAAATCTGTTTTGCAAAACCTTAAAAGCAAACAATGAGGGGGAAGACTGTGTCCGATACAAATTATGATGTGATTGTTGTTGGTGGCGGCCCAGGGGGCTATGTCACAGCTATTCGTGCGTCTCAATTGGGGTTTAAAACAGCTCTTGTAGAACGTGAACATTTAGGTGGTATCTGTTTGAATTGGGGCTGTATTCCGACAAAGGCTCTTTTAAGATCTGCTGAAATTTATCATTATATGCAGCATGCGAAAGACTATGGCTTGCGTGTTGAAAAAGCCAATTTTGATCTTGCTGGCATCGTAAAACGGTCTCGCGGTGTTGCAACACAGCTTTCAAGCGGTGTGAAACATTTGCTTAAAAAAAATAAAGTCACTGTCATTGATGGGCATGCCAAATTAGCAGGCCCCATGGCCGCTGGTCTACGGCCTTTGTCCGTTGAAAAAGATGGCAAAAAAGTTTCTGATGTTAAAGCAAAACATATTATTCTTGCCACGGGCGCACGGGCAAGAGCGCTCCCAGGGCTAGAACCTGATGGCAAAATCGTTTGGACTTACAAAGAAGCTTTGGTGCCTCAATCTGTCCCCAAAAAGCTTTTGGTTGTCGGGAGTGGCGCAATCGGTATTGAATTTGCGAGCTTTTTTAATACCTTAGGCGCAGAGGTTACGATTGTTGAAGTGATGGATAAAGTCTTGCCTGTCGAAGATGATGAAATTTCGGCCATGGCACAAAAAGCCTTTGAAAAACAAGGCATGAAAATCATGACCGCAGCAACCGTCAAAGCCATTGATAAACAAGGGGATCAAGCGACGGTTACAATTGAGACCAAAGGAAAAAGCCAACAAGTCACAGTGGATCGTGTGATTATGGCGGTTGGTATTGTTGGCAATGTTGAAAATATTGGCCTTGAAAATACAAAGGTCAAAGTTGAAAAAACACATATTGTCACGAATGAGTGGCTAGAGACAGGCGAAGCTGGCGTTTATGCCATTGGTGATGTTGCGGGCGCCCCTTGGCTCGCCCATAAAGCAAGCCATGAAGGAATTATTTGTGTTGAGCGTATTGCAGGGAAACCCGTCCATCCTTTAGATGTGCGCAAGATTCCAGGCTGTACCTATTGCCATCCCCAAGTCGCCAGTGTGGGCTTGACCGAAAAAGCGGCAAAAGAAAAAGGCTATGACCTCAAAATTGGCCGTTTTCCTTTCTTAGGGAGCGGGAAAGCGATTGCTCTTGGTGAACCTGAAGGCATGATCAAAACCATTCTTGATGCCAAAACAGGTGAATTATTGGGAGCCCATATGATTGGTGCCGAAGTCACCGAACTCATCCAAGGTTATGGTATTGCGATGACTTTGGAAACGACAGAAGAAGACCTCATGCATACCGTGTTCCCACATCCAACACTGTCCGAAATGATGCATGAATCTATCCTGGATGCTTATGGCCGTGCGATTCATTTCTAGAATCAGCACCTTTCCAGAGTAAAATAATTTGGCTGTTGAAAAGAACAAAATGTATTATATTTGTCTTTTCAACAGCTTTCTTTTTGTTGCGTGCCGCAACGTTGCCATGACGTGTTTCACGTTAGCATAGAAATGAATAACAGGCTGCCAGAGGACAGACCCTCTGGTTGCCGGAGGAAACTATGACCGCTTCTCTTCGCCATCCTGAAAAAGCCCACCGCCCAGATAACCCAATCCAGCGCAAGCCAGAATGGATTCGTGTGAAGGCGCCAACCTCCCAGGGATATAGTGAAACGCGGTCGCTGATGCGAGAACATAAACTTCATACTGTGTGTGAAGAAGCAGCCTGTCCAAATATTGGTCAATGTTGGGAAAAAAAACATGCGACCATGATGATTATGGGCGAGATCTGCACAAGAGCTTGTGCTTTTTGTAATGTCGCCACGGGTCAGCCGGCGCCCTTAGATCCGATGGAGCCACTCAATACGGCGTTAGCGGTCAAAAAACTAGACTTGCAGCATGTCGTTTTGACCTCCGTTGACCGCGATGATTTGCGAGATGGGGGGGCTGCGCATTTTTCTCAGGTGATTGCGGCCATACGGAAAGAGGCGCCGCAGGCGACGATTGAAATTTTAACGCCTGATTTTAAAGGAAAAACAGGGGCTATAGAAACTGTTGTCGAGGCGAAACCCGACGTTTTTAACCATAACCTTGAAACAGTCCCAAGGCTTTACCCTTCTATTCGTCCAGGCGCGCGCTATTTTACAAGTCTTGAGCTGCTGCATCGTGTCAAAGTGCTCGATCCATCCATGTTCACAAAATCTGGTATTATGGTGGGGCTCGGCGAAACGAAAGAAGAGATCTCACAAGTTATGGACGACCTCAGGGCTGCTGATGTCGATTTTCTCACCATTGGCCAATATCTTCAGCCAACAGTCAAACATGCTGCCGTAGACCGTTTCGTCACACCTGAAGAATTTGAATCCTATGCAGGCCTGGCAAGAGGAAAAGGGTTTTTGATGGTTTCAGCGACACCGCTCACAAGAAGCTCTTATTTTGCTGGGGATGATTTTCAGAAGCTCCGTGCCGCGCGTGAAAAGAAACTTTTAAAAGAGGCTTGATCTCTCTTCTTTTATCGGTTTGTGTCTATGGAATTATAAGGGCTGCCCTCTAAATTCCGCTTTGATCAGCCTTTGCTTTTGTCGGGGGTTCTATGCCAACACATGCAGAAAAACGGAAATCACCGCATTCTGCTGCAGAAATGTATGCTCTCGTTGAGGATGTAAGGCGTTACCCAGAGTTTCTGCCTTGGTGCACAGGCTGCCGTATACGATCTCAAAACGATTCTGAGATTGTTGCAGATCTCTTGGTTGGCTTTAAAATGGTCCGAGAACGATTTCAATCACGCGTTAAGCTCACGCCAAAAGATCGCATTGATGTGACTTATGAAGATGGACCTTTTCATTATTTAAATAACCATTGGATCTTTATTCCAGAAGAGGATGGCGGCTGTACCATCGATTTTTTCATTGATTTTGAATTTCGCTCGAAACTTTTACAGAAGATTATGGAAGCCCTGTTTAGTGAGGCTGTGCGTCGGATGGTTGGCGCATTTGAAGAACGCGCAAATGAAATTTATGGTCCCAAAAGCTCTTAAGAAAAACGATTTCGATCGGCACTCTTATTTAAATTTTATCGGACTCTTTATCCTGCTGCGTGTCGTAAAAGCGATAAAGCCTGACCAAGCGTTTGCAGGCGTACTGAAGTTCTGTCTCCTTTGAAAATATGTTTTTCTGTCTTCAGAAGTATGGGTTCGTTTTCTGTATGGTCTCGACGCGCAAGGCCGAAATGGACAAGGCCAACGGGTTTTTCTTTTGTTGCGCCGCCGGGGCCTGCAATGCCAGTGACGGAAAGTGCTAAATGTGCCGGGGAATTTTGGAGAGCCCCAAATGCCATGGCAGTCGCGACTTCCGTGCTGACCGCGCCAAAAGAGGTGATCATTTCTGATGGCACCGAGAGCATGTCTTGTTTTGCTTGATTTGAATATGTCACAAAACCGCGTTCAACAACGGCTGATGACCCTGCAATATCTGTGAGAGCAGCAGCGATCATGCCGCCTGTGCAGGATTCTGCTGTTGCGATCATCCAGTGGCGGTCTTGGCAGGCCTTTAAAATAGCTTCAGAAAGAGTTTCAAATTCCAAAAAGCTCATATCTATGTCAACCACTTGTTTCTATAATGAATCTTTGAATAAAGTTTCTGGTGTGCACATTTGGACCGCCTTCCTCAAATCCGCTTTTCGATTGAAACTCAAAACAGTGTTACAAGATACAAGCCTAAACATGCATAAACTCCCGCCAATATGTCATCCAACATAATGCCAAGCCCACCATGGATATGACGATCGGCCCACCGAACAGGCCAAGGTTTCCAGATATCAAAGACCCGGAAAAGAAAGAACCCAATGAGAAGAAGCTCAAGGGTCACGGGTGGAACAAGAGCGAATGTGATCCATTGCCCAGCCACCTCATCAATAACAACCTCGCTTGGATCATCGGTCTCGATCGCTAAAGCATAGCGGCCAGCAGCCCATATGCCGAGCGCTGAGAGTATCACCATGCTGCACCATAAGACCCAAGCACTTCCATAATGCGTCATGGCCCAGACAAAGGGCAGGGCGGCGGCTGATCCCCACGTTCCAGGCATGATCGGAATCAGACCAACACCGAACCAATGGGACAACAAACCGCTCATGCGCTTACGGGCGGCGTGATGATGTTTTGAGAGATCTTTTTTTCTTTTGAAGCCGCGTTTAAAGCGATTCTTTTCAAAGAAGGACGATGTCTCTTTCAGGGGGGGCTTGAATTCAGCCATGAAAAGTCTCGTCCTTAAACCGATTCCATCACAAGGATATTAACGACAGCCTCTGCGGCAATGCCTTCTTGCCGACCTGTAAAGCCAAGTTTCTCTGTTGTCGTTGCTTTTACGGACACTTGGTCTGGTCGTAGATTTAAAATATCAGCTAAGCGTGCAATCATAGCTGGCCGATGCGGTCCCATTTTAGGTCTTTCACAGATAACGGTGAGATCGATATTGACGATTTGTCCTCCGCGAACAGAAACAAGATCTGCCGCGTGACGGAGAAATTGCTCGGAATCCGCACCTTTCCAACGCATATCGCTCGGGGGGAAATGGGTTCCGATATCACCAGCCGCGATGGCGCCGAGCAAAGCATCTGTCAGCGCATGCATGGCAACATCGGCATCTGAATGGCCAGAAAGCTTGTGGCTATGGGGGATATCGACACCACAAATACGGACAGAAGACCCGGCTTCAAAAGCATGGACGTCAAAGCCTTTACCACAGCGAAACAGGGGTTGAGCCGCGTCTTGTGTTTTTTGCGATAAGGTGCGGAGAGTCAAAATTTCATCAGCACGGATCAGATCAGCAGGGGCTGTAATTTTTATATTATGGTCATGGCCAAGGACCATGAACACTTTTTGACCGGCATTTTCAAGGACAGCCGCATCATCTGTGAGATCCGAGCGATTCTCTTGAAGGGCTTTTTGATGTGCTGATAAGATCTCTTGGTAAGAGAATCCTTGGGGTGTTTGTGCACGCCAGAGGCTGGTGCGATCAATTGTTGATAGGATCTCTTCATAGGATTCAGACGGCGTGCCTTTCTTTAAAGTGTCGACCACCGGCATAGCAGCAATCGCAGGTCGGCCAGAACGGACAGACTCAAGAACACGGCTGATGCTCTCTTGGTCAATCAAAGGCCGGGCGCCATCATGGATCAAAACAATATCAGGATGTTTTTCTGCACAATCGGTCTTAAAGCTTTCTAATCCCAACCGAACAGATTCTTGCCGTGTTTTCCCACCAATAATGGGCGGAAGAACCGGCAGATTGACAAGGGCGAGGTCATGAAAAGCTTGATCATCAGGTCCAATAACGACTCGGACAGCTGAAATCTCAGGATGTTTCAGAAAAGCTTGCGCGGTATGTCTTAGGACAGCTTGGCCTTTTAGGGTATGATATTGCTTTGGTAAGTCAGCGCCAAAACGCCGCCCGCGTCCTGCGGCAACTAAAAGTGCAACAATTCCACCCATCTGAATGCTCCTGAAGGATTGTGATCTCATGGGACTTTTTATACATAGCAGCGCAAATTAGTGAAGCCATGAGGCCTTGCCAAGCAAGATCTTTTTACGGGTTATTGTCATAGAAGCACAGAAGGCAGGCAATCGACTTTAGGAATATTTTTTTCCCTCGCCTGGATTTTAAAAATAAGATTTGAGTTTAACATGCAGAAAAAGAGTAATATTGTGATCATTAGAAAAACGTAATTTGTCTACAATGGAAATATTCCCAAAATATCAAATTTTGTAACTGGCAAAAAATATCTCACGATGGCTATGAGATGGACGAGGAGCTCTTTCATCAATGCAAAATAACCCACTTTTTGGAAGCTTTGCTCTTTTGAGTCTCTTGCCATTATTGTTTTGGTCTTTTTGCCAAACCGGTTTATGGGGAGAAACATGCTCGAGATGGTGTAAATTCCAACCTTTCGGCAAAAAACCTTGTGAACAGCAAGGGGAAACAACCGGACTTTCAGGACAGTTTTTAGGTTTAGAGAAAATATTCCCAGGTTTTATTGTGCGTGAACGCGTCGGTCATTTTTGGCTTTGGCTCTTTCTTGCAATTTTGGGATGTGGCCTTATGGCTGGCCATCTTCTTCTAACACCTTGGCAAATGGGATTATCGCTGACCTTATGGGTCACAATTGCAACTTGTTTGATTATGTTTTTCATTTTTAGCATGCTGAGCGGTGAAGGCTGGCGATTATCGACTTTATTAGCCCCTTATTTATTTCTTCTGGCCCTTTTCGCTCTTATCCTTGGGACGTTACGACCAATATCCGCAGCTGTTACGCATGTACAATTCTGGATGGCGATCCATATTGTTCTTTCTGTTATGACATATGCTCTTCTAACACTTTCGGCGGTCTCTGGTCTTGCGGTTTTCTTACGCGAAAGAGGTCTTAAAAGAAAACAGACAGGATCTTTTTTAAGATGTCTTCCCTCTGTTGCAGATGGACAACGTTACCAGCTGTTTTTACTTGCGATGTCAGAAATTCTTTTAGGGCTCGGTCTTTTAACTGGTATGGCTTTAGAATATGAAGCTTACGGGAAATGGATAGAAGTCTCCCATAAAGTATTATTCTCTTTTGTGACCTTTGGCGTTATCGCAATTCTTTTAATTGCCCATCTTTGGGCCGGTATTCGAGGCCGGAAAGCAGCAAGATTTGTTTTATTAGCATATCTTTTTCTGACTTTAGGCTTTCCAGGCGTGAAATTCGTGACCGATATTATTTTATCATAGAGGAAGTTTTTATTTTCTCGCGCCATATCATTTTTTGTAGACTTAAATGTTGAGCCCCGACCTCAGGCTTGTCCTCTGAAAACCCCTTTCTTTGTTTGCCAGGTGATGTTAAGCGCTCTAACGCTTGCAAAGAGACGGCAAGAGCCTTACAGTGCCGAGCAACCTTGCCCAAAATCTAGGCATTCTGTTTTATTTTCAGGCAAACTGAGACTGGTAATGGCTTTTGCATTGCAACGCTCTGTCTTTGAAAACCCTGTGATCTTAGCACCGATGGCTGGGGTCACAGATTTTCCCTTTCGTCAGCAAGTGAGACGCTTCGGTGTTGATCTTGCTGTAACAGAAATGGTGGCAAGCGCTATGGTATGTCACACATCGCACCAGCAAAAAATAAAGTCACGCTGTTTACGACTGGAAACAGATTGTGCAGAGGAAGGACCAACCAGTATTCAATTGGCGGGGAGAGACCCTGCGCAAATGGCTGAAGCCGCAAAACGCAATCAGGAAAGAGGCCCGGTTGCCATTGACTTAAACTTTGGGTGCCCCGTCAAAAAAGTTGCTGGCAAACAATTGGCTGGCGCTGCGCTTATGAAAGATGAAAAGCTGGCCGCCAGTATTATTGACACTGTTGTTAAAGCCGTGGATGTGCCTGTCACGGTGAAAATGCGCTTAGGCTGGGATGAAGACTCTTTGAATGCCCCCACCATTGCCGCTTTAGCAGAAAAGGCTGGGGCGCAAATGATCACTGTACATGGTCGCAGTCGTGCACAGCTTTATCAAGGAACCGCAGATTGGAAAGCGATTGCAAAGGTCAAAGAGGCCGTGACAATCCCTGTGATCGCGAATGGGGATATTCGCACAATCGAAGATGCTGTGTCCTGCCTTAAGATTTCGAAAGCCGATGGGATTATGGTTGGCCGAGGCTGTTATGGAAAACCCTGGTTTCCAGCGCAATTAATGGCTTTTCTGAAAGATCGGACTGTGATTCCATCCCCAAGCCTTGAAGAAAGATATCACCTTATTAAAGACCACTATCATATGATGCTGTCTTTTTATGGTACAGAGAAAGGTTGCAAGATTGCCCGCAAACATATGGGTTGGTCTCTCCACGGCCTTCCATCAGCAGCCTCCCTCAAAGAAGATATTTTTCTAACAACAGATCCAAAAATCGTAGACGCAAAAATAACGCATTATTTCAATACTCTTTTGGATAAGGCAGCCGCTTAAGTTATGTCCAATACGATGACTCAGTTTCCTAAGCAAAAAAATAGCACACAACAAAATCTAGCTATTCTCAATGCCTTACCAAGCCCCGTTTTGGCGATTGATGCGAAGGATTGTTTGGTCTTTTTGAACCAAGCAGCAGAACTGTTCTTTCAAATCTCAAATGCTGTTATTCAAGGGCACAATCTTTCAGATCTTATCCCCTCAGATAGTCCTCTTTTTTCTTTGGTTCAGCAAGCCCGCCAGACCGGAACGAGTGTTGCGGAATATGGCTTTACATTGTCCACACCGCGCACCGGATCGCGTTTTCTTGTCGTGGAAGTTGGCCCGTCCCACGATGATTCTGATCTCATTGTCCTTTATTTACAAGAGCAATCGCTGGCAAGAAAAATGGGACAACAAATGAGCCATCGAAATGCAGGCCGATCTGTGACAGCTATGGCGATGATGTTGGCCCATGAAGTTAAGAATCCTTTGTCTGGCATAAGAGGCGCTGCCCAGCTGTTAGAGCATGGCATCAATAGCGAGGATAAGCAATTGACACGGCTGATCTGTGATGAGACAGATCGCATTACGGCTCTTGTGAATTCTATGGATGTTTTCTCTGACAACCGCCCCATTCACCGGGAAGCGATTAATATCCATGTCATTTTAGATCATGTTCGCAAATTGGTTGAAAATGGCGTCGGAAAAAACCTGCGTATTGTTGAACATTATGATCCGTCTCTGCCGCCTATTCATGGCAATCGCGATCTTCTCGTGCAAATGTTTCTCAATCTTGTCAAAAACGCTTGCGAGGCCGCGCCGAAAGAGGGCGGAGAAATTGTCTTATCAACCTCTTATCAACATGGTGTGAAACTGACCGTGCCCGGCACAAATAGCACAATCCATTTACCGCTTGTTGTTGGGATTCGAGACAATGGTCCCGGTGTGCCGGAAGATATTCGCCAACATTTGTTTGATCCCTTTGTGACCAGCAAACCAAGCGGGAAAGGTTTGGGGTTGGCACTTGTGGCAAAAGTTGTCAGTGATCATGGCGGTGTCATAGAATTTGATAGCGAACCAAAGCGAACGCAATTTCGTGTGATGCTGCCCATGTGTGAAACCTTTCCTGAGACTCCGACATGGATGAAGGATCAAAGACCGCGCTCTTTGTGAGTTTCAGTTTTCAAATCCCCCTTTCCTTATTTTTTAAGGCTTAAGCCTGCCCAGACACGGAGATGATCAATGAGTGATGGTTCAACAATTCTGGTCGCTGATGACGACAGAGCCATCAGAACTGTGCTGAATCAGGCTTTAGGGCGGCTCGGCTATGAGGTGAGAACAACAGGGCATGCGGCAACACTTTGGCGGTGGGTTGCCGATGGCGCTGGAGATCTTGTGATCACAGATGTGGTGATGCCAGATGAGAATGGCTTAGACTTAATCCCACGCATCAAGAAAATACGACCCGACATGCGTGTCATTGTTATGAGTGCACATAACACGCTTATTACGGCTGTGAAAGCCACCGAACGCGGTGCTTTTGATTATATTCCAAAGCCGTTTGATCTGAATGATTTGGTGGGTGCTGTTTCCAGGGCTCTCAAAGAACCGAAACGGGCTGTGAGTGTTCAAGAGGAGGAAGATGAAGATCAACTTCCTCTTATCGGTCGTTCTCCGGCAATGCAGGAGATTTATCGTGTTCTTGCGCGTCTCATGGGAACAGACTTAACCGTCATGGTCACAGGAGAGAGCGGCACAGGCAAGGAGCTCGTTGCTCGCGCCTTGCATAACTATGGGAAAAGACGCAATGGGCCTTTTGTGGCTGTCAATATGGCAGCGATTCCACGAGAACTGATCGAAAGTGAACTTTTCGGGCATGAAAAAGGCGCCTTCACAGGGGCCACCCAAAGATCAACGGGACGTTTTGAGCAGGCTGCTGGCGGGACTTTATTTCTGGATGAAATCGGTGACATGCCCATGGAGGCACAGACGCGCCTTCTTCGGGTGCTCCAAGAAGGTGAATATACAACGGTCGGCGGAAGGATTCCTATTCGCGCTGATGTGAGAATTGTTGCCGCAACCCACAGGGATCTGCAACAATTGATTCGCCAAGGCCTCTTCCGGGAAGATCTGTATTATAGGCTCAATGTTGTTCCCATAAGGCTGCCGCCTTTAAGAGAAAGAAGCGAAGATATCCCAGAGCTCATAAGACATTTCTTAGCCCAATGCGGTGAAGAAGGCTTGCCCATCAAAAGTTTAGACAAGCCTGCCATCGAAAGATTAAAGCAACATCACTGGCAAGGGAATGTTCGCGAATTAGAAAATTTAGTGCGTCGATTAGCAGCCCTTTATGCCCAAGAAGTCATTGGTGTTGATGTCATCGAAATTGAACTCGCAGAAGTCAGTCCAAGACCTGAAGTGGAAGTCTCACCCCGCGCAGAAAGTTTAGGCCAGGCCGTTGAGCGTCAATTACGAGATTATTTTGCCGCGCATCGTGATAGTTTACCCGCTGCGGGGCTTTATGATCGTGTCTTACAAGAGGTTGAAAGGCCGCTGATTAGCATGTGTCTGACAGCGACACGGGGAAATCAAATACGGGCAGCACAGCTTTTAGGGTTAAATAGAAACACATTGCGCAAAAAAATTAGAGAACTTGATATTCAAGTGATACGCGGTATGAAATAAGCACTATTCTATAAGGCCCCGTAAAATCAGTTTATTGTGGGCCTTTTTTCTTAATCGCGATTGATAAAAGAGGAGGGCTGCTTTGCCCCTCAGCCGTCGAAAACTGCGCTATTTTTGGCATCGTTTTGAAATCAGCCGCAAACTTGCGATTGGACTGGTCCTTTTAGCGCTTGTTGCTGGGGCAGCCACTTATATTATTTTAACAGGATCTCCGCCGCTTGGTCCTGATCCCCAGAATGTCCTCTTTATACTTTACATTGACTTTGCGATTCTTTTGTTGCTAGGAGCCGTTGTCGCACGTCGGATTGTCAGGCTGTGGAGTCAACACCGCATAGGTGCTGCGGGATCAAGACTCCATGTTCGCCTTGTTTTTATGTTTAGTATTGTTGCGATTACGCCTGCCATTTTTGTTGCTTTATTTTCAATTGTTTTTCTCAATATTGCTGTTGAATCTTGGTTTAAAGACAAAGTCAAAACAGCGCTGACAGAATCTATGGCCGCCGCAAAGGCTTATTTAGAAGAACACCGCCAAAATATTCGTGCGGATATGTTGGTTATGGCGGTGGAGCTTGGTCGTGATGGCTGGATTATGCGCGATAATCCTGAGCATTTTGGTAAATTCTTGGCCGGGCAAGCGAGATTGCGGAACTTAACCGAAGCGATGGTTTTTCAAGAATCTGGTAAAGTGCTCGCTCGTACGGGCTTTGCCTATATTCTTGGTTTCCAACCTGCTGAAATTCCACAATGGGCGATGGAGACAGCCCGTAAAGGCAATATTGCGGTTATGACGGATGAAAATGATGACCGTATTCGTGCCTTGCTAAAACTTGATCGTTTTCAAGATACGTATCTTTATGTTGGTCGCCTTGTTGATTTAAGGGTTGTGAACCATATTGAAAGAACAAGAGGGGCCGTTTCTCAATATGAAGCTCTTGAACTGGAGCGCTCTGGGTTACAATTGGCCTTTGGCGCCGTTTATGCGGTCGTGTCTCTTTTACTGCTCTTTGCGGCTGTCTGGTTCGGGCTTTCTTTTGCAACGAAACTCATTCGCCCCGTTTCAGACTTGATTCAAGCCACCCAAGAGGTTGCAAAGGGGAATTTGCAAGCACGTGTTACGGTGCATAGGGGCAGCGATGAGCTTGGCCATCTGTCTCGAACCTTCAACCAAATGACTCAGCAATTAGATGTGCAACAGCGGGAATTGATAGAAGCCAATCGTCAAATTGACCAAAGACGTAGATTTATCGAAGCCGTCTTAGGCGGGGTGTCTGTTGGGGTCATTGGTCTTGATCAACAGGGTCAGATTGAATTAAGCAACCGTTTTGCTTTAGAGTTTTTTGAAGCTCTTGAAAGTGAATTTAATTCACGTAATATTCTGGATCTCTTCCCCGATCTTGCTGAAAGCTTAGATCTTGTTCGTAGGCGCCCAGATAAAACACCCGAAACCCAAATTAAACTTGAACGAAATGGGCGTCGATGTACTTTACTTGTCAAAATTACAGCTGAGCAAGACCAAGGTGTTATTGATGGCTTTGTTGTCACTTTTAATGACATTACCGAACTTATGGCAGCGCAACGCACGGCAGCCTGGGCAGATGTTGCCCGTCGTATCGCTCATGAAATAAAAAATCCACTCACACCGATTCAGCTCTCTGCCGAAAGATTAAAACGTAAATACTTGAAAGAAATTCATTCAGACCCCGAGACATTTAAAACCTGCACAGACACAATTGTTCGGCAAGTGGGCGATATTGGCAAAATGGTCGATGAGTTTTCTTCTTTTGCCCGTATGCCAGCACCAACGCTAAGACAGGAAGACATTGTTGATTTATGTCGACAAGCCGTCTTCTTACAAAAAACAGCACGTCCTGATGTTTCTTATGAAACTTTCTTTCCTGAGGATAAAATTTCTTTTCGCTGCGACTCACGTCAATTAGGTCAAGCCTTAACAAATTTGCTGCAAAATGCTTATGATGCGATAGAAGGACGTCCTTTAAGTGATGAGAAGCCTTTGCCGCGCGGCAAGATTCTGGTAAGGCTTTCTCAAACAGAGTCGAGCCTCGATGTGGTCATTCAAGATAATGGTCGCGGACTGCCTAAAGAGGGGCGGGAGAATTTGACCGAGCCTTATGTGACAACAAGAGCAAAAGGCACAGGTTTAGGACTAGCAATCGTGAAAAAGATCATGGAAGATCATGGTGGCAAAATTCTTTTAGCAGATAGACCAGAGGGCGGTGCAGAAGTGACTTTGCATTTTCCTCAACAAACACCGATCCTGGAGGAGGCTGAAGGTCATGATCAACAGTCCTTTCCAAAAGATTCCAACTGACAGTGTTAGCTGAGACGGCACGAGACACGATGGCGCATGACATTTTAATTGTCGATGATGAAGCAGACATCCGAATGCTCATAAGTGGCATTTTGGAAGATGAAGGCTATCAAACCCGCGAAGCGGGAAATAGTGATGAAGCTCTAGAACAGGTTCGCGCAAGAATGCCGGCCTTAATTGTTCTAGACGTCTGGCTCCAAGGAAGCCGTATGGATGGCCAAGAGATCTTGAAGCAAATCCATCTTGAACATCCAGAGATACCCGTCGTGATGATCTCAGGGCATGGCACCATTGAAATGGCTGTTGCGGCTATTCAAGATGGTGCCTATGATTTTGTTGAAAAACCTTTTAAATCAGATCGCTTGCTGCTCATTATCTCCCGCGCGATCGAAGCTGCACAATTACGTCAAGAAAATAAAGAACTCAAATCAAAAGCCGGCCATGATGACGATCTCATTGGTGTGTCTTCTGGCATGAACCAGGTGCGCCAACAAGTTGAAAAAGTTGCAATGACAGGCTCAAGGGTTCTGATCACGGGCGGCCCTGGGACGGGTAAAGAAGTTGTTGCACGCTTACTGCATACGCAATCACGCCGTAATATGCGGCCTTTCATTGCTATTGCTTGTTCTTGTGTTGATGCTGAGGGGCTTGAATGTGAGCTTTTTGGCACGGAGCCAGGAAGTGCGGAGGCAGGGCCAAGGCAAGTGGGGGCTTTGGAAAAAGCCCATGGTGGTACGCTGCTTTTAGATGAAGTCGGTGGCATGCCGGCCTCTGTTCAAAGCAAACTTGTGCGTGTTCTACAGGAAAATGCTTTTCACCGTGTTGGCGGGACCGATAAAATCCAAGTGGATGTTCGTATTATCGCGTCAACAAATAGGGACCTTAAAGCGGTTATTGAAGCCGGTGCCTTTCGCGAAGATCTCTATTACCGTTTAAATGTCGTGCCTTTAACAATCCCCGGCTTGAAAGAAAGGCGAGATGATATTCCTGTACTCGCTAAATATTTTCTAGAAAAAGCTGCTGAGAACGCAGGCCAAACCTCCCCCTCGCTTGGAGATGATGCCATTGCCTCGCTCCAAGCCTATGATTGGCCAGGCAATGTGCGCCAGCTAAAAAATGCGATGGATTGGCTTTTGATCATGATGCCTGCGGACCATCAAGGATCTGTGCGCGCAGATATGCTGCCACCAGAAATCACCGGTGATGGACCTGCGGTTTTACAAGCTGAGTGGGGGGGAGAAATCATGTCTCTTCCTTTAAGAGAAGCACGCGAACTTTTTGAACGCGAATATCTTTTGGCACAAGTCACAAGATTTGGCGGCAATATTTCTAAAACAGCGTCTTTCGTCGGCATGGAACGATCTGCCCTCCATCGAAAACTTAAACTTTTGGGGGTCACACAGTCAGATCGCGCTGCAAAAGCTGCAAGTAAAGAGAAAGAAGCAAAAGCAAAAGAAGAAGATCAGAACACACCCACAAAAAACAGTGAGACAATAGAGGCCTCAGACACTCCCGATAGCGCATAAACATTTTCAGAATCATCACAGCTCTTAAAGGTCATTGACCCTGTCTTGAATGCCAGTGATGGCGATCAATGATCATAAACTGATTAAGCGTTTTTCGAGATTGCTATGGTATGGGGATTATCTCATGAAAGTCATTGTATGTGGGGCAGGGCAGGTTGGCTTCCATATTGCACGTTATCTCTCTGCTGAACGGGCGGATGTCACGGTTATTGATCAATCCCCAGCGCTGATCCAAAAAGTCCAAGATAGTTTGGATGTTAAAGGCTTACTAGGTCATGCTTCTTATCCTGATGTGTTAGAAGAAGCAGGTGCATCCGATGCAGATCTGCTTATTGCCGTCACATTTGCCGATGAAGTGAATATGGTTGCATGCCAAGTTGCCCATTCACTCTTTAACTTACCAACAAAAATTGCGCGTATTCGTCATCGTAGCTATTTAAAAACCAAATGGCAGGATCTGTTCTCACGCGATCATATGCCCATTGATCATATTATTTCCCCAGAAATTGAAGTGGCAAAAGCGATTAAGCGCCGATTAACCATGTCTGGTGCCATCGATATGATCCCCTTGGCAGAGGATAAGGTCCGCTTAATTGGGGTACATTGTGATGAAACATGCCCCATCATTAATACGCCTCTTCGGCAGCTGGCCGCTTTGTTTCCTGATCTTAACATTGTTGTTATCGGTATTCAGAGAGGGGATCGCTGTATCACGCCGTCTCCTAATGATCAGATGCTGGCAGGTGACGAAGTTTTCTTTGTGGCAGAAACCACGCATGCTTCCCGTGCGATGGCCGCTTTTGGCCATGAAGAAAAAGATGTGCGCAGAATTATGATCCTTGGGGGGGGCAATATTGGCTTAACCTTGGCTGAATCTCTTGAACAAGAAGAAGCGAGCATTACCGCTAAAGTCATTGAAAATGAGCGCGATAGGGCGCAATTTGTTGCACAATCTCTGACGCGTACTGTTGTGTTAAATGGTGATGCCCTTGACCCGGAAATTTTAGATGAGGGGAATGTTGGGGCGACAGAAACCGTTGTCGCGGTCAGTAATGATGATAAAGTGAATATCTTATCCTCATTGCTCGCCAAACAATATGGTGCGAAAAGAGCGGTGACTCTGGTTAATGAAACGAATTATGCCCCTTTGATTCGCTCGCTTGGTATTGATGTTGTGGTCAGCCCGCGGGCAACAACAGTATCCACGATTTTACAACATGTCCGCCGGGGGCGTATTAGAAGTGTCCATTCTCTTGGCGAAAATTTTGGGGAAGTGATTGAGGCAGATGCCCTTGAAACATCTCATCTTGTTGGCACACCGCTGCGCGATATTAATCTGCCTGAGGGCGTGATTGTCGCGGCAATTGTGCGCGCCGGCACTGTTATTATCCCAGATGGGGATACGATTGTTTTAGTGAATGACCGTGTTGTTATTTTTGCGGCTCCAGAAATGATTAAAAAGGTCGAGAAGATTTTAAGAGTTCGGCCTGAATTCTTTTAAGAATAAATGTACAGACTGCTAAAGTCTTTTTTGGGTAAGACTTAAGGCCACAGCTCTATAATGAAAAATGGGCTTTGCTTTATATTACCGACAAACCTGGTATGCTTTATGAAAGAGTGAACATGGCTCGTATCGCTTTTGTCAATGGCCGTTATGCACCTCTCTCAGAATCCATGGTCAATATTGAAGATCGTGGATATCAATTTTCAGATGGTATCTATGAAGTTATTGCTTTGGTGGATGGCTGTCTCGTGGACGAAACGCCTCATCTTGATCGGCTTTGGCGTTCTTTATCTGAATTGAAGATCTCTGAACCTCTATCAAGGCCTGCGTTAAAACTCATCATAAGAGAAGTCCTGAGAAGAAATTACATCTATGACGGCATTGTTTATATACAAGTGACCAGAGGTGTTGCGCCAAGAGACCACGCGTTTCCGCAAGAGGCCAAGCCTTCTGTCGTCATTTATGCCAAACGTAAGCCTCTGAAAAAGCTTTTGCAAAAAGCAAAAACAGGTGTCCATGTTATCACTGTCCCAGATCAGAGATGGCAAAGATGTGACATTAAGACCATCTCGCTTTTGCCCAATTGTCTTGGAAAACAACAGGCTGTAGAGCAGGGGGCTTATGAAGCCTGGCAAATCGACCAGCAAGGATATGTCACAGAAGGAACGTCTTCTAATGCTTGGATTGTAACCGCACAAGGTGTTCTCGTCACATGCCCAGCAAGCCAGAACATTTTAAGAGGTATTACACGCGACCGTATCCTCGCGCTGGCACAGTCTTGTGGCCTGGGATATGAAGAACGCCTTTTTACCTTAGAAGAGGCCTATCAGGCGAGAGAAGCAATGGTCAGTTCAGCAACATCTCTTGCCATGCCTGTTATCAAAATTGACGATCATATGGTTGGTAATGGCCATCCAGGTGACTTTGCTTCAGTGCTCCTAGAGGCGTATTGCCTTTATATGAAAGAGAAATCGGTTCCTGTGCCAGGCTTGAGGAGATCATGATGGTTTTAAGTAAAATGGCCATTGGGGATCTTCCATCTCCTAAAGCTATGATTTATGACTGGGATAATACGCTCGTGGATAATTGGGCTGCCATTCATCATGCCCTCAATACGACTTTGTCTGCCATGGGACAGGAAGAATGGAGCTTCCAAGAGACATTGCAGCGTGTGAGAGCCTCTATGCGCGATAGTTTTCCCAAATTATTTGGTGATCGCGTTGAGGAAGCCAGAGATATTTTTTATAGCACTTTCGAATCTCATCATATTCAAAGCCTTAATGTACTTGAAGGCGCCCATGACGTCTTAGATATGGGGCTGCAGGCCAATTTATATCAAGCGGTTGTGAGCAATAAGCGCGGTGACTTTCTAAGAAAAGAATGCGCCCATCTCGGCTGGACTCATTTTTTTGGCGCTCTTATTGGGGCGAATGATGCCCCAAAAGATAAGCCAGATTCAGCTCCTATTTTGCAAGCTTTACAGCCCGCAAGCTTAAAGCCAGGAAAAGATATTTGGTATATTGGGGATAGCCCCATCGATATTGAATGTGCTCGCAATGCTGGCTGTACAGCAATCCTTGTTTGGGAGCATATTGACCTAAGTCAAGAGCTTCAAACATCGCCTCCAGATTATCACTTTTCGGATTTACGGAACCTCATCGGAGCAGCTTTTTCATAGTCATTTGAAAAGAAAAGAAAATATGGTAAAAAACACTTATATAAAATTACACCATAATATACATTATGCGAATTACGTTTATCAATCCTATATTGGTCGCTCCGATGGTCGAAGGTTGCGATTATAAAACAACATGGAATGCCCCCCTCACCCTTTATACGGACACAGCTGGTGTGTTTCGTAGCAGCGATGGCCAATTGCTTTGACCTTGCTATATGTGATAAGGCTTCAAAATCAAACCTGTACAAACAAAGACAAGTCTCAAAAAAACTCTCCTGAGAGTTCATCCAAAATGAGCAACAGTCAAAAGGGTTCAATTGCTTGTTGCGTTGCTCAAAGCAACCTTTTGTTCGGGACGGATTGCAAAACGGAAACGGAAAAAGACACATGAAGGCACGCCGTACCATAATCTACGCACTGACAGTTATAGCCCTCCTTGTTGCTGCCTTGGCCTATCTCTTATTGACCGGTGAGAATGGTTTCTCACGCTCTAAAGCGCCCGCAAGATTGATTGATGTCACGCGCCTCAACTCTGTTGCCGTCAAAGAACTTGGTTGGCGTTCTGATGGATTGGACGACGTTTTTGAGCATGTTTCGACATTGAGCACGGACTCCTTTTTGATCATGACTGATGGGCAGGTTGTCGGTGCATTCGGTGATCTGTCCATACCTTACAATGTTCACTCAATTCGAAAGTCGTTCCTAAGCGCGCTGATCGGTCAACAAGTGCGTGCAGACGCGCGCCTATTGTCTCTTGACGCAACGCTCCAGGAACTTGGGATTGATGACTCCCCTTTGCCATTGACAGCGCTACAACGTCAAACAACTGTGAGACATTTGCTCCGCAGCGTGTCAGGCATCAATCACCCGGCAGCCGCTTCGGGAGGACGACATGCAGAGATCGACAAGCGCTTAGGGCATACCGAAAACCAACCAGGTACCCTATGGGCCTATAACAACTGGGACTACAACGCGCTCACAACTGTCTTTGAAAACGCAACAGGCACTGAAATTGCGGAAGCCTTTGATCTTGGCATCGCGCGGCCCATCGGCATGACGGATTTTGAGCGCTCTGCTGTGTTTTATCTCGCAGATCCTAGTCTTTCAGAACATCGCGCTGCGATGTTCCGGATGTCTGCTCGCGATCTCGCCAAGTTTGGTGCACTCTATCTCAATGACGGCGTTTCAAGTGATCAGTCTATTCTTGCTAAGGGGTGGGCACGTCTTATGACCGAAGACTTCACGGAGACTGGGAATGGCGGTTTGAGAGGGAGACACGGATATCTTTGGTGGATCCCAGAGCCAGACACCGGCCTCCCAGATAAGACATTTTGGGCTTGGGGTCTCGGAAATCAAGCGCTGATGGTGATCCCTGCATGGAACACAGTTATTGTGCACCAATCGGATACAACGGCGTTTCTGAAGCGGTTTCTTCCACTGATCGGTGACGAAGCTATGACTGGCGAAGACGCACTGCTGCAACTCATTCGCGCTTGCCGACAAAAGGATGCCCGAAAGACAGAGTATTGCAAAGAGCATCGCTTTATCACGCGGCACGAGTTTGACGTGCTTATGTCTCTGATCGTCTCAGCACGCCATTAAACGCTTCAATTCAATTTTGCAATCTTCACAAAAGGCTTAAAGGCAGTTTTGGCACCCAGCCGCCTCATCTTCCAAAATAAGGACTATGTCTTTCCAATGACGGATCATGATAAGAGCAAAGACGCGATTGCCCGATTGTTAGAGATTATGGCGCAGCTTCGCAATCCAGATGGCGGTTGCCCCTGGGATTTAGAACAAAATTTTGCAACAATAGCCCCTTATACGATTGAAGAAGCTTATGAAGTCGCAGATGCTATCCAAAGAGAGGATATGCATGACTTGCAAGACGAGCTCGGGGATTTGCTTTTACAGGTTGTTTTTCATAGCCAAATGGCTTCTGAAGAGACTCTCTTTGATTTCTCAGATGTCGTCTCTTGCGTCAATGAGAAAATGATCCGGCGGCATCCCCATATTTTTGGGGAAAAAGAGATCGTCGACGCAGAGGCCCAAACCCTTTCATGGGAAAATATCAAGGCAGAAGAAAGACAAAAAAAAGCAGAGACTTTGGAGAGTGTGCCGAGTGTTTTAGACGGGATTCCCACAGCGCTTCCAGCTTTGCTCCGCGCCTTAAAATTGTCGAGACGTGCTGCAAGGGTTGGCTTTGATTGGGAAAATCTTGCAGGTGTTTTTGAAAAACTGCAGGAAGAAATTGATGAGGTAAAGCAAGAACTGCGTGGAGATTCAGCAGATAAAATATCAAGCACGCAAAAAGAAAAATTAGAGGAAGAAATTGGCGATCTGCTTTTCGTGGTCGCGAATTTGGCACGTAAATGTGATATTGACCCAGAGAATGCTTTGCGGCGTGCAAATTATAAATTTGAAACGCGCTTTAAATATATTGAACACTCCCTGGCAAAAGACAACACGCCTCTTGAAAACACAAGCTTAGAGACAATGGAAGCCTTATGGCAAGAAGCAAAAAATAAAGGATAAAAGAGATGTCTCGGTTTATGGCGCGGAGGGCTCTAGACTTTTATTTTTGCCGCAAGACGAAAGCGATCAGGAGGATTTATTTGTTCACTATAGTAATTCTTGCCCGAGCCATTTGATATAGTCTCGGATGGCGGCTTCGTCGCGTTTGCAGTAGGACCATTTTTGATGTTTTTGTACGACCAAAAAACCAGCCTGTTTTAATATTTCGAGATGGCGGCTGATTGTGGGTTGCGCAAGCTCTAAGGCCTCCGCAATGAGGGTCATGCAGACACCGAACTGCACTGGATCGGCAGACTGCTGTTGCGCAAAATGTGCATCAGGGGCTGCCAGGAGCCGAAGAATTTGCAAACGTGTTTCGCTGGCCATGGCTTTGATTTGTGTTGATCGATCCATCTTATCCATCATATAGTCAATTAGCTAATTGACAATGTGAGCTATTTTTATGCTTGACCTTCCACATACATCCATTCTTGAAAACAACGCTGTGCGATGGGGAAAGATCGGAGACGGCCCGCCCTTGATCGCCCTCCATGGCACGCCCTTCTCATCACAGGTTTGGCGTCGGATTGTACCGCATTTGACGTCACGATATACTCTTTATTATTTCGATCTCGTTGGATATGGATGTTCTGAAATGCGCGAGGGTCAGGACGTCTCTTTGGCTGTTCAGACTCAAATCCTAACAGCTTTATGTGCTGAGTGGACGTTAGACCGCCCTCATATCTTGGCACATGATTTTGGTGGTGCAACAGCTCTACGCGCTTACTATCTGAACGGGCTGCGCTATGCGTCTTTGACGATCTTTGACGCCGTTGCTTTAGCGCCTTGGGGCTCTCCCTTTGTGCGCCATGTACGAAAACATGAGGCTGCATTTTCAGGGCTGCCGGATTCTATGCACCAAGCTCTTCTTAGGGCATATTTACAAACATCTGCGCATAAGCCCTTGTCAGAAGAAGCTTTTCAAATTTATAGCGCGCCATGGTTAGGCACAGTTGGGCAAGCTGCTTTTTATCGGCAAATAGCACAAATGGATCAGAAATACACAGATGACGTCGAAGGCTTCTACACGCGAATGGCGTGTCCCGTTTCCGTGTTATGGGGCCAAAAAGACGAGTGGATTCCTTTTGCAAAGGGAGAAAAGCTCGCTTCATTACTCTCTGATCGTCCGTGCATCCCAATTCAGAATGCAGGTCATCTTGTTCAAGAAGATTGCCCAGAAGCTATTGTTGCAGCTCTGCTCAAAGAGACTTTATAAAAATATTTTTATGCTTCTCGAAAATGGATGCGTCCTTTCATATGTAGAGCTTTTGCAACATTTTCGAAACGACGTTCGACCATTCCTGAAGCGAGAGCTTTTTCTTTCTCAGGCACTGTGAGGACGACTTGCGCCTCTTCAAAAGCAATTGCGGCCTCACTCAGTAACGCAGGTGTCGCGCCCGAATAGGCAAATCCGAGACGCATTGTTTTGCCAAGCAGCAGAGCTTTATGGAATAAACTCTCATGGAGCAACTCTCGTGGTGCTCTTAAAAGATTCTTCGATAAATCACCACCATAGCGTGCATGCACCGCCAAAGCAATAAAAGCACGCCCCGCATGATCTATACCGCTAAAAGGCGCTTGTAAGACCCGTTCATAGCTTTGATCAGCACGATAATCAGGATGAACACGCCAACCTATATCGCCCAGCAAACAAGCCGCATAGCGTAATCGTCGCTCTTCTTCAGAATCATCGGGAAATAGACCATCTGAGAAAAGCATCAAGGCATTGCCCATGGACTCAAAACGGCTTGCGCGATGTGAGATATCGTAACACATTTCAATCAAAGGATCGACTGCGGCCATATCCGCATTAAGTCGATCATAAAGGATACCTTCACGAACACCAAAAGCAGAAAAGACAACCGAACGCGGTGTGCAGCGCTCCATAAGACAGCGCAATAACAAGGCAGCGAATGGAAGCGTATCAACGCGCCTTTTCGAAACGCCTTTGATTGTCAGCAAATCATTTTTTGTCATGCGTTCAACGACATCTAATGTGCGCAAGGCTTCATCATGGTTAAGGCAATATTGATGAATAACATGCAGCGGGTAATTTGTACGCTCCATATGGATACGTGCTAAATTACGCCAAGCCCCCCCTACAGGATAGAAATCTTGCCTTTCAGGAAGCCAGTTTAGCGTGTCGAGATGGCTCATAATGATCTCTCGCGCTTTGCTCCGTTTATAGCCAGAATCTTCCATTAAGCGTAAAAGGCCAAGAGGTAATGTAACAGAGTTTTGTGATGTGAGAGCGTTCCCTTCTGAGACTGTTTGGCGACCATGGAGGCCCACCAGCTCTAAACTCCCCCCTCCCAGATCACCCATAAGGCCACGTGCCTCTGGGGCGCCGGCCAACACACCAAGAGCAGAATATTTCGCTTCTTCGATTCCTGATAAAAGACGAACAGAAATACCGCATCTGTCTTGAATCTGCTGCAAAAATTGAGCGCCATTACTGGCATCTCGGACAGCAGCCGTGGCAAAAGGCGCAATTTCCTTGGCCCTCATCGCATGGCTTAAATGGACAAATCGCTCTAAGCTATCAAGAGCCATGGCCATGGCGTCTTCGGAAAGCCGCCCCTCTGCCCCAACACCGCGCCCTAAACCGCACAGCACTTTCTCATTGAAAAGCGCTAAAGGAGAACGGCTGACACCATCAAAAACAACAAGCCTGACTGAATTAGACCCAATATCAATCACCGCAACATTGCCTTGGCTTTTTGCCCGTGACTTCAAGAGAGTTTCTTGAATAAGGCACAGACGTTCCCAAGCGGCACGAACACCCGTCTGTCCGACGTCTTTAGCACTTTGAAACACAGACAAACGAGACGGCAATGGTTGCATAAGGACAGCCTTTCTGAATACAGAAGGAAAAAAGCTCATTCTTTTGAGTGTGCCGTAAACGACAAAAAGCCGATTTCTTTAGAAAGTTTGTATTTGTTTCGGCTGTCTTATCAAGAGAATAAGGGCGTTGTCATCTTTTGAATAAAGCCTGAAGTAAAAAAAATTTATGAAATATTTTAGAGTGCGTTCCATCTTGCTTCCTTAACGCTAAATTTCGAGAAAAAGTCTTAGAGAGAAATAAAATTTCTTTTTTATAAATATGACAGGAAACCGAGGGAAATGACCAACAAGCCTGACAAACTAAAATTGAGAAGCTTCATGACACATAAAGCCCATAAGACATGGACTCAGGACCAGAAAAGCCATGGTCCTGAGTCCGCCCCTGTTAGAGCATTTCATTTTTATTTTGAATCAGTAGAAATGCTCTCTGTTTTTGTTTTTGCCGCAAAACGCATGGTGATAGGGGCTGCCACTTTAACCAGCTTTGCTCTAAGCACTTTAATGCGCA
>DDLW01000246.1 GCA_002340345.1 Alphaproteobacteria bacterium UBA2562 | reverse complement strand
GTCTTGGAAGGTTGGCGGTGGACGGTGCCGCCCGCCAATCCGGTCAGGTCTGGAAAGAAGCAGCCGTAACGGGTACGGATCGGGTCATCGTTCAGCCTTCCACCTCTTCAAAAAAGCATTTCTTTTTCTGGATGGTCTTCCTTTTGCTATGACGGATCAGCCTGAGACTCCTCCTGCCGCTAAGGCTGAAACACTGTCTCCAGAAGCCAGCAGCCCCGCCGGGACTGGCGACTATCGTGTCCTCGCGCGGAAATATCGCCCCACAAATTTTGAGACCCTTATCGGACAAGATGCTTTGGTCCGCACCTTGTCAAATGCTTTTGAGACCGGGCGTATTGCCCACGCTTTTCTTCTCACAGGGGTGCGTGGGGTTGGGAAAACGACCACAGCACGGATTATCACCCGCGCCCTGAATTGCATTGGCCCAGACGGCCAGGGCGGTCCCACCATTACCCCTTGTGGCCTTTGTAGCAACTGCCAAGCCATTGCAGAAGATCGCCATGTCGATGTGATCGAGATGGACGCGGCCAGCCGCACAGGCGTCAATGATATCCGCGAAATTATCGAATCCGTGCGCTATATGCCTGTCCAAGCACGGTATAAAGTCTATATTATTGATGAAGTCCATATGCTCTCCACAGCAGCTTTTAATGCCCTGCTGAAAACTTTGGAAGAACCCCCTTCTGCAGTGAAATTTATTTTTGCGACCACAGAAATTCGCAAAGTTCCCGTGACCGTCCTGTCGCGCTGTCAAAAATTCGACCTCCGTCGGGTCGAAAGCACTGTCTTAACCCAACATTTTGCCAAGATCTGCGAAAAAGAAAACGCAAAAGCCTCTGAAGGCGGCTTGCGGATGATTGCCCAAGCTGCGGATGGCTCTGTGCGCGACGGGCTGTCCCTCTTAGACCAAGCCATTATTCTCGGGGACGGGCATATCGAAGAAGATTTGATCCGTGACATGCTGGGGCTCGCCCATCGGGATCGCGTTTTTGCCCTTCTTGATCATCTTTTTGCAGGTCGTGTGGCCGAAGCTTTAGAAGACTTCACCATATTGACCAAGGCTGGGGGCGATCCGCAGGTCATTTTACAAGACCTCCTCGACCTTATCCATATGGTGACACGCTTAAAAGTCATCCCAAAAGAAGACCATGAAAGCAGTTTGCCAGAATTGGAAAGAACACGCGGTCAAGCCATGGCCGATGCCCTGTCCATCCCTTTGCTGACCCGGGCTTGGCAAATTTGTCTTAAAGGCCTTTCTGAAGTGCAACAGGCCTTGCGTCCCCATGATGCCGCTGAAATGCTTTTGATTCGATTGGCCTTTGCCGCCGATCTTCCGGACCCAACCCGCCTGATCCGCACCCTCAAAAAGGCAGAAACCAACCCAATCACCCAAGGTCATCCCAGTCAAGGGACCGCCCAGGGGACCCCCCAAGGGGCCGGGCCGGGGGGGAGCCAAGGAGGACCTCAAGGGGCCAACCCGCCCCAAGGCACAGCCTCACATTCAGAAGGATCCAACCCACAAGCCCTTTTTGGCGCTGGCTCCCACGGGCATCATCACGCCCCGCAAGCCATGGCCCCCCGTTTGGCCACAACATCCCATCATTATAGCTCTGCGGTTGGAACCGGCCTGCCCTCAATGGCGAACCAGACAGCCCCAGAAGCCCAAATAGCCTCTGTGCAAAACCCACATAATTATGAAGCCCTTGTTGAGATTTTTAAGACGAAAGGCGAAATCATTCTCTCTGGGCATTTGACCAATAATGTCCGTCTGGTGTCTTTCCGCCAAGGATTTCTAGAGATCAATCTTGGCCATTTCGCGCCCGCTGATATCCCTGGAAAAGTTGGCCAAATGCTGACAGACTGGACAGGACAGCGTTGGGTTGTCAGCACATCCACCGAAAAAGGGGACAATACACTCTCGGAGCAAAAGCAATCGGCTTGGTTGGCCCTGAAAGAACAAGCCGCCGCCCATGATCTTGTAAAAACGGTTTTTAAGCTCTGGCCTGGTGCAGAAATTCTTAAAATGCGACAACATGAAGACCAAAGCCTGCCCACCCCCCTTCCAGACAGCCCAGACAACATAGACGCGGAAACGGCTCTCCAAGAAGATATTTTTGAGGAGAACGATCTTATTGATTGGTAGTCGCAAACCGCGATTTCCTCTCGTCAGGCTATGTTTTGTTTCCTATAGTACCGGCCCTTTCAGGCGATCCAAGACTTTGTGAAGTGATGCTGATCTTGCGATCCCTCGAAAGCGGGTTCAATCGACTCGAAAATGATGTGTTTTGCCGCAAAGCAAAAGCGACCCAGGACAGTGCCCTGATCGCGCTTGACCCTAAAGGAGAAAAGACAAGATGAAAAATCTTGGTCAGATGATGAAACAAGCCCAGAAAATGCAATCTCAAATGGCAGAAATGCAAGAAAAATTGGGTGATATCACCATCGAAGGCGCAGCAGGGGGGGGCATGGTCAAAGTCACCCTGTCCGGCAAGCAAGAAATGAAAGGCTTGAAAATCGACCCTTCCCTGATGGATCCCGAAGAAACCGAAGTCCTCGAAGATCTGATTATTGCGGCCTATAATGATGCCCGCAGCAAGGTCGATCAACATGTTCAAGATGAAATGGGCAAATTGACAGGCGGTATGCAGCTCCCCGCTGGTTTTAAATTGCCGTTCTAGGGTTTGTTGAGATTCATGCGGAATTTATCACCGCCGCTGCGA
>DDLW01000356.1 GCA_002340345.1 Alphaproteobacteria bacterium UBA2562 | reverse complement strand
GATTGATCGTGCTTTGCTTGAGTCTTTCCACGCACTCAAATGATGTTGTTCTTATTGAAACGCCAAAGCTTTACCCATTGCCATGCGATAGTCGCGGTCGCGGCTATAAAGATCCTCCCGGAATTGCACAAGGCCTGTGCCATCCACCCAAGAGGTGTGATATAGCATGATCAAAGGCACCGGGCGGTCTAACCGCACCGTGGTATTCTTCCCGCTTTTTAAAATCTCTTGCATTTTTTTCGAATCAAAATTGTTATTCGCGGTTAAAAGCAATTTCGCCAAATCATTGGGTCTATGCAGGCGAATACAACCAGAGCTAAAGGCCCGTTTAGATTTATGGAATAACTTTCTATTGGGCGTATCATGCAAATAAATGGCAAAAGGGTTGGTGCTGCGGAATTTCATGCGCCCTAACGCATTACCAGCGCCCGGGTTTTGCCGGAGACGAATCGACCGTCCCAAGCTGTTCCAATCGACATCTTCCCAATTGACTTCGCTAGCATCATGGGACCAACCCGCCAGCATCTTATACCCCCGAGACGATAGATAGTCTGGGTTTGCTTTTGCTTTCGGCATCAAATCTTTGACCGCGATGGTGGTGGGCACATTCCAATAAGGATTAAGCACAACCCCCCAGATCGTTGAATGGAAAATTGTGGTTTGCCGCGATGCACGCCCAACAATCACCCGCATATCCAATTCTTTACGCCCCTGGGCATCGACAACTTTCAAATCGAACGCTGGCACATTGACAAGAATACTTCTTTCGCGTGGTCGCCGGGGTTCCGCCCGTAATCGGTCCATATTCACGGCCAAAGCGCCAATACGTTGATGCACACTGACATTCAATGCTTTGCGCGTATTGGACCCGACGCTGCCATCAACGGCCAGACCATTGCGGGCTTGGAAACGCTTCACAGCTTCAGCCAAGGTAATATCGTAAAGTAAGCTTTCTGTCACAGGGCGCGCTGAGCTTGTCGCACTCACCCCTGAAGGCACGCCGACATCAGAAGGATTTTCTGGTGACGTCTGAGGTCCCCGATTAGGATTTTGATTCTGCCGTCCTGGCTGGTCAGGATTTTGCCCGACCGGAGCCGCCCCAACAGGCCCTTCTTGGGTGATCGGTGGTGCATAGGGCAAATCACCAGTAGCCATCAAACGTTTGCGCAAGGCTGGCACCCGACGATCTTGCATATTGATTCGCAATGTCTCCCCAGAGGGAATCCGCGGCCAATCGCCAAAAGCTGCAATGGTGCGATATTGTAAAAGCGCTTGTTGGAGGCGACGATAATCTTTGCCTTTGGGCGCCAACTGCGCCATGACCGACAAAGGATCCTGATGTTGCGCCAGGGTTTTTAAGACCTCCAAAGGCTGAAAAGGTGGCGGTGTTTGGGTCATATAATCGCTGGTCCAGAGCGACATTTTCACCCGACCAAGCTTGAGATCTTGAGCCAAATCAAGCAAGCCTTGGGCAATCAGCAATTCTTGCTCAGCTTTTTTGTGAACATTCTGCGTTCCGGCCCGCTCCATCACCGCAGCCAAACCATATGCATTTGGGTTCAAGCCATGATCTTCCGCCATCCGGATCGCCCGGATATAGGGATTACCATGGGCCAAAGGCTGACCATGACGCACCCAGGCTGGTTGAAAGTCTCGCGCCCGGTAAAACACCCGTAAAGGTCTGGAATCAATAATCACAGATCCAATATGCAGGCGATCGGCATTCATGATCCGACTGACCATCGCTTGGGCCAGCGCGCGATCTTGGGGATTTTGAATACCAGCCAAAATGGCTTCGACGGTGCGGAGATCATTGGCTTGGGTTGCGGTTTTATCGACCCCAGTGAGGCTCTTATCTTCACGTGCTGTGGGACGGTTGGTTTTCCCCGAGCCTTTCCGTAAAGAGCCTGGTTCTGATTCTAAAACGGCTTCTGGCACAGCTTTTGTGGCAACCGTCCGTGCAGGAGAGCGCGTTGTTTTCTTTGGGGGTGCTGATTGGATCACCGTTACAGAGCGCTGGCTATCCAAGGGAATTGTTCCCGCACGATAGGGCCGCGCCCGTCCGCTGGACGTCGTTTCGCCTGAAGGCTTGGCGACAGACGATCTTACCGTTTTTTGAGACCGCTGTTGTGGCGGCGAGGCTGCTCCTGGTGCAGGACGAGAAGGGGTTGTGATCACCCTTGTGCGCGATTGGGTTGGTGTCGTAGACGCTTTAGGGGGGGATGACGCCGCGTCTTCGACAGCGGCACTGCCCCCATCATAATAGCCGAAAGGACGTCTTTGGTCTTTCTCAGCGGCGTGACTCTGGGTTGGCGCTAGGGCCAACGCGACGCAGAGGGCAATCGTAGAGCTGCATAAGAAAAAAGCGCTTTGAGAGATTCTCATTTTCGATCTTGCCATAGCCAGAGCCTCGACCCTTAAATAATATGCCGCAACCATGCCCCTCTCCAGGAGAAGCCAAGCTGTGCTTGAGAAAGCTTGCCTTTGGGTTTCGCTTTTCAATCCATTAAATTTTCTTAAAAAGCGCCATAAACAATATTGAACGCACTTCAAAACAAACAAGCTATCATCGCGTTTTGCGATCCTATTTTATAAATTTCATTTCTGGGACCGATCTGATCGATCTTCACAGTCCATTTTACCAACAAGATAAAGATGCAATTCCTATCATATGATGCGTCATTGCTCAGAACGCATAGAAATTTCATCATTTTTAGAATTGCGAAATCTTTTCTTGCTTGTAGAGAATACCGCTTTTTAGCAAAAATAAGGAGACTCAATTAGGGTAAATGATTCCTTTTTGTTTCGTCGTGGGGCTTGGGCCACAGTTCTACAGAAAGCGCCCGCGAAATCAACATTCTGCGCCCAGCATCATAAGACAAAAGATTATAAGAATAAAACGCTCAATAAAGAGACCCAGTCTCTTAAAATAAAAAGACTCATGCACATGAATCTTTTTCTACCATTTGCGCTGAACTTTTAGAGCATTTCGCTTTTAATTTGAAGCCGATGAAAGGCTCTAACCCATTATACAGCAAGGTCAAAGCCATTTAATTACAAATTGCGCCCATGAAAAAGCCGGCCAAACATCATCGGTTTGGCCAGCGTCTCATTTCATAGAGCTTGTAAGACTTAAGAGCAAAGTGCGGCTGGAGAAATGCATCCAGACAAAACATTTTGCAGCAACCGCAAAGAGCATTTTGCGTCAGTCTATCATCACGTCGAAGGCTCTAAATTTGCCCCAATGTCTTGATCCTGACTTTGGGATGGATCTCATTTTGCGACAAGACCTGGGTTTGTGGCCGGAAGCGTTCTATGATCGAGCGCACAAAAGGCCGGATATGTGGGCTACACAACATCACAGGCGCCTCCCCCATCATATCGTGACGATCGAAAAGATCACGCGTCTGTTGGATGAATTCCTGCAATTTAGACGGCGGCAACGACAATTGCCGTTCTTCCCCTTCCCCGACCAAGGATTCATGGAAGACTTGCTCCCATTGCGGTGACAAGGTGATAATCGGCACATAGCCCGCTTCATTGAGGTTGGCATTGCTGATTTGACGCCCTAAGCGCGCTCGGACATGCTCGGTAATCATCATGACCGACCGGGTATAACCACATGCCTCGGCCACCCCTTCCAAGATGGTTGGCAAATCGCGAATGGACACCCGCTCGTTCAACAAACCTTGCAAGACACGCTGTAAGCCGCCCATGGAAATTTGTGCTGGGATGACATCGGCCACCAATTTTTGGTGATCTTGATCCAGCTCGTCCAAAAGCTTCTGGGTTTCAGCAAAAGACAGCAATTCCGACATGTTATCTTTGACGATTTCCGTCAAATGGGTTGTGATGACAGTGGGTGGATCAACCACTGTATAGCCTCGGAAGAGCGCCTCTTCTTTCAGAGTCTCTTCAATCCACATTGCGGGCAAGCCAAAGGTCGGCTCTTGGGTTTTCTCTCCAGAAAGGGTTAAATCTTCCCCACGTGGATCCATCACCAACAACATATTCGGTCGCATATCACCGCGACCCGCTTCAATTTCTTTGACCCGCACGACATAGCTATTGGCAGGCAACTGAAGATTGTCTTGGATTCGCACGGACGGCATCACAAAGCCCACTTCCGTGGCCAATTGCCGTCTTAAGGCCTTAATCTGGTCCGTTAATCTTTGACCTTTGGTGTTGTTGATCAATGCCAACAAACCATAGCCAAGCTCTAAGCGGATCAAGTCAATTTGTAAAGCATTGGCAATGGGCTCGTCCGCAACGGGCGCGTCGCCTTCCGCGCCGCCAGGCCCAGCTTGTGCACCAGGCGCACCAGGCTTCGCACCAGGCGCCCCTGGAACACCGCCCATCGCTTCAACTTCTTTATTCTTGCGATACATCCAAAAGGCCAAGCCCCCTGTCGCCAGGGACAAAATCAAAAAGGGCAAAAAGGGCATGCCAGGCAAAAGCGCCAAAACCAAGGCCAAGAAGGAGGTCAAGCCTAAACCGGTCGGATAATGGGTGAATTGGGTGAAAAGGGCCTTATCCGCAGATCCAGAAACCCCTGATTTCGACACCAACAAGCCAGCACCCATAGAGACAATAATCGCTGGGATCTGCGATACCAAACCATCACCGACGGTCAAGACCGTGTAATAGCTTGCCGCTTCGTCAAAGCTCAGATCATGCTGGACCATACCGATAATGAAACCAGCCACAATATTGATGAAGGTGATGATCAAGCCGGCAATCGCATCGCCGCGCACAAATTTCGAGGCCCCATCCATGGCCCCAAAAAAGGTGCTTTCATCTTCCAAATCTTTCCGGCGTTGTTTTGCTGTTTCTTCATCGACCAAACCAGACGACAAATCCGCATCAATCGCCATTTGCTTACCAGGCATGGCGTCCAAGGTGAAACGGGCAGACACCTCGGCAATCCGGCCAGCGCCTTTGGTGATCACAATAAAATTCACCAGAACCAAGATGATGAAAATAATGATCCCAATGGCGGGATTGCCGCCCATCACATAACCGCCAAAGGACTCAATCACCTGGCCTGCCGCATCGGTTCCCGTATGACCGTTGGAGAGAATCAACCTTGTCGAGGCCAAATTGAGCGCCAAGCGCAAAATCGTTGCGATCAGCAAAACCGTTGGAAAAGAGCTAAACTCTAAAGGCTTTTGAATGAACAAAGCCGTCATCAAAATCAGCACCGAAAAGCTGATCGACACGGCCAAGCTGACATCCAAAAGCCAGGTTGGCATGGGAAGAATCAGAACGACCAGAACCGCAACAATGCCCAAGGCCAGGGCAATGTCGCCGCGCCCAGCTAAGTTTTTGGCAATGCCTTGCATCAGATTCTTAGCTTGGGCTACGCGGTCAGCGCCACCGCCGCCGCCCTCGCCGCCACCACCGGCAGAGCCGCCGCCCGTGGTTGTCAGTTGGGTTCCGGTGTCCGACATCGTCTTTCCTTCTCCTCATCGACGGCATCTCGCGTAAGCTCTGCGAAGATTGGCTTATCCGTCCTGCTTTTCAGGGTCTCTCACGCGATTGGCCTTTACAAGCCGGTCCCCTCTCCTTCACCAGGAGCAGGAATCGGTATGCCTTCTTCACCATATAATTTTAGCTTATTGCGCAATGTGCGAATGGAAATCCCTAAAATATTCGCCGCATGGGTACGATTGCCAAGGCAATGGCTTAGGGTATTGAGAATAAGATCACGCTCCACAGACGCGACCGTCCGCCCCACCAACACAGTGCCCCCAATGACATCGCTGCCATGGCTTAAACCACCGCTTTGCAAATCTGTTGCCGCTTTTGAGCCTGACAACATAATGGCATCGCCATCAATGGCATCGCCTTGGGCTAGGAGCACGGCCCGATGCATGGTGTTTTCCAATTCCCGAACATTGCCCCGCCAATGGTGGGATTTCAGCTTTTGCAAGGCTTGGGGGAGAAGCCGCCGCTCGGGCATGTCATTGGCCTTGGCATATTTCTTTGCAAAAAAGATGGCCAAAGGTTCCACATCTTCTGGGCGATCACGTAAAGAAGGCAGCTGCACGGTCACAACATTTAAGCGGAAATATAAATCTTCGCGAAAGGTCCCTTTCCGCACTTCTTCTTCAAGATCACGGTTCGATGTCGCTAAAAGGCGAATATCAACCTTAATCGGCTGGGTGCTCCCAACACGGTCAATTTCCCGCTCTTGAATCGCCCGGAGCAATTTCGCTTGCAGCTGAGGGTGCATTTCGCTGATTTCGTCCAGGAGCAAAGTGCCGCCATTGGCCTCTTCAAATTTGCCAATCCGCCGGGCAACTGCCCCGGTAAAGGCGCCTTTTTCATGGCCAAACAACTCGGATTCCAAAAGATTTTCAGGAATCGCCGCGCAATTGACAGACACAAACACTTTATCAGAGCGCCGACTTTTCCGATGCACATGCCGGGCGATCACTTCTTTGCCTGTGCCTGATTCTCCTGTGATGAGCACGCTGGCGTCAGAGGGCGCAATCCGCTCTGCCAATTCGAGAATCTGCACCATTTTCGGATCCCGAAAGATCACTTGGTGGCTTTCTTCCGCCACCGCCTCGATGACAGCTGCAATCAATTCATTGTCCGGTGGCAATGGTAAGAATTCTTTTGCACCGGCTTTGATCGCTTTCACCGCGACACGAGAATCTGATTCGACACCACAGGCGACAACGGGGACATTCAGCCTTTCTGTGCGCATACTGGTCAAAAGCAACGCAATATCAAGCTTAACATCAAACAAAATAAGCTCAGCACCCTTGCCACTGCGCATATGGGTGAGGGCTGCATCAACGGAGTCGACATGTGACACTTTCACACCACGGTCCAAGGCAATTTTACCAGCTGCCGCAATGTGACCGTCCAGAGGTCCAACAAGGAGTATACGCATAGTGCTCCCACGGGGCTTGATTGTCGTATTGTTACAGCATTTTGCCTTTATTGTGATTTAGAAGACATGCTGTCTCTTTTCGTCTTTGCCGCAAAATCCAGAGTTAAAAGACGTCCCTTTAACCAGCTTTGCGCTCAAAATTTCGCATCTTTTGCATATAGCAAGGTCAAAGTCATTTGAGGGCAAATTACGCCGAAAACGCCTTTAGGTATCCTTGCGTAAATTCAATAAGATGTAGCGCATGTTCTAGGATCATTTTATGGGACATGCGCTATATCCAGCTTCACAGTTTCAGAGTCACAAAGCCGATCACAGACAATGATCCCCTTCACAACACGACATCCGAATCTTTGATGAGGATAACCTGAAAATGGTTAACCAAATTTAACCGGGCTTGCAGAAAAGATATACTCTTTCTTTAAAACCAACTTACGAAAGTCCAAACCCATAGAGCCCGCCGCCGTCAGGAGGTACAGGCAGACTGTAAAACAAAAGCCGATCAAACGGTGTCCCGTCTGATCGGCTTATTCTCAAGGCCTGCTTCTCTTCCTCATCACTCAGCCGCCTTCACGACGAATGATTTCTGTTAAGGTCACACCCAAACGGTCTTCAACCACGACCACTTCACCTCGGGCAACCAAGCGGTTATTGACATAAATATCAATCGCTTCGCCGACTTTACGGTCCAGCTCGACCACAGCGCCCCGGCCTAATTTCAAAAGCTGGCTCACCTGCATTGTCGCTTTGCCCAGCACAGCAGAGACTTGCACGGGAATATCATAGACCGCCTGCACTTTATCGCCGCCACCCAAAGCGCCGCCAACGGTCATACCGCCCCCCCCAGAATCACCGCCGCCAGCAACAGAGTTCAGGAGATCATCAGGATCTTCATCCCCGCCAAGGACCCCAGACATGCCAACAGCCGCCAGTTCTCCGGCATTGCCATCATCATCATCGTCAAAATCATCCAGGGCGTCTAAACCACCACCAGCATCATCGCCGAAATCATCCAGCATCGAGAAATCGTCGTCGCTCATACTCTCTTCTCCGTCTCGTGCATATCCTCAGGATGACTAGCGTCAGATCCTGGTCTTTGTTTTCGTATGTCACATCCCGGTGCAAAACAGGCTGTAAGGATGGCTTTCGCCAGATCTTGGCCTTTTGCTTGGGGGTCTTGCGGTGCATCTTATCAAACAAGCGGTTAATTTTATGTCACGCTCAAAGCTTGATGGACGCTTGCATCTCAAGATGTGGGCCTCAAGGACAAACCCTATGAAGGCCGTTCATCCGGCAACAAATAGGCATCATCCCCTTCGTCATCGACGTCATAATTCCCAGAATCGAAGTCCCCAGTGCGACGATAGCTGTCTTCGTCTGCGATCTGCCCAAGAGCGTCTTCGGCGCCACCACCAGGCTGTTGCGCCTCGGGCGCCTCCTGATAGCTTTCAGAAGCCGGCTCTGCGAGGTTAAAATCTTGCCCTTCTGGGGGCTGCATAAGCGCCGAATCGCCAAAATATGTCCGCAAAATGCGCTCTATTTCTGCCCAAATCCGCTTTGTATCGCGTTCGGATCCACCGCCACCCCATTCGATTGCCGCGTCACTTGGCTCCATATGGTCATCCACTTGGAGAATCAAACGCCCTTCATAGCCCAAACCTTCGACCACAGGACCAAGACATTCCGACACCGCATCCGCCACAGAATCATGGACAAAGACAGTGATCTTAGGCTGATCCACCAGCCGTGTCAGCGCATCTGTGACCAAAGCTTCCACCTCTGCAGCCGCATGGCGCCTGGCAAGTTCTGGTAACATTTTCTGCATCATGGACACAGAAATGGCGATCGAATCCGTGTAAGAAGCCGCCGCGCGCTCATCGACCATGCTATAAATATTTTGCAATTGCTGGCCAATAACAGTCAAAGCTTTGGTCACAGATTGCTCGATTTGCGCATGGGCTTCAGACCAGGCCTCTTCGCTGCCCGCACGACGTCCTTCTTCAAAAGCCGCCGCCCGTGCATCTTCGATACGCGCCATCATTTCTGATTCGGTAAAGGTGGGTTCTGGGGGTTCTTCCGGTTCTACGGGTTCTAAAATTTCGGGTTCTTCCGGTTCCAGAACTTCGGGTTCTTCTTCCTGAACAGCTTTCGGGCGTGGAGGCGCATCAAAATCATAGTCGAACATGAATTTACGCAATTTCATGCCCGGCTTGGGTGCTTTGCTGTTCACGTCCGCCATCGAAACAACCCTTCAAGAGGTGATCTGTCTGAAGTTTTTCTCTCGGCCTGAGGGGCTCACCTGACAGGCCTTCTTTGAGAGAAATACTTTTAGTCTATAAGGTCGCCCTAAGACAACCCAAAGGGGCTGGCCAAAGGGGCTGGCCAAAGGGGCTAGATCGATCTCCAGCCTTTGCATTACGGTAAAGAAAAATGGTAAGGTTTTAGTAAATGAGCTCATCATCGCCTTTTCCTTCGGAGATAATGATTTCGCCTTGAGCCGCGAGCTCTTTGGCCATATTGACCATATAGAGCTGGGCATCATCGACGTCTTTAATGCGCACCGGCCCCATATTTTGCATGTCCTCGCGCAGGATTTTACCCGCCCGTTCAGACATATTGGAGA
>DDLW01000187.1 GCA_002340345.1 Alphaproteobacteria bacterium UBA2562 | reverse complement strand
ACATTGAGGAAGAAATTGGAAGCTTGAATCTCAACAGACCCTAGAGCAAAGCTGGTTAAAGTGGCAGCCCCTTTAACCATGCGTTTTGCGGCAAAAACAAGATTATAGAGCCTTTCCATTGATTCAATATAAAAGAGACAGGCTCTAGAGTCATCCGCGACCAAACCTTAAGTCGCGGTCGTCTCTGGCCTTAAACTTCTTTGAAGTCCGCAGCACCCCGCGCTTCCAAGAAGGCCCGCTCGGAATAGCCTGACCAATCATTCATGGTCCGGCGGAACCCAACAATATGGTTGTAGAGTTCAGTAGCCTCGGGGGAGCGCTTGGCTAAGGTTGGGATCACTTCGGTCGCCCGCTCACCAATCGCTTTCAACAGCTCATCGCTATAAGGGCGAAGAGTGACCTTATGCTCTTTCATCAATTTTTGCAGTGCGTCATTATTCACCGCTTGGAATTTCGACAGCACAAAGAAATTCAAGGCCGCCGCCCCTTGGGTGACAATGGCTTTCAAACTGTCATCCAAGCTTTCCCATTCTTTCAGATCCAAGAACCCATCCAGGATCGTGGCGGGCTCATGCCAGCCTGGGTAATAATAGTTTTGCACCACTTTAAACAGACCTTTGCCCAGATCTGCCGCAGGCCCAATCCATTCAGTACCATCAATAGCGCCTGAGGTCAGGGCGGGCAGCACTTCCGCGCCTGGCAACAGAACAACATTGACCCCAAAGGTTTTCAGAATTTCGCCACCGATACCCGGCATGCGGAATTTCAACCCTTCCAAATCAGCGACAGTATTGACTTCCTTCGCATACCAGCCGCCCATTTGGTTGCCGGTGTTGCCACAAGGCAAGAACTTCAAGCCCAGAGGCTTATAGGCCGTCTTATCTGCAACTTCGATGCCGCCGCCATAATAGCACCAGGCATTCTGTTCTTGGGCTGTCAGGCCATAGGGCATGGCCGCAACAAAAGAAATCGCATCAGACTTCCCAGCCCAGTAATAAGGGGCGCCAAAGCCCATTTGCGCGGTGCCGGTTTGCACGGCATCGATGGCTTCAAAGGGTTTGACCAGCTCGCCCGCGTGATAGACCTTGATGGTCAAGCGGCCTTCGGAAGCGCTGGCGACAAATTTCGCGAATTCTTCAAAGGCTTGTCCGAGAAGCCCGGCTTTGCCAAAAGCCGAGACCGCAATCCATTTCTTTTTCCCAGCCGCGATGGCTGGGCTGGCAAGGTGCGACCCGACAGCCGTTGTTGCGGCGGCAGCGGCGACCCCTAGGCTGCCTTTGGTCAGAAAATCACGACGCTCCATAAATGCTTCCTCCTGGGTTCAAATCTTTCTGGGCTTCTTGTTGTTTTATGTCTTTCCTTCGTTCTGAAGGCATTTTTCAACGTTTTCTGACGCAGAAAAATGTCTTCTTCTTGTCTAACCAATTCGACGGCCAGAAAAAATTCGCGATATCCGGTAGTTTATCTACCCACTATTGGGTATTTTTATGGCGCAATGTATCCTGTAAGATGCTTAAAGATTTTTATAAATGTCTGTATTCTCTCAAAATCTCTTAGGGCGAAAAAAGGCCGGGCTGGGCATGAATTTACGACAAAAAATATTGCTACTAGCAATGGCACCGCTGGTGATCTCCGTCTCCGCGATCACACTTTTGGTCTCCTACCAAGCAAAAAGCCTCTCCGATGACGAAATCGCCTTTTTCGAAGCCAATATGCTGGCGGCCAAAAAATCAGAACTCCTCAACTATCTCAGTCTCGCGCAAACCTCGATTTGGCATATTTACGAAAACGCCGCCGCCGATGACGAAATTGCACAAATCCAAGTGATGGCAATCTTAAATGCCCTGACCTATGGGCCCGATGGCTATTTTTTCGTCTATGATTTTGATGGCAAAAGCCTCGTCCATCCCCGGCAAGCCCATCTGATCGGCGGCAATTGGTGGGATTTGCGCGATCCAGCTGGCAATCTTGTGATCCAAGCGCTGATCGAAAAAGCCCGTGCTGGCGGGGACTTCTATCGTTATTTCTGGGAAAAGCCCTCGACCGGCGAGATTGCGGACAAGATTAGCTATACGATTGCCCTGGAGAAATGGGGGTGGGTTGTTGGCACCGGCATGTATATCGATGATGTCATCCAACAGATGGAAGAAGCCAAAGGCGAAGTCTCGGACCGGATTCACGAAACCACCATTATGATTCTGGTCATGACTTTGGGCTCTTTGGCCATTGTGTTTTCGACGGGGGTTGCGATCAATCTGCATGAAAAACGCCATGCCGATGCGAAATTAAAAATCCTCACCCAAAGAATTATCGACACCCAGGAAGCAGAACGTGGCCGGGTGGCAAGAGAACTCCATGACGGTATTAGCCAGATTTTAGTCTCTGTCAAATATGCTTTAGAATTAGCGCTGCAAAAAGCGCAAAAAAACAGTCAAAACGCGATTGAGTCCATTGAAAAAAGCGCAGAACATCTTCATCTTGCTTTGAAAGAAATCAGACGCATTTCCAGAGATCTGCGACCGAGCGCTTTGGATGATTTGGGCTTGTCGCCAGCCATTCAAAGCCTTGCGACGGAATTTTCAGAAAGAACCGGGATCCAAGTCGACGTCGAAACCGTGGCCTTTCGCAATCTTCTGCCCGGCGATCTTAAGACCTCACTGTTCCGGGTGGCGCAGGAGGCCTTGACCAATATCGACCGCCATGCCCAAGCCAGCCATATCCGCATCGCCCTGGGCGCTCCAGAAGGCGGCGTGACCTTGGTCATCGAAGACAATGGCGTCGGGTTTGACTGCGAAGCGCTCGCCCGGCGTTCCAGCCCTGACGCCGGGATCGGGCTGCAAAATATGCGCGAAAGGCTAGAACATCACAATGGATCCTTCCAAATCTGTTCTTCGGCCAAAGGCACAAAAGTCATCGCCCGCTTGCCCCGTGGCGTGCTGGAAGCCCCTTAAAGCAATGCTGTGACGTCAGGACATATAAAACATTATGAACAAAATCCGCATCATGATTGCCGATGATCATCCCCTCGTTATCGACGGGTTACGGGCCTGTTTGGCCGTCTATGACCATATAGACGTCGTCGGAGATGCGCAAACCGGCCGTGAAGCGTTCCAAAAAGCAGAACAGCTCCAGCCCGACATTGTCCTCATGGACATCAATATGCCAGACCTCAACGGTCTCGATGCCACAGAACTCTTCAAAGAAAAATACCCAGATATCCGCCTTCTGATTCTCACCATGCATGACAATCCAGAATATATTTTTACCGCCGTGAGCTACGGCGCCCGTGGCTTTGTCCTCAAAGACGTCCCGACCTCGGAAATTGTGATCGCCATCGAGGCCATTCATCGCGGCGGCAGTTATTTTTCCTCTGTCGCCTCTGATATCCTGCTAACGCAAAAAGAAAAACCCGCCATTCACCTTACGGCCCGCGAACAAACCGTCCTCCTGCTCCTTGCCAAGGGCCATTGCAACAAACATATCGCCCGCGAGCTCGACATCAGCGTCCGCACCGTCGAAACCCACCGTAAACATGTCAAAAAGAAACTCCAGATCGGCACCACCGCCGGCCTCACCAAATACGCCATCGACCATGGGCTTATTAAATAAAACCCGGAGGGTTTTATTATTGGCGCTCAGGTACCGCGCGGGCTGCGCTCCCGTCGGTCGCTAGTCCTTGGG
>DDLW01000186.1 GCA_002340345.1 Alphaproteobacteria bacterium UBA2562 | reverse complement strand
ATTCCCAAAAGCTTTTTGAAAGACTTTTTCTCGAAAAAGTCGCCCCCATTTTCGCGCAAGCGAAAAAACAGCTTATGCAAGTTTTTAAGAGCCCTTCGTGACTTTTCCTGAAATGTTTTTCTTACAAATATCCGCCATGAAATCGATAAAAAGACGAATTTTAGGGTCTTGTAGGTTTTTATGGGGATAAAGCCCTGCCAAATAGACAGAAACAGGCGGCGTTTCTGTCGCCACGGGAACCAAAAGCCCGTCTTCAAGCTCTTTGGCCACTTCAAAGAGTGGCTTATTGATAATCCCGCGCCCATCTAGGGCCCAATAGGTGAGCACATCGCCATCGTCAGACTCAAAAGGCCCCTTAACATCGAAGACTTCTGGTCCCTTCTCCGTCATCAAAGTCCAGCCAATTTCTGTGGCCCCGGGAAAGCGCAAACTCAAACAGTGATGGTCATCTTCGAGAAGATCATAGCCTGTCTGCGGCAACCCTTTATAAGCAATATAATTCGGAGACGCGCATAAAACCCTTTGGCATTCTGCAATTTTGCGCATGCGTAAAGAAGAATTGTCCAGCAGCCCCAAGACAAAAGAAACATCCAGCCCTTCTTTTGTCATATCGACTTTGCGATCTGTGAGGCGGAGACGGACATCCACTTTCGGATATTTTTCTTTGAAGCTTGGAATGGCTTGGGCAATAAAGCGCTTTCCCACACCGAGGGGGGCGGAGACGTGAATCGTCCCACGCGGCTGTCTTGTGCTGTCGGCAACAATGGCTTCTCCCTCTTCCACGGCTTCGATGATCTTTAAAGCGCACTGATAATAAAGTCGGCCATGTTCTGTGGGCTGGAGCTTGCGTGTCGTGCGATTGAACAATCTTACCCCAAGATGCTTTTCAAGGGATGATATACGACCAGATGCAACTGCAGGAGAAACCCTCTGATCTCTTGCTGCCGAAGACATGTTGCCAAGCGCATAAACACGAACAAACATGCGAATATTCAGAAGATAAGACACGCAATCTTCCCCGTCGATTATCAAATTTTTCATGCAAGTGCTAAGGCATTATCCATATTATCCTAAAAACAAAATTCAGCCACACTTCTCAACAGAGACTAAAATTGTTGGAGCGTTTTCATGATCGATGTTGCCATTCTTTTGGACTGGTCAGAAGCCGCCTTACGCTGGCTCCATGTGATTACGGCCATTGCCTGGATTGGCTCGTCTTTCTATTTCATCGCCCTTGATTTAGGCCTACGCCCCACAGCAAAGCCCGCCGATGGTGTCAGAGGAGAAGAATGGCAAGTCCATGGTGGTGGCTTCTATCATATCCGCAAATATCTTGTCGCCCCCGCTTCTCTTCCAGAGCATCTCACCTGGTTCAAATGGGAAAGCTATGCCACTTGGCTCAGCGGTTTTGCGCTTTTGGCTGTTGTTTATTATCTTGGGGCTGATCTTTATTTGATTGATCATCGCCGTTTTGATCTCGCGCCGCTTTATGCCATCGGGATTTCAATGGCGTCTTTGATCCTTGGCTGGATCTTCTACAACACCCTCTGCAAAGTCTTTGTCGAAAAGAGCCATACGCTTTTGATGGTTTTTCTTTTTGCCATCCTGGTCTGCATGGCCTGGGGCTATACCCAAGTTTTTTCTGGTCGCGCGGCACTTTTACATTTAGGGGCGTTCACCGCCACGGTCATGTCGGCCAATGTCTTTTTTATTATTATTCCCAATCAAAAGATTGTTGTCGCCGATATGCTGGCGGGTCGCACGCCAGACCCACGCTATGGGGTCATTGCCAAACAGAGGTCCCTCCATAATAATTATCTGGTTTTGCCCGTTATTTTCTTAATGCTTTCAAATCACTACCCCCTTGCCTTTGCCAGTGATTATAATTGGCTCATTGCCAGCCTCGTCTTTCTTATGGGCGTCACCATTCGCCATTATTTCAATTGCAAACATGCGCGCCTTGGCAAACCCACATGGACCTGGGCCGCCACCGCCCTTTTGTTCATCGCCATTATCTTTCTCTCGCTCCAAGGCAAAGATTGGGAGGCGATCGCAGAAGAAGAGTCCCTCGCCGATCTCCCAGCCTCACAACAGATCTTTGGCCAAGATCCTCATTTTGCCACCGTGGCCAGTATCGTCCAAAGCCGTTGCTCCATGTGCCATGCCGCAGAGCCAGCCTGGGATGGCCTTGCCACGGCGCCGAAAGGCATCATGTTAGAGACAGAGGCGCAAATTGCCGCCCAAGCGCGCACGATCTATCTTCAATCTGCAGCCACTGACGCCATGCCGCCCTCGAACCTCTCTTTTATGGAGGCACAAGAACGCTTGGTGATTCAGCAGTGGTATCGTGCCGTCACAGAGGGTGCCGCCGCCCCCTAAGAGAACAGGCTTAACGTGTATAACCTTAACCAAAAACACACCCATAAGATGCTTTTCCCTTTTATATCCTTGGGGAAAGAGAAGAAAACAAACCCATGATAAAGGAAGGTCTCATGTCAAAACGCGTATTTCGCCCTCTCGGTCGCCTGCTTGGCGGTCTTACCCTTGCCTTAAGCTGCGCTACACTGGGCCACGCTGCCGATCTTCAACCCGTAAAATTTACCTTGGACTGGAAATTTGAAGGCCCCTCAGCGCCCTTTTTACTGGCAAAAGAAAAAGGCTATTTCGAAGCCGAAGGCCTAGATGTCACCATCGATGCTGGCAATGGATCTTCTGGCGCTGTGACCCGTGTTGCCTCTGGGGCCTATGACATTGCCATGGCCGATCTCAATTCTATGATCGCCTTTAATGCGCAAAACCCAGAAAAAGCGATGAAATCCATGTTCATCGTTTACGCAACACCCCCCTTTGCGCTTTTTACGAAAAAAGAGAGCGGCCTTGATAGCCCAGAAAAGTTAGAAGGCAAAACCCTCGGCGCCCCTGTTTTCGATGCCCCCCGCAAACTCTTTCCAGCCTTTGCCAAAGCCACCAAGATTGATGTCCGTAAAGTCACTTGGAATGCCATGAACCCGCCTTTGCGCGAACCCATGCTCGTGCGTGGCGAAGTCGATGGCATTTCAGGCTTTTACTTCACCAGCTTGCTGAATCTCGAAGCCCAAGGGGTCAAGAAAGACGATCTCAATATTTTCCATTATGAAGATTACGGTCTTGATCTCTATGGCAATGGCCTAATTGCCTCGCCTGAAATGATGAAGGACCATCCAGACGCCATCAAAGGCTTTTTACGGGCGGTTCTCAAAGGCTTTAAAGATGTTATCGCCGATCCCGCCGCTGGCATTGCCGCCATCAAAGGGGTTGATCCTCTGATTAATGAAGATCTTGAGAAAAAACGCCTTGTTATGGCCCTAGAAGGCAATGTTCTCACCGAAGAGGTCAAAACCCACGGCATGGGCGGCATCCAAGCAGAGCGTATGACCAAGGCGATTGAGCAGGTGGTTTTTGCCTTTGACCTGCCCAGCACCCCAAAAGTTGAAGAGGTCTTCACCGAAGCTTTCTTACCCGCAAAAGATCTGCGCATGATTGCACCGAAATGATGGTTTTGAGCGCAAGTTATGAAATCCACAGGATTTCATAAATATGCCTCCGGCGGCCAAAGGGCTTGCCCTTTGGAAAGCTGGACTTTGGAGGGGAATCTCCCCTCCAAATCCCTAAAACCTCGCCGCAGAGACCTTCCGGACGCCGGGCTCGTCCAGAGCCCAAGGACGAGCGATCAAGAGGGAGCGCAGCCTGCGTGGTAC
>DDLW01000075.1 GCA_002340345.1 Alphaproteobacteria bacterium UBA2562 | reverse complement strand
TGCGAGCCGCTCTGTCCATCGGCGGGCTTCACCCTGTCGCCCAGACAGCGCATCACCAGCTGGCGGGAAATTTCGCGCTTGGCCGCAGAAGGGGAAACCGATCAGAAAAAACTCGAAGAAGCCTTCGACTATCAAGGGCTTGACACTTGTGCGGCCTGTGGGCTCTGTGCGACAGCCTGTCCTGTCGGGATTGGCACAGATGTCCTGACACGTGAATTGCGTGCCCGGAAACAGTCTGGTTTCGGGGCCTTTGTCGGGAAAGCCGCTGCCAATCACTTTGGCACAACCCTCTCTGTGGCGCGTACAGGGCTTGCGGGGGGCGCCATGATGCAAAAGATCTTGGGGCCAGAGACCACAGACAAATTGGGCAAAACATTGCACCATTATTCGGGGCAGAGGCTCCCTTTGATGACGCGCAATCAGCCCGTGCCCTATTCTTTTAAGCCGCAGAGACAAAGGGTGAATGGCCAGGCTAAAGAGGAAAGCGCGCAAAAAGTCGTCTATATCCCAAGCTGTTCGGCGCGCAGCATGGGGCCGAGTCTGGTCGATGAGGAGAAAGAGAGCCTGCCTGTGATTGTCGAACGTCTGCTGCAAAAGGCGGGCTTTGAAGTGCTCTATCCAGGCTATTTGTCAGAGCTCTGCTGTGGTCAGCCTTTTGACAGCAAAGGTCTGCCCGAGCAGGGACGCCATAAAGCTGAAGAAATGGCCGAAGCCTTGCGCGCAACAAGCGAGGAAGGCCGCTATGCCATTATCATGGACACCAGCCCTTGTAGCTATAAGCTCAAAGAGGCTTTGGGAGAGGATCTGCCGGTTTATGATTTGGCGGAATTTATCCATGACACCGTGCTCGACCGGCTTGAAGTAAAGGACAAAAGCCCCTCTGTTGCGCTGCATGTCACCTGTAGTAGCCGCAAAATGGGTCTTGAGGCGAAACTGAAAGCCATTGTTGAAACGGTTGCGGATGAGGTCATCATGCCAGCCGATGTCAGCTGTTGTGGCTTTGCTGGCGATAAAGGCTTTACGACCCCAGAATTAAACCAGCATGCCTTGCGCAAACTGCAAAAGGCTTTGCCCGCATCCTGCCAGGAAGGGGTGTCGAACAGCCGGACTTGCGAGATTGGTCTCAGTCAAGAAAGCGGCATTCCTTATCGGTCCATTGCGCATTTGGTGGATCGTCATATGGTTGCTAAGGAGGAGGTGTGACGATCGGAAGGGCTTTTGGCGGTCAAAGGACTACTTTTCGCTTGCGCGAAAATAGAGGCGACTTTTTCGAGAAAAAGTCTCTCAAAAAGCTTTTGGAAGGGTAAAGTGGAAGCAACTGCCCACAGTGGGGGTGCTTTCCAGCCAGATTTGACCGCCATGGCGCTCGACAATGCGTTTGCAAATCGCCAGCCCAATCCCCGTTCCACTATAGTCTTCATTTTTATGAAGTCTTTGGAACACCATGAAAATGCGCTCATGGAATTCAGGGGCGATGCCAATGCCATTATCGCTGATGGTGAAGTGAATCTTATCCTGGCAGGGCTGCGCTGTGATGGTGATTTTCGGAGCGATGTCTTGGTTGCGATATTTCAAAGCATTGCCAACAAGATTCTGGAACAAGCGTAAAAGCTGGCTTGGGTCGGCCATGCACGCTGGCAAAGCGCCAATGGTGATCTCGGCTTCGGACTCTTCGATGGCGATTTCTAGATTATGGAGCGCATTCTGTAAAATCAGAGCAGGATCTTCGGGGCTGAGATCTTTGCCTTGGGTTTGAACCCGCGAATAGTCCAAAAGATCTTTGACCATAAAGCCCATACGGTCGGCGCCCTCCAAGGCATAGGTCATGAATTCTGTTGCTTCTTCATTCCAGTCTCCGGCATAGCGGCGGCGTAACAAAGCCAAATAGCTCGACACCATGCGCAAAGGCTCCAAGAGATCGTGGGACGCCACATAGGCAAATTGCTGTAAGTCTGCATTGGAGCGCTTTAACTCTGCCTCGGCTGCTTTTTTTTCCGTCAAATCGATAAAGGTCGCGAGAACATCAGTGCCGAGCAAAATCTCGGCGATCTCGACCGTTAAGGTTTGGTCTTGTTTTGTGACAATGTGATAGACATCGGGCGCGATGGCACCATCATTTTTCTGAGCCTTTTCAAGAGCAAGGAGCCAACGACCCCAAGCTTCTTGCCGATATTGTTCTTCGGGATAGGCCTTAAGGAGCCATTCCGAGATCGTCGATACATCATGCTCATCATAGCCAAACAGGGTCACAAACATTTTATTGCGATAAATGATTTGTCCGCTTGGATCCACAATCCCAATACCCACCGGGAGAATATCCAACATATTTTGAAGATGATCACGGTTGTCATGGATCTCTTTGACCATCACTTCGAGGGTCTCGCCCAAGAGGTTATATTCATGGACCAGGCCCTGATGATAGGGCTCTGGCACGGGATTTTCCCGGACCGTCTGGGCGTAGGTCATGAGGTGGGACATGGAGGGAACCACCGTGCGCCGGAAAAAAAGAAGGGCAAAAGCCGCCGTCAGCACTGCCAAGCTTGCGGTTAATAGGCTGCTATCGCGAAAATTTTCTTCAAAATGTGTAAAAGCCGTCTTGGGCAGGGTCACAACCAACCTAAGAAGTGGTAAGGCGTCATCAAGGGATATGGGCAAGGTGGAGAGGAAAGGGGAACTGTCTTTAAACACATCAAAAAAGGGCAATTGATTAACGGTTTTGAGAATGTCCTCAGAAATGCCTAAGGCCCCGAACCCTTCCTCGGCAAGCAGCATGTCGTCGTGGAAAAGAGCCAAAGCTTTGACGCCAGAAGATCGTTTCAAGGGCCGCAAAAGGGTAAAATGGTTGTTGAGGAGAAAACCGATACAGAGATACCCTTGGACGCGGCTAAGCTCTGTGCCTATAACCTCTGTTTGCAGCAATAAAGCCGCCTGGGAGCGCGAAGAGGATTCCGGGGAAGAGGGGGTATAGACAAAGCGCCATTGGTTATTGGAGTTTTGGGGATCGCCGCAATTGGCGTGTTCTAAGAGGGGTTTGCTTTTGTGAAGCGGTGAACTCAGATCCATGATGGTTTGGTCTTGCTCTCGATAGAAAGCAACAATATCAAAAGGATATCCTGATCCTTCAAAAGACCATGAAGCTAGGATTTCCTGAATAGTCGCAGGCGTTTGGTTTGTAAAAGCATAGCGCAGGGAAAAATCCCGGCTTTCCTCTTGGATAGAGTCTTTTAAGGCTTGCAAAGACGCGCGACTGAAAAAGTCCATTGTCTCTGATTTCGCTTGCAAAGATTGGCGAATCTCAAGCTCTAAAGCAGACAGAGAGGCAAAATAAGAAATCACAGAATGCAAAAGGATGAAACAAAGCAAGGGCAGGAAAATACAGCCCAGGGCAATTTTCGACAAGGAATAGGACGCTTTATGCGCCCTGCGTGAGAAGAGGCGACCAGGACAAAAAGACATTATCGATGAAAAACTCTCATAATCAGGATCAGAAAGCCTGATAGATCTTAAAACATTTAGAGTGAAATTTTCAGTTTTTATATTCTTTTTTGCGATTTTTTAGGAAGAGGGGCGTAGGCAAAACAGGAATTTGGCAGACTTCAGAAGCATTATTTGCTAATAAAACAAAGCTCTAAATTAGAGTCTCAATAAAATATCTTAAGAAAATCTATAGCTGTAATATGCGGTGTTTCTCTTTTGAAGAGTGTCTGGCCTCGGGGCGCGATGGGAAAGGGGCCGAAATCCAAAGAAGGGATTCTCGGAAGGAGACGCAGCCTTAGGTTCTCCTTCTCCGCCCCCCAGCGCCGGGGAAAAAGCTTTTCGAGCAAAGTGCGGCTGGATGGAAATATCCAATCGATACGTCTTGCGGCAAAAACAAGACTCTAGAGCCATTCGCGCCTTAGGCTTGATCGCGGATGACTCTAACCGCGATATTTATGGGGCACGTCATGCTTTAGGCAAAGCTGTTTGGCAAATTTCACATCATTCGGATTCAGATATTGTACTTGCCCTTCGCCATGTTTTTCAATGAATAAATCAGGGCTGAGAACATAGCCAATGGATTTGACAATATCGATGGCCACCAATTCCCGGTGGGCTTCTGTATTTCCCTGGGCAGGCTGCCCTGGTTGTGCGGGCATATCAGCCTTTGCACCCCACCAACGATAAACATCGTTACGAAAGCCTTCTGGCAGAAGGGTCCATTGGACTTTAAAAAATTTTTCAAACGTGTCCGTTAGGAAAGATTTATCAGCACTTTCAGGGGTTTTGGAAAGGCGACGTGGTCCTGCACCCGCCGTTGCGCTATCGCCCCAGCTGACTTCGGAAGGGGCGGCTTTCCGATGGCCCCGTGCCATTTCTTGGGCCAGCTTTTCAACGGGAGAGCGCTGGGACTCCCCCGGTCCACGGGAAGGCCCCGGTCCACGGAAAGGATTGTGATTACCGCCGAAACCATCATTCATTTTAGGAATGACTCCTTACTCGAAGACCGTAGAGTGCCTGAATCTTGCTTTTAAGAGCCCTGCCTCGCCTTTCAGCAAAGTCTTTGTGCAAAACGGCAAAATTCCAGAAAAAGCGAGAAGAGAAACAAAAGCGAAAAGGCGTTTGTGAAAAGACGACCACTAAAAGAAACATAATCATAAAGGACATCAGGGTCTTCTGTCGAGGGTCTCTTTGAAAAGGGGATGATATTCCTGATAGCAGCACAGGCGCTGTATGACAAAGGCATGAGAGAATGTCTGTTTTCAGACAGCATTGGGAGATTAGAGCCTTTCAACTTGGCTTGGAAACCGGTAAAAGGGTCTGCCCCTTCGCTGTTGATGTGACAGAGAGGGACTCAGAAAAAAAGCCTCTGAACTGATTTCGCACAGATCAGCCATGGCGCTCAAAATCTTGCCCGAGGAGACAGACATAGGATGATTAAACATCACGAAGCGTTGATTTTCACCATGGTTTTGGTGGCCGCAGCGGATCGACAAATGTCTGATTCCGAACTCCAAGCCATCGGGGATCAGATCGACCATTTGCCGATTTTTAAAGAATTTGACTTCAATCGTCTGGGGGATGTCAGCCAGCAATGTGCTGAACTGATGCAAGAAGAAGATGGTCTCGATCAGGCCATCGGCATGATTCGGGGTGCTTTATCAGGGCGTTTGCGTGAAACAGCCTATGCCTTGGCCTGTGAAGTGGCAGCAGCGGATGGGGAAGTGGCGCAAGAAGAAATCCGTCTGCTTGAGATGTTGCGCCATGGCTTGGAGCTTGATCGTCTTATCGCAGCGGGTATCGAACGCGGTACAGCTGCCCGTTATGCGCGTCCGCCAGCGGAAAGCTTGTAAAAAGACCTGGTCGGGGGCTATGAAATGCCAGCACACCGGCCATGTCACCATACCAACCTCCCCATAAGAGCGCGCAACCTTATATGGTTGCGCCTCAAAGACTTGCTCTTATAAAAGGAGAAGGACGTCTAGGGTCTCCATGGCGCGGATAAGGCCTGCCGTTTGGATATCATCGTCATTGTTGACCAAAGAGGGTCTCAGAAAAGAGTCACTCGTAAGCTTCAATCATTAAGTGATAGATCCGTAAAGCGAGCTCTTCATGGATATTGGCACCTTCGCAAGCCGCTTTTACCATGCCAATGGTGGGAGTGTTGGGCAGAACTTTATAGTCATCTTCCAGATAAGAGAGAATACGCCGAAAAGATGCTTGCCTTAGGGGATTTGGTTCTTGTGGGGATGTCATATCTTCGTAATCTTTCTGCAAAATGATCAATTCATCTGAAGAACTCCGGAATATATCAACCATAGCCTTGCCTTCTCTTTTAGGATCTGTCTCATTACGTCATTTCTAAAATATGTTAGATACTAAAATAAAACGCTGTGATAAAAGTTCAAGACCCTAAACTATTTCTAGGATAATTTTTCCTTAATTCTATCTTTCTATAAATAGGAAATAGTCTTGGGAAAGCGCTACGCAAAAATCCAGACAATCAATATGGTGGGCGTAAGAGAGGACGACGACATCAAGCAAAGCCAAGATAAAGCTTTTGGGTCGCGTAAAGATATGATTGGGGGAATCTTTCGAAGAAAACGCCTTAAAATTTTTCTATAGGGAAAACAAGGGCTTATTCAGAGGCTATTTTAAGTTTATAAATGCTTTGGCCTGACCATAAGCAAGGAAGGATTTTCCCCGCAAAACGCATGGTTAAAGGGGCTCGCCCTTTAACCAGCTTGGCTATAGAGACTTAAATCTGGTTTTCTTCTTGCCCAAGATCATAGGCTTGAATCATCGCATTATAGATGATTAAAGCTTGCTCGCCATTGATATTACTTTTTAGACAGGCGGCTTTGATCATATCGGCGGTGGGAACGCTGGGGAGGATTCTGTAATCTTGTTCTAAATAGGTTTGAATGCGTTCTAAATGGCTTTGCAAACGCTGATGGGGGGATTTTACGGGGGGTGTTTCTGTTTTTTCTACCTGGTGCCCCATTGATTTCTTTGAAGATCTTTTATAATAAACAACCATAACAAACCCCCTTTTATTTATTATAACGGATGGCGATTTTTTTATATTAATTAGCTACTAAAATAGAAATACAGACATAAAGTTCAAGCCCCCAAAAAAATTTTATAGCCATGTGCCCCTCTTCCCGATTACTTTAAAGAATTCCATGCTCTTCGGAGGAGAGAACCCTCCTGGGAGAGCAAAATGAAAGTCTTTCTGCGGACTCTCCATAGAAAGGGCAAAAGGAATTCACATCTGACGACACCCGACAGAAAAGATGGATCGACGGCCTGGGCATATAAGAAAATCTGCTCCCTGGGATTCTGCGCAAGAAGACGCGCGAGAAAATTGCAAGGCTGAGAATGGCCTCTAAGAACCAGAGCGCAAACTTTTCCGCGTGAAGGGGATTCTGTGGTGGCCGCTCTCTCCTAATGTTTGGGGGTCCTTAGGTATTTTTGCCCACCTTTTGGACTCATTTCCTGCGCTCATTCTTAAGGTTTGCTGTATGGACCAGGCTGCGGGCCCCCATCGGCTTGTGGGCTCGGTTCTGGACCTACCCCATTGGCTCAGCCACAACGAACGGTAACGAGTATGTATCTAAAAAGGGATCCCGTAAAGCAAGAAAGTCACTTTTTAGCTCTTTTCTGGGGTAGTTTTTGGAACTCTACAGTTTCTGGTTCTTTTTCAAAGCGTTATAAAAAGACTAAGAGGAGTGATCATGGATGAGGTGACGTCCTCTCGCGGCGCTAGAACACGGTCTGAAGCCACATTCCAAGACCGATTGCGGCAAATGGCCAATGAACATTACCCACAAGGCAACAGAGCCAACCAACTCGCAGCCGATCTTGGAGTCTCAGCCTCTGGGATAAAGAAGTGGCTCTCTGGCGCTGCAGACCCAGGATTCCGTCATCTTTTGAAAATTTCAGAGGTCTGCAACGTCTCGCTGGATTGGCTTGCTTTTGGTGAGGGCAGCAAAATACGGGGCGCATCTGCAAAAAGAACAGACTCGGCATCCGAAAAAGACGATATCCCGGAAGAGACCATAGCAGGGCAAGATGCACAGACGCCACAGCCTTCGCGGCCTATTGTGGGACTTGCAGCCTGTGGCCCAGAAGGCTGGGCCGAGTGGAATCAAAATCGTTTCCGCGCCATCGTGCCGCCAGAATTACGCAAAGATCCCCATGCTTTCCCGATTCTTGCATCGGGGGAAAGTATGCAACCCTTTGGCATCTATGCGGGCTTTCTCTGCTGGGCCTCGCCTGCCGAAGAACCAGAAATGCATGATATCATCTGTGTCGAACGTCGGTCCGAACAAGGGGACGTCTTGATGAGCATAAAATCCTTAGGTCTGGTCAGCTCAGATGGCGTTGAGCTCTATGGCTATCGGCCTGTCGCAGAAGACAGTTATGGGGGCGAAACCCAGGAAGTGTTCTCGGAATTTATCACATCCAGCGCACTGGTGAGAATCAGCGTGATCACGCATATCTTGACGCGGCCCCTCGTTGGGGTGCGATGAAGGGCAAGTTGCGCTCTTATGCCGCAAAACCCATGGTTAAAAGGGCTTCCACTTTAACTAGCTTTGCTCTAGAGCGTTTCAGGTTTTA
>DDLW01000203.1 GCA_002340345.1 Alphaproteobacteria bacterium UBA2562 | reverse complement strand
GGGGGGCCAAAATTGTCATCAAACAGCATCAGCGTCGCGCACAGAAGCTCAGGATCGACCGGGATATATACAAATGGCGCCACTTGATCGAGAATTTCTTCTATAAACTCAAGGAGTTCAAGAAAATCGCCATGAGAGCAGACAAAACAGACAAAAGTTTTGCCGCTGCGATCTACCTCGCAGCGGCGGTGATAAACTCCGCATGAATCTCAACAGACCCTAGAGCAAACCCAAGACTTTTCTTGGGTCTGGGAACTTAAAACTGTCAATGGTCGTGGTTTAGATTTACGTTTTCGTCTCCCAAATGGTTATGACAGCCTGGAGTCTCAGGCGCGGAAACTTTTTACCAAATCCCTTAAAAGGGGATCTGTCTCTCTTTCTTTGCAACTTTCTAGCTCAGGCTTGCCCGTTTCTCTAAAAATTAATCAAGAATTTTTAGAAGAAGTCATTACTTTATCTAAAATATTGGCAGAGCGCATAACCTTTGACCCGCCGAGTCTTGATGGACTTTTAGCACTTAAAGGTGTTTTAGAACCGGTAACAGCAATTTCGAAAGAAGAAGAGGTATCGCAGCGAAAAATTTTAGAAAATATTCTACTACAAGACCTCAAAGCTGTTTTAGAGGCTCTTGTGCAATCAAGACAAGAAGAGGGTTCAAAACTAGAGACGATTGTCAGAGGGCAATTAACACATATAAGAGATCTTATCACGCAAGCTAAAACTATCGCCGAGGCACAATCTGAGGTTATTAAAAAAAGATTTGTCGATAATCTCAAGGCTGTATTAGAGTCAATACCACAGCTTTCTGAGGAGAGATTGGCGCAAGAAGTTGCTATACTCTGTGTTAAAGCAGATATTTGCGAAGAACTTGATCGTTTATCCGCACATATAGAACAAGCCTGGCACTTATTAGATCAGGCCGCTTCTGGAAAAGAAGAAAGTATTGGCCGTAAATTAGATTTTCTTTGTCAAGAGTTTAACCGTGAAGCGAACACCCTTTGCTCAAAATCAGCTGATTTGGGATTAACAGCTTTAGGGTTGGAGCTGAAATCGGTGATTGATCAAATGCGAGAACAGGTGCAAAACATTGAATAAAGAAACCGTAACATTTCCTTTTGATGGGAAAGATATTTATCAAGTTGGCATGTCACGACGTGGGTTAATGTTGATTTTGTCATCGCCTTCAGGGGCTGGCAAAACAACGATTGCAAAACGTTTGCTTGGCACGGACAAGCATATTACGTCTTCGATTTCAGTGACGACACGGGCACCACGCCCTGGTGAACAAGAGGGTGTTGATTATTATTTTCGTTCTGTTCCTGACTTTGAAGACATGATTTCTAAAGGAGCGCTGCTGGAATATGCGCATGTATTTGGCAATTATTATGGGACACCCTGTGCAGAAATTGAAGCCAAGTTGAATCAGGGGAAAGATGTTCTTTTTGACATTGATTGGCAAGGAACGCAGCAATTAAGTCAAAAGGCAAGACAAGATGTTGTCAGTATTTTTGTTCTTCCACCATCTATGGAGGAACTTGAAAAACGATTACGTTTAAGAGGACAAGATAGTGAAGCGGTGATTACACAACGCATGACAAAGAATTATGATGAAATGTGTCACTGGGAGGAGTATGATTATATCGTCGTCAACCATAATCTTGAAGATGCCGTCGCGCGTGTTGAAGCGATTTTGTTGGCAGAGCGACATCGTCGAGCACGCCTTTTTGGTGTTGGCGATTTTGTTCAGCAAATGAAAAAGTCATGATTGAGAATTATTGAGAGATTATTCCAATGATTGAAAATAAAAGATTGCTCCTAACGCTTGTTTCTTTTTTATTGATTTGTGCCGGTTTTTTAATCTTTTTTGCACCAGACATTGCTTATGCGGGGCCTGGGGCTATTTTTGCGAAAGCTGCTAAGGCCAAAACTTGGCTTCTTATTATTTTAATACCAGTCATGATTATTCTGTTTCCTTTATTTCTTTACGTTATGATTATAGAGAAAAAGGCTGTTTGGAAATGCAAAAAAAGATTAAAAGACTTGTCTGGCGTTGCCCCGGAAATGAATTGGGCAAAAATTGATCAGCAAGTGCAATATTGTTTCAAATCTATTTGGGATGTTTGGTCAAGCTATGATTTATCTCAAGCTAAAGACTTGATGACAAATGAATATTATTATGCGCAGCAGGCTCTCCTTGAAGATTGGCAAGATCAAGGCCATACTTGCATTGCAAAATTACATCGCCTTAAAACAATAGAACCTATTCATTTGGACTTTGAACAAGGCCACAAACCTGTCATTTGGATACGTTTTAAAGCGAAAGTCACAGACGCTTTAAAAGACTCCTCTGGTAAAATAATTCAAGGGAAAAAAGGTTCTGATGAACAAGAAACCATTTGGGGCTTCTTGTATGATGGCCGTTCCTGGAAACTTGCGCAAATTGAAGATGGAAAAAGGTCTTTAACTTTTGCAAAGAAACCAAAATCTGAACTTGAAACAATGATTGATGTTCTTGCTGATTTGCAGCAGAAAGAAGCGTCAAAAGAGTTTCCAGAAAAAACACCTGCAAAAACAGATGATGTTAAAATGCAATAAGTGTGTGCTGGGAGGCTCGCAAACACCCCATACACAGATTCCTGCTGGGCTATTAGAACCCAGCAGGATTTTAAAATCTATGATTTCATGATGCCTTGACCAAAGAGGCAAATTTTATTTTTATCTAAATCCCTTACATAAGCGGAAAAATAGGGACATCGTTGATTGGGCTCGCCTTCACACATACTGCCCAATGCAATCGCTTTCTTATGAAGCCTTTTTACGTCTTCAGGAGAGCCAACATTAAACCCAATCATTGTTTTATTTCCATATGTTGCCGGTTTTCCGTCAAAGGGAAGAGCGATCGCAAACACAAAATCTTCCCCCTGCCAATAGGTCATTCTGCCAGTTGATGCGATTTGATGAAATTCTAATTAGGTAAAGAGCGAGTCATAGAATTGTGTTACAGCGTCAATATCATTTGTCCCAAAAACGAAATAGTTCATTTTCATAATTTGATCTCCTGATCGCGGAAGGCTGTGATCTGTTCCATTTAATTGTATTGAAGCATTACACGAGATCTGTTGCTTATGAGAGAGCAGGACTTTCACTAAGTTGTAAAATTTATGGATTTTACATTTTTGGTAATTGTAGACATTTTTCGCTTGCGCGAAATCAGGCGACTTTTTCGAGAGAAAGTCTCTCAAAATGCTTTTATCAGTAGTCCGTAATGGTTTCATGAAATAAAGCTATGATTATAACTTTCCTTTTTGTAAATTAGCAAACCGCCTTTTCTTACATAAGATGAAAAGACCTAAAATACTGTAATAAAGAGCGATAATAAAAAGACTAAGCCAGCATAAAAACTCTAATTTATCCCAAATTAGAAGCGACAAGACATACCACATGAGTAGTATCATGAAGATAATACCATACATGATCGGATCAGACTGTAGTATCGGGAGATGTCGGAATAAAATTTTTTGACGGCAATGCTCTGCTGCAATGGCTTTAAAATAATCTTCATTTGGCTGAAGACAGAGACTATCACGAAAATGACTTTTGGCTTTTTGCGTTTCTCCCTTTTCGAGGCATCGAAATCCCGCTTCGAGGTGATTGACGGCACGTTCAGGATCTTCCATCAGAGCCTTCTGGCCCATTTCATGGGCAAGGTCCATCTGGTTGTTAAGACGGTAAAGCGCTTGCAAAAGTGTGTAAGCATTGGCATTTGGATCAAGACGTAAACTTTTTCGGCCAAACACAAGAGCCTCTTCTAACCGGCCACAATCCCCCAACCAATCAGCATATAATAAATAAGAATGCGCATAAGAAGGATCTTTTTGGAGGCTCTCTTGAAAATAGGCCTCGATTTTTTGACGATCTGTAAAGTCTTGATTGTCATTGTTACAGGCAAGCGAGAGGGCCATAAGGTTATAGCTTTGTGCCTGGTCTGGTTCCTCTGCAAGAAGCTTTTCGGCCCATTGGATTGCCTCTTTGCTCTCTCCAAGTCTTAAGGAAGCTAAACAAGCAAAATGAAAAGCAATTGATTCATTCGGTGCGATGGCAAGACACTCTAAACACATTTTACGGCAGTCATTATAGCGCCCAAGATCGAAGAGACCCTGAATTTTCTTATGGAAAACAGTGATAATATCTCTGTTTTTAGGGGGATCGGATACCATTTAACAAGCCTTCCAAAAATTATGGATTGCGACCATGACGATGTGAGACTGTGAGAAGGTTTGATGGATGAAAGAATATATAGCTCTGATATTGGGGCGGACAGAGCCTATCACTCAGTAGCAAATGATGCCTTTTTGGGCAATACGGAGCCGTTAGATTTTATGGAAATCGACGCTGAAAGATACAGCTTATCGCCATGGCTGGACATCATTAAAGATGAGACCTAAAGCAGCGCATGGACATTCGTATCATCGTCTTAGAATACGCCAGAAAAAAGATTGGGCGCGTGAAGCTCGTTAACAATATAAGGTGTCTTGTAATACCTAAAACCCGAATTATGATGATAAATAAAGAAAAATTCCGACTGCTGGCCTTAAAAGAATTCAAATATCGTCGGAGTCTAGACCAAGAATGTGTTTTCAAAATAAAGGAATGAAGCGGTTAAGGGGGCTCCACTGGACGTTTTATTGATAAAGAAGACTATAATCTAATCAATCATGTATAAGACTATTTAGCCCTTAGATAGTCAAAGGGTTTGCTAGAGGAAGTTCTGTTCAAAAGGAAGACTTTCTGGGACATCTGAACGAAGATTAAGGGCATCATTATGCCCCAGAATGTTCTAACAGGGCGACAAATAGGGCGCCTATAGCACCTTTAAAATATAGAACATTACACGTCTCGTATTTATAAGAAACATAAAATGCTATATATTTATTTTGCTACCAGACACCGTCTTAAAGAGATTTTCTTGAAGAACATTTTGCCGTTTTTGCAAAATGCCATGAATCCTTTCTATCTCTTGACAGAGAATTGATCATGGCAGAATGCCAATTGGATTTCGCCTTAGTAGCCTTCACGCTCTAAGCGCTTACGAAGCATTTTACGATAACGACGCACAGCTTCTGCTTTTTCACGCGCGCGTTTTTCGGAAGGTTTTTCGTAATTCCGACGGAGTTTCATTTCCCGGAAGATGCCTTCGCGCTGCATTTTCTTTTTTAATGCCCGTAAAGCTTGATCGACATTATTGTCACGAACGAGAACCTGCACTCTGGACTCCTTCTATTGCACCTTTGAGTCAAAAAATATCAAACCACCCCAGCCCTGTTTCCAGGGAATGGCACATATGCTGCGTGAGGGGAGCGGATTTTTAAGCGTTGATGGCCGAAAGGGATCGGTAAACGCAATAACCACGGCCAGACAATCAGACCGTGGTTGCTCTGTGGAACAGACTATAGCCTGAAATATATTAAAATTACAAGTCTATCGATGATGAATTATAACAGTTTATTCTTTATTCTTGTTTTTAAAGGGTCACCAAGGCTTATGATTTGTATTTTTGCACAGGGTTTTGATTCTGTTGAAATGATATAACTATATGTAAAATATAGTATTTTTAAAAGAAATAGAAAGAAATAGAAGGAAGTGATTTTTTTTTCTTGCGAAGTTTAAGCATCATAAGAGTTTCTGTATAAAAATGCGATCTTTGAGGGATGTAATGATCTGGAAAGGTTATTCTCTTGTTCAATAGGCGAATCTGCCACCTGGATTTACGCCAGATTTTGCATTACGAATCCTTAGAGTCTTCCGCTTTTAATTTGAAGCCGGTGAAATGCTCTATATTTTTGTTTCCGCCGTAAAACACATGGTTAAAGGGGCTGATCCTTTAACCAGCTTTACTATAGAAGTTATTGAAAAAGTTGCGACTAGAAATTGGGAAAAGAGGTCATGAGACGTTTCCAATGATTTACGGTATTTTGATGATTTTACACCAACTGGCAAAAAGACGAATCTATAGTGGGTTGGTATTAGAGGGTTGTAATTTTTGATTTGAAAAGACCTCTGCATAAT
>DDLW01000205.1 GCA_002340345.1 Alphaproteobacteria bacterium UBA2562 | reverse complement strand
ACTTGATCGAGAATTTCTTCTGTAAACTCAAGGAGTTCAAGAAAATCGCCATGAGAGCAGACAAAACAGACAAAAGTTTTGCCGCTGCGATCTACCTCGCAGCGGCGGTGATAAATTCCGCATGAATCTCAACAAACCCTAGAGCATTTCGCTTTTAATTTGAATCAGGTGCAATGCTCTCTGTTTTTATTTTTGCCGCAAGACATGTCGACTGGATGTTTCCATCCAGTCGCACTTTGCTCTAAAAGCTTTTTGAGAGACTTTTTCTCGAAAAAGTCGCCTATTTTCGCGTAAGCGAAAAAAGGATGGGCTCTATCAACACTCTCACTATGAAATACCATGAAAACACCAAAAGCTGCTTCCCCTGAAAAAGCGCCCAAAAAACGCACCACAAGCGGACAACCCTATCAAGGCCCCGTTGCAGACCGCCTGATGACACAAGACGACATCGCGGCCGCCTTCCAAATCTGGTCACAGCAAAGACCAGAGCCCAAGACAGAACTAAACTATAGCAACCCCTTTACCTTACTCATTGCTGTCCTGCTATCGGCCCAAGCCACAGATGTCGGGGTCAATAAAGCCACAAAAGGCTTATTTGCGATTGCCGACACACCAGAGGCCATGTTGGCCCTTGGCGATGCTGGCCTTAAAGAACATATCAAAACAATTGGGCTTTTTAACAGTAAGGCCGCAAATGTGCTCAAAACCTGTCAAAAGCTGATTCAAGACCATAACAGCCAAATCCCCCAAGACCGGGCCGCCCTTGAAGCCCTGCCCGGTGTTGGGCGTAAAACAGCCAATGTTGTTTTGAACACAGCCTTTGGCATCCCAACAATTGCCGTTGATACCCATATTTATCGTGTTTCGAACCGAACCGGCCTGGCCCCTGGTAAGACTGTGCTCGCCGTTGAACTGGCTTTGGAAGATCGTATCCCAAGCGCTTGGCAGCGCCATGCCCATCACTGGCTGATTCTCCATGGCCGTTATATTTGTAAAGCGCGCAAGCCTGAATGCTGGCACTGTCCGATTACAAAATATTGTTATTATCCTGAGAAGCCGTGAGGATCTCATAAGAAAACCATAAGAAAGTAAGGTAAGGGGTGATGTCCGTTTATCTTAAAGTCAAAAGCCAAGCCGCTTGAAGCCCTGCCTTGAAAAAAGGCAGGGCTTTTTGTCTCCGACGGCCAAAGGGCGCGCCCTTTGGAAACCCTTCTAGCTTTTCTGGATATCAGTGAGGAAGGTATGAACCTGTATTTTCAGTTCATTGGCCTGCTGCGCCAGCTCTGTTGCCGCATCCTCAACGATTTGCGAAGATTTCAGCGTGTCTTCCGCCCCTTCCGTCAATTCCTCAATGTCCGACGCCACATCCTTTGTTCTGTCCGCAGCTTCCTGGACATTGCGCGAAATTTCATTAATCGCAGCCGATTGCTGCTCAACAGCGCCTGCAATTGTGCTCGAATTCGTGTGAATATCCGAAATCGTATGGGTGATATCCGACATCGCCATCACCGCTTGACCCGTCATGTCCTGAATTGTACTGACTTGCTGTGCCACTTCAGACGCCGCCTTCGCGGCCTGGTCCGCAAGATGTTTGACTTCAGAAGCCACAACCGCAAATCCCTTGCCCAATTCACCCGCGCGCGCCGCTTCAATCGTCGCATTCAAGGCCAAGAGATTGGTTTGGCCCGAAATATCTTGAATCATGCTAATCACTTCGCCAATCCGATCCGCAGCTCCGGAAAGACCATTGACAACCTCCTGCGTCGTGGCCGCCTGTTCTGTTGCATGCTGTGCCACTTGCGAAGCCGCCTCCACCTGGCGCCCAATTTCATTCGAAGCCGCGTCTAATTGCTCTGCAGCAGAAGCCACCGTTTGCACATTCAAGCTGGTTTTATTTGTTGCAGACGTCAGGCTCTGGCTGCGGTCTGTCGTCTGCTGTGCCGTTGCAGACATGGTCCCTGCTGAATCGTGAAGACGCGATACCGCCTGCATAATCGCTTCAATCACGGTATTGACACGGCTTTCCAACATATTCGCAAAATCAAACGTTGCTTTTTCTCTTTCAAGAGCCGCGTTTTCTTGCGCTTCAAGCACTGTTTTTTGCTGTGCTTCGATTTGCTGCTGACTCTGTTCAACAAGGTGAACCGCGTTTTCCAATTCTTTAATTTCATTTTTCTCTTGTTTGTAAAGGTTTTGACTTTCCATATTTATTTTAGAAAATTTTCTTAATTCTCGCGCAATATTTTGCAAGGGTGCCACAACTTGATTCGCAAACAACAAATACAATAAAAAACACAATATCGATGCAACGGCGATCAATAAAATTCCAGCTTGGATAGAATATTGCCAAGCCTCCCCAAGGCTTTTATGGAGAGGAACATAAGCATTTAAGCTTCCTAGAACAATTTTATCCTCCACAGCAATGCCATGGCAATTGGCGCATCCAGGATGCATATCCGAGGTCAAAGGAATAGCGATCCGGAAAATCCCGTTGTCTTCTTTTTTGGCAGGAGCGAAATCCCCTGTCGAAAATTTTTGTAAGCTCACCCGTTCAAACTCTGATGTGATGGCTGTTTTCTCTCCCCCGAAAGGAGGGGCCCCTGTGATATCAACATCACCAATCAGTCTGACAAGGAGCTTATCTCTGCCAAAATTATGAATAATAGCATCATCAACAGCTATAATTGTTTCTTGCCAACGGCTTGTTATGGCTTCTTTTTCTTCCTCCGTCGCCGCAGCTTCAAAGAGACGATTATACCGTTTTGTCGAGACCATGAACATTTCAGCGGATCTTTGGATCGCCGTCATTGCCGTCTCTTCGGCGGAATCACGCGCCCAGGGATAAAGCACAACACTGCCCATCATGAAAGCACATGTCGCACCAATCAACAGGGCAAAAAGTGATAAAATAAGACTTAGTCGTAGTCTTAAACCCACGATATCTTCTCCAGTGTCACAGATAGATGGCAATCTTAGAGACATTTAGAAAGGTATTTACATTTTCAAGATGTTAATAAGGCTTATGTCTATTCTCATCAAAAGCTTATTGTTTTATTTTCTCGCATGATAGAGCCTTTTGCGTGATGATAGACGCACACAAAATGCTCTATGTCTTTGTTTTCACCGCAAAACGCATGGTTAAAGGGGCTGCCACTTTAACCAGCTTTGCTCTCGCTGGACGCAAAAAAGCCAGGACGATTATAGCAATCCTCCTGGCTTTCGAAGCATAAAAAGACATTTTCTAACAACAGAAAAACCTGCTGATGCAAAAGCCTCTTATACCAACCAACAGAGTCTTCGACTCTTTGGTTGATAGTTTGCTCAAGCGCCGCACGGGCTTAAAAGTTGATAGTTTGTTCAAACGCCGCAAGGCTTAACCGGGCGGCGACAGGGTTCTATTTTTGCCGGTTGGTCTTAGAGAATGAATTTTGAGAGATCCGTATTTTTCGCCAAAGGCGCCACTTTATCTGTGACATAAGCCGCATCAATGGTCACTGTTTCACCGCCACGGTCTGTTGCTGTGAAAGAGATCTCCTCAAGCAATCTTTCCATCACCGTATGAAGGCGTCTGGCACCAATATTTTCAACAGAGGCATTGATCTCAGCCGCAAGCTTTGCCAGTTGCTCAATGGCATCTTCGGTAAAGTCAAGGGTCACAGACTCCGTTGCCAACAAAGCTTTATATTGCTTAATAAGGCTGGCTTCAGGTTCTGTGAGAATGCGTTTGAAGTCCTCTTGGGTGAGGGCTTTTAGCTCCACGCGAATCGGCAAACGCCCTTGAAGCTCTGGCAAAAGATCGGCGGGCTTGGCAAGGTGAAACGCCCCTGAAGCAACAAATAAGATATGATCGGTTTTCACCGTCCCATGTTTTGTGGTCACCGATGTGCCTTCAATAAGCGGCAACAGATCGCGCTGCACCCCTTCTCGGCTGACATCTCCTCCGCTGCGATGATCTGAGCGGGCGCAAATCTTGTCAATTTCATCAAGAAAGACGATCCCCTCTTGTTCGACAAGCGCGATCGCGTCCCGCACCACAGCATCTTGGTCCAGCAGCTTTTCACTTTCTTCGACCATAAGAAGGTCATAAGACTCTGAGACCTTGACCGTGCGCTTTTTCGTGCGCCCGCCCATCGCTTTGCCAAAAATATCGCCAAGATTCACCATGCCAACCTGGGCACCGGGCATGCCAGGGATATCAAAAGAGGGCATGGGATTGCTATTGTCCTGGACATCAAGGTCGATCTCTTTATCGTCCAGCTTGCCTTCTCGGAGGAGCTTACGGAATTTTTGCCGCGTTTCATCGCTGGCCCCTTGGCCCACCAACGCATCAATCACCCGTTCTTCTGCCGCCATTTCCGCTTTTGAGGAAACCTCTTTGCTTTGCCGTTCCTTGGTCATGGTGATGGCGATTTCGACCAAATCACGAATGATTTGCTCAACATCCCGACCAACATAGCCGACTTCTGTGAATTTTGTCGCCTCAACTTTCATAAAAGGCGCATTGGCCAATTTCGCCAAACGACGCGCAATTTCCGTTTTCCCAACCCCTGTTGGCCCAATCATAAGAATATTTTTTGGCAGAACTTCCTCGCGAAGCTCATCATCTAATTGCCGCCGACGCCAGCGATTACGCAGGGCAATGGCGACAGAGCGCTTGGCATCATTTTGCCCCACAATATAGCGGTCCAGTTCTGAAACAATTTCACGCGGACTAAAATCGGTCATTCTTCAATGCTTTCTACGATCAGATTATGATTGGTATAAATATCAATTTCAGATGCAACTTTTAGAGCCTTTCTGGCAATATGCTCTGCCGAAAGACCATCAATATCAAGCAGAGCCCGGGCCGCTGACAAAGCAAAAGGCCCACCAGACCCAATACCAATCAGACCATCTTCTGGCTCTAAAACATCCCCTGTTCCGGTTAAGACCAAAGAAACTTCCCGATCTGCCACCGCCATCATCGCTTCAAGGCGTCGTAAATAGCGATCGGTGCGCCAATCCTTCGCCAATTCAACACAAGCCCGCATTAATTGGGTTGGGTATTGCTCCAGCTTGGCTTCAAGACGCTCAAACAATGTAAAGGCATCCGCCGTTGCGCCTGCAAAGCCGACAATGACCTTACCCTCTGCCAGACGGCGCACTTTACGCGCATTTCCCTTCATAATGGTCGCGCCTTGGGTGACTTGGCCATCCCCTGCCACCACCACATGTCCATTGCGCCGTACGCTTAAAATTGTTGTTCCATGCCAAACAGGGCCAGACTGGCCCGCGTGATCCGAAGACAAAGCCAATGTCATCCTCTTTTTCTATACATTATAGCATTTCGCTTTGACCTTAGATCCAGGAAAAATGCTATATGTCTTTGTTTTTACCGCAAAACGGACCAAAAGAATAAAAGGATCCTTTTGCCCTTTGCTCTAAGGTTTTGGCTGCAAAACGGAAGGTTACAGGCGTTCCCCCTTTAACCAGCTTTGCT
>DDLW01000197.1 GCA_002340345.1 Alphaproteobacteria bacterium UBA2562 | reverse complement strand
AAGACCTGTCGACTGGATGTTTGCATCCAGCCGCACTTTACTCTCAGTGCGGTCACTTAAAATCGGCTTTGCTTTCTAACAGGCATAATCGTTGTGGGCATGATGGTGCTCGCGCAATATTTTGTAGGACTGGGTGATTATGAGTATTCTTGGTTTATCAGGTGGTGATCCTGCTGGAAATGCATCTGGCGAAAATGCGTCTAACAGTGAATGGATCAAGGATTCGAAGACAGCCGATTTCGTGGTGGATGTCATTGAAACATCCATGAAGACACCTGTTTTGGTTGATTTTTGGGCACCTTGGTGCGGTCCTTGTAAACAGCTGACACCTGTTCTTGAAAAAGTGATCATGGCCCAACGCGGGAAAGTGCGGTTGGTCAAAATTAATATCGATGAAAATCAAGATCTTGCCCAACAATTACGGATTCAATCGGTCCCAACAGTTTATGCTTTTGCAGGCGGACGGCCTTTCGACGGGTTCCAAGGCGCTTTACCAGAAAGCCAGATTCGGGAGTTCATTGAAAAGCTTGTGCAAGCGGCGGGTATGGATCTTTCCGATGATATTGACGCCCTGCAAGAGCAAGCACAACAGGCGCTTGAGGCAAAAGATGCCCATACGGCGATGGCTCTTTTCTCGCAAGTTTTAGAAGCCGATGAGGCCAATGCTGTGGCGATTGCTGGCATGGCGCGGGCGATGCTGTTGGCGGGGATGGCTGAAGACGCGCAGGTGTTTCTTGAGAACTTACCAGCTGATATCGCTGCAAAAGCCGAAGTGAAGGCTGTGAAAACCGCGCTTGCTCTGGCTGCAGAAACGGCGGAAAGCGGGTCTGTTGCTGAGCTTGAGGGGCGTATTGCTAAAGATGAAAATGATCACCAAGCCCGCTATGACCTGGCGATGGCGCTTTATGCTGCAGACCAGCCAGAAGCGGCCTTCCATCATCTTTTAGAGATTGTGCGCCGTGATCGTGAGTGGAATGAGGATGGCGCAAGACAGCAATTGCTTAAGCTTTTCGAAGCGGTCGGCCATACACATCCTGCTGTCAGCCAAGGGCGTCGCAAATTGTCTTCTTTATTGTTTGCGTGATGGTATGCACCGACTATAAGGCCAAAGATCTCTCTTGATACTAAGCCTAGAGTTGCTTCTTGGGCGTAAATGGGATTGAAGACGGCATTGCTGTTTCGGTCATAGGTTTGAGAAAATTTCATTCGGGGAGGTTGAACAGTTATGTCACGCCATCCATTTGCCTTGGATTATCAAGACCTTCCCGAAACTTTGCCGCTTTTTCCTCTTGAAGGGGTTTTGCTGTTACCAGGAGAAAAGTTACCGTTAAATATTTTTGAACCGCGCTATTTAGCGATGGTTCTCGATAGCTTAAGCCAATCGCGTATGATTGGCATGATCCAGCCCTCCCGCCAGGATATGACCTCTCTTGAGGAGGGCCTTCACGATCAAGAACCAGCGCTCTATACAATGGGCTGTGCTGGGCGGATTGTCAGTTTTACGGAAACAGATGATGGACGCGTCTTGGTCACATTGGCGGGAATTATCCGGTTTTCAATACAAGAAGAAGTTTCACCGCTACGGGGCTATCGTCGGGTGCGGCCTGCTTATGGCGCCTTCCAAGACGATATGAGGCTTCCTCCTGCGGTGGCGCCCTTGGAAAATCGGTCCCAATTTCTTGCTTGCCTTAAAGATTATTTTGCCCTGATGAATATGCAAGCAAATTGGGAAAGCTTAGAAGAGGTTCCAGATGACCGGTTGATCAATAGCTTGGCAATGATTTGCCCCTTTGCCCCAAGCGAAAAACAAGGTCTTTTGGAAAGTAAAACCGTGGCGGAAAGAGCGTCTTTAATGATTGCATTATTAACCATGGCTGTTCGTGGCGGGACTTTGGCAAAAGGATCTTATCATGACGGTGATCCACCTATCCATAATTAGCCTGGCTATGCTTTCAGATTTTTGTCAGGCTTTATACGAGAGTGAGCGGCTTGCGACGTGAAAAAAAAAGACATCCCTCCGTGGCGTCCGCGTTTAAGTTTTGTGCTGCTTATCGTTAATGTTCTTATTTTATTGTTGCCCGTTGCTGGGATTTTGGTGCTTCGAATTTATGAATCGGCTTTGATCCGGCAAACAGAATCCGAGCTGATTGCACAAACAGCTTTTATCGCGGCCAGCTATCGTGCTGCCTTGAAGCGTCATATCGATGAGAACCGGTTTGCGGTGGATCCCCGTTATGGGCGGCTACCGGCATTGGAATATCAGCCTTCCAATCGGCTCGAAGATCGCTGGCAACCGCGCCAGCCGACATTGGATCTCGCGAAGGACGCAATATATCCCCCGATGCCTTTGCCAAAAAAAGGCCTTTTAAAGGCAGATCCCCTTGCGCAAGCCGCTGGGGCGGCACTCACCCCTGTGTTGCGGGATGCGCAAGTCACCACCTTATCGGCCATCCGGATCACAGATCCCCAAGGCATTATTGTGTCTTCAACGGGACAGCAGATTGGGGCCGATATTCGCCATTTTATTGAAATCGAAGCCGCGCTGGCAGGAGAGGCCAAAAGCCTGATGCGCAAGCGCCATCATGGCTATGACAGCCCGCCTCTGAGCTCGATCAGCCGAGGCACGTCTTTGCGCGTGCATGTCGTGCAGCCTATTTTCCTTGGCAATCGGATTGTTGGGTCTGTCCTTGTCATTCGAACCCCGCGCAATCTTTTGCAAGCCGTTTATGCACGCAGAGAGGTCTTTATCGGTGCGACCTTCGTGATCGTGACGTTGGTTCTGGTGATCACACTCTTAACGAGCCTAAGCATTACCCGCCCTGTGGCCAAACTCATTGCCCAGGCCCGAAAAGCGGCAAAAGGTGATGCGGGGGCCATGGCGCCTTTAGATCAACCTGTCACCTTAGAAATTGCAGAGCTGTCGGACAGCTTGTCTTCGATGGCCCGGACTTTGGAAGAGCGTGCTGCTTATATTCAGAATTTCGCGACCCATGTAAGCCATGAATTCAAAACACCTTTGACGGCGATGGCGGGGGCCATTGAATTGCTGTGTGACCATAGTGAAACGATGGATGTGGCGCAAAGGAAACGCTTTTTGCACAATATCCAACGGGATGTGACAAGATTGGAGTGTTTGGTACGGCGTCTTTTGGAGCTCGCCCGTGCGGACATGATGCGCAATAGCGGCGGGGAGGAGAGTTTAGATCCTAGCGCTGCTCTTGGACGTCTTTTGGAGCGTTACCAAGAAGACGGGCTTCAGATCCGTTTTGTGAATCAGCGCCAAACCGCCTGCCTGATTGCCATGGCGGCGGAGAATTTTGAAACCATTATGATCAATCTGATCGATAATGCGAGGCAACATGCCCAGCCAAAACAAGAAGATATTTTGCAAGTGACCATGACACTCCTAGAAGATGAAAAATATTTCAGACTGCATGTTGAAGATAATGGATCTGGTATTTCAAAAGCCAATCGTGAAAGATTATTTGAACCTTTTTTCACCACAGCGCGGACCCATGGCGGCACAGGGCTGGGGCTGCCTTTGGTCAAGGCCCTTTTACAGGCGCATCATGGGGATATTCTTTTGTACGCTCCAGAGGATGAGAGCGTGACCGGGGTGGTGTGGCATGTGACTTTGCCAATGGTGGGGGGGAATGATAAGTGAGAGAGATTCATTACTTTCGCTGGCGCGAAATGTAGACGACTTTTTCGCGAAAAAGTCTTTCAAAAAGCTTTGCTCTAGAGCCTTTCACTTTT
>DDLW01000196.1 GCA_002340345.1 Alphaproteobacteria bacterium UBA2562 | reverse complement strand
TCCAGCCGCACTTTGCTCTAGTCTCAATACTTTAAGACCTTCACCCAACAGCGTTTTGCTCTCAACATATGATTTTTTGTGTAAGGCACATGGACCGTTTTATCCCTTCTTCCCCCCTTGTGCCACCCCCACTCAGCCTAGAGGGGGTGTATCATGCTATTGTACCTGAAAATTGGCGTTTTCCCCTGCTCTTAGCCTCCCCTCATTCTGGGCGTGATTATCCGCTTTCCTTTTTAGAAAGCTCGCGTTTAGACAATCATACGATTCGAAAGTCGGAAGATTCCTTTGTCGAACAGCTTTATGCTGACGCTCCAAGCTTAGGTGCGCCTCTTCTCACCGCCCTTTTCCCAAGGGCTTTTCTGGATGTGAATCGGGAGGCCTATGAACTCGATCCCGCGATGTTCAAGGAGCCTTTGCCAGACTATGTCAACAGCACCTCCCCGCGCGTTCAAGGGGGCTTAGGCACCGTGGCGCGTTTTGTCACCGGTGGCGAGCCTATTTACCACCGGAAACTGTCCTTCGCAGAGGCCCAATGGCGAATCAATCATTTCTATTATCCTTATCACGAGATATTGCAATGGTTGATTCAAGAAACAAAAAATCGTTTTGGCTATTGCCTGCTGATTGATTGCCATTCCATGCCATCATCAAATCCAATCGCTGGCACGGAACGTCGTTTTATCATTCGCCATGATTTCGTGCTTGGGGATTGCCATCATCGTTCTTGTGCACGCAAGCTTTTACAAACCAGCTATGAACTTTTGCGTCGTAAGGGATACCGTATCTCCATCAATGACCCTTATGCGGGGGGCTTTACAACCGCCCATTACGGTTCTCCCGAACAAGGGGTCCATGCTTTGCAAATTGAGATCAACCGCGCCCTTTATATGGATGAGGACATGATAGAACCCCATAAGGGCATGGATCCTTTACGCCAAACCCTCAATAGCCTCATTGCGCTTCTTGGCACTTTAGAGGCTGGTTTTTTCTTATAAGAGGCCGCCCCCTCCTTACTGTTGCTCCCAAAAGCGATGCTTTTCTTTGAAAGGTCCAATGCCACAATGTGCCCTGCTGATATGCTCCAGGATCCACAAACACACTGTCTTTTACCAACCGGGCAGACACTTCTTATTCGTGATGCTCTGCAAGAGGATATGGCCGCTATTCAGGCTATTTATGCGGAGCAGGTCCTCACAGGTCTCGCCAGTTTTGAAGAAACAGCGCCTGATATTTCCGAAATCACGCGACGATTCCAGGCCCTAATTGAGAATAACATGCCCTATTTGGTGGCTATCTTAAATAAGACTGTCGTTGGTTTTGCTTATGCCGGACCTTTTCGCACCCGATCTGCGTTTCGTTATACGGTCGAGGATTCCATCTATCTTGATGTAGACTATCGGGACAAAGGCATTGGCAGCCATCTTCTCAGCACTTTAATGGCACGTTGCACGGCCCTTGGATTTCGCCAAATGGTTGCTGTTATTTCCGGAGGACGCAATCAAGGCTCTTTAGCGCTGCATAAAAAACTTGGCTTTTTTGAAGCGGGCGTTTTGCCAGCAGTTGGCTATAAGCATGCGCAATGGGTCGATAATGTGATCATGCAAGCGCCGCTTGGGGAGGGACAAAACAGCGCCCCGCTTCCTTAAGGAAACGGGGCGTAAAAAGAGCCTTCGGCGACCAAAGGACTGGTCCTTTGGAAACCTATATTTTCTAGAGCCCTTCCGTAACCTCATTGGGTCACGGATAATTCTAGCGGCGTGTCACCATGAGCTTTTTAATATCGCCGATGGCTTTTGCTGGGTTCAGGCTTTTGGGGCAGGTTTTTGTGCAGTTCATGATCGTGTGGCAACGATAGAGACGGAAAGGATCTTCCAAAGCATCCAACCGCTCGCCCGTATATTCATCCCGGCTATCGGCAATCCAGCGATAGGCTTGCAACAACACGGCAGGGCCTAAATAACGATCGCCATTCCACCAATAGCTTGGGCAGCTGGTTGAGCAGCAGAAGCACAAAATACATTCCCACATACCATCAAGCTTGGCGCGCTCTTCGGGGCTTTGCAGGCGCTCCCGTTCGGGGGCAGGCGTGTCCGATTTTAGCCAGGGCTCGATGGAGCGATATTGCGCATAAATACCATTAAGATCTGGTACTAAATCCTTGACAACAGGCATATGCGGCAAAGGATAAACAGCAACATCGCCTTTGACATCATCGATATATTTCGTGCAGGCCAAAGTGTTTGTGCCATCGATATTCATGGCACAAGAGCCACAAACCCCTTCCCGGCAAGACCGGCGTAAGGTCAAAGTGCTATCGACTTCATTTTTAATTTTCAGCAATGCGTCCAAGATCATGGGGCCGCAATCATCCAAATCGACATGATAGGTGTCGAGACGGGGATTCTGGCCGCTATCGGGATCCCAGCGATATATTTTGAAGGCCTTGGTGTTTGTGGCCCCCTGTGGTTTTGGCCATTCTTTGCCCGATTGGACTTGGGAATTGGCCGGCAATTTGAATTCTGCCATGATTCAAATCCTGCTTTCTAAAGCGGCGGTTTCTTCATTTTGCAAAGGCGCTTTGCTTTTCAACGCCTGGACTTTCAGAAACCGAACTGGATGATCGAAGCACTTTTAGAAGATCGTTCAAAAGTGCTTCGAAAACCAAACACAGACCTCTGTTGAACAGAGCAAGACGGGGCTTTTCTTGTCAGAAAAGCTTTAATATGTCCGTGCTTTGGGCGGAATGGATTGCACTTCATCGGTCATGGGTTGGAGATTGACCGGACGATAGTCAAGCTTGACATCGCCTGAGCCCATATCCACCCAAGACAAAGTGTGCTTCATCCAGTTGACGTCATCGCGGTCTGCAAAATCTTCCCGCGCTTGTGCGCCACGGCTTTCTTTCCGGTTTTCCGCACCAACAATGGTCACCATGGCTTGGGTGATCAGATTGTCGAATTCTAAAGTTTCAACCAGATCTGAGTTCCAAATCATAGACCGGTCTGTGACACCAATATTCTCGCGATTGGCCCAGACGGCTTTCAGGGCATCAACCCCTTCTTGCAAGACTTCACCGGTACGGAACACCGCACAATTGCTCTGCATGATTTTTTGCATATCAGAACGCAATTGCGCTGTTGGAACGGTGCCTTTTGCATGGCGCAAACGATCCAAACGATCCAAAGCATTTTGCCCGGCATCACTTGGTAAAGATTTATGCGGTGCCCCTGGCGTCATGGTCTCTGCGCAATGCTTCGCCGCCGCACGACCAAACACCACAAGATCCAGCAAGGAATTCGATCCTAAGCGGTTCGCCCCATGGACAGACACACATGCCGCTTCACCGATTGCCATCAAACCTGGAACATCGGCGATATCAGAGCCTTTTTTGGTCACCACTTGGCCAGTATAGCGTGCTGGCACGCCACCCATATTATAGTGACAGGTCGGCAAGACCGGCATCGGTTCTTTTGTCACATCAACACCGGCAAAAATACGGGCTGTTTCCGCAATCCCTGGCAAGCGTTGATTAATGACATCGGGATCCAGATGCTCAATATGGAGATGGATATGGTCTTTATTTTTGCCAACCCCACGCCCTTCACGAATTTCAATGGTCATAGAACGGCTGACCACGTCACGCGAAGCAAGATCTTTGGCATTTGGGGCATAACGCTCCATGAAGCGTTCGCCCTCAGAATTGGTGAGATATCCACCCTCACCGCGCACCCCTTCGGTGATCAAGCAGCCAGCACCATAGATCCCTGTGGGGTGGAATTGGACGAATTCCATATCTTGCATGGGCAGACCCGCCCGCAAGACCATACCGCCCCCATCGCCTGTACAGGTATGGGCCGATGTTGCCGAGAAGAAGACCCGACCATAACCGCCTGTCGCCAAAATGACTTTATGCGCCCGGAAGCGATGGATGGTGCCATCATCAAGATTCCACGCCATGACACCACGGCAGGCCCCGTCCTCATCCATAATGAGATCAAGAGCAAAATATTCCACAAAGAATTCAGCATTATTCTTCAAGGATTGCTGATACAAAGTGTGCAGCATGGCATGGCCAGTACGGTCAGCCGCCGCACATGTCCGCTGTGCTGCAGGACCTTCGCCATAATTCGTGGTCATGCCCCCGAACGGACGTTGGTAAATTTTGCCATCTTCGGTGCGGGAAAAAGGAACGCCGAAATGCTCCAATTCGATAATCGCTGGGATGGCTTCACGGCACATATATTCGATGGCATCTTGGTCACCAAGCCAGTCTGACCCCTTGACGGTGTCATACATATGCCAGCGCCAATCATCTTGGCCCATATTGCCAAGGGCCGCAGAGATCCCCCCTTGCGCTGCCACCGTGTGGGAGCGGGTTGGGAAGACTTTGGTGATACAAGCGGTTTTTAATCCAGCCGCTGCCATGCCGAAGGTCGCGCGCAAACCGGCGCCACCGGCACCCACCACCACGACGTCATATTCATGATCGTGAATCGTGTATGCACTTCCCATCGGTCAGGCTCCAATCGCAATTTTTAGAACAGAAACAACGGACAGCACCGCCAGGAACGTGCAACCAAGCTTCATGGAAATGAGCAGAAAAACTTTGACACATTCTTTATGGATGTAGTCCTCGATGACAACCTGAAGTCCAAGGGCCGCATGATAGAATACAGCAACGAGGAAACAAATCATCAAACTTGCTGTCACAGGACAGGACAGCCAATCTTTAAAGTCCGCATGGTTTGCCCCCAACATAGACAACACGGATATAACAAACCAAATCACCAAAATCGCGGCGGCAACTGCGGTGACCCGCTGCATCCACCAATGCTCAACACCTTCTTTGGCAGAACCAAGACCGCGCACACGGCCGAGAGGAGTCCGAAGGCTCATTGTAACGTCTCCTTGTTAAAGCCTCAGGCCATTGCGTAGCCAGCAATCCAAGTTAATAAAGTCAAAACAACTGTGGCAATCAATGTCACGGTACCAGAGCGCACAGCCGATGAAATGGTAAATCCGACGCCAATGTCCCAGAACATATGGCGGATTCCATTACAGAGGTGATAAAATAAGGCCAAGGTCCAGCCAAACAAAAGCAAGCGCCCAAAAATAGATCCAAGAAAGCCTTGGAAAGCCTCATAGCTTTCTGGACTGTCCGCGGCGGCCACCAACCAACACACCAAAAGAAGAGTTCCGATGGTCAACAGGATCCCTGTGATGCGATGCATGATGGATGTGATGGACGTGATTTGCGGCTTGTAGATTTGCAAATGCGGTGAAAGCGGACGATTAGACGTCGCCATTTCCTGCTCCTCCCCTGGATGGTCGTTCGCATGATCACCATATGAGCATAAGAGGGTCAGAAGCGTCTTCCTTCTGCCTCTTCAAATCTTATGGTTTCTAAAGGTCGAAAACCTTACGGTTTAGAAGACCAACGCGAAAACCCGAACCAAAATAGCAAAAGTGGTTAAAGGGGCGGCTCTAAGGATGATCTCCACCCTAAAAGGCACGCTCCATGAGGATCTGGTCGACTTCATTTGAAGGCCGCGATCAGATCATTTTTAAACTTAAGACATTGGGCATGAAAGCCCTTTCTTTCTTACGTTCAAACATAAATCCAAGATCGCAAAAAAACTGCGTCATTTCGTCGCTATAAAGTCTCCAAAAGAACTCGACCCAAATATGTCGCAGCGCATCATGTCCGAGACAACCGATAATGACAAGTTTTCTATGCAAAATTTCACAAATATACGGGATCAAACAGAGAGGCTCATAACACGTCCAGGACAGCTCCCTTTGCGCCAAATGCTCTTTTTTCTCCCTTTCTTTCAACCTAAAATTTTTAAAATTCTTCTTGGCTCTTTACATTCGCAAATTCTCTATACCCTCTTGTTTTATATTGGAAAATAATAAAAGCAAGACCCTCGAACACCTAAGATTTCTGACAAAAGTCATGCCGTTTTCCAAACCGCTTGAGCGCATATTTTTATAAGCTTCACTTCGGTAGAAAAAACATTTTTGAAAATTGCAGAAAATGACAAAACAAAAGATCTCATGCGCCCAAAATCCCCCTTTGAGCTCTTCGCCGGAAAAGAAAAAGCGTAACCGAGTCCATTGGGGGCAGAAGCAACCGGATGATATCATACTTTTGATCCGTTGCCTGAAAGATGCAAATTCACAGCCTTATATCAGCCCGCTCAATCGGTGGCATTTCGATTGATATTTTGTGCAAGCGCTGCATAAGCTTCAAGCATATGCCTTATCATCCTCTTCCCTATTTCCTACAGGGGTAACCCTCTGCAATATTTTATATTTTCTCCTAAGCTGGTTTGATAGAGCGCGCCACAACAATTAAAGATGTATCCTTTTTCAAAAACACAATCTATTATGCTCAAACTTGAGTCGCTAGAAGGCCATTGCTCTTTGTTTTGCTATCATAAGGAAAGCGATCGCGACAAAGTGACATCACTTGGTCAAGTTTAGCTCTTACATTGAGTAACAGGCCCTCATCATGACTTTTCCTGCAACACTGTTGCGAAAAAAATGACCCTTGCCCTCTAGAAAAAAGTTAAGAGGCTAATATAATGACTCTTGCCATATGCAAGGCTATTTTATCTTTTGTCACGACAGCTATAGGAAAATTCCACTTAAAGGCGTTTTTTTATAGCCTGAAACCGATGAATTATATTATATGGTCAAAGTAGATTTATGGCTTCAAAATAGAAAAAAGGCTGTGCATCTTTGTTAAGATCGCAGATCTTTCCATCGGATTGTAAAAATAATGGAGGGGGGATGGTGGATTCTCCAGCAACATTACTAAAATTATCGAAAGAACTTAAAGAAAAAGCGAAACTTGCCGCGCAAGCAGGGCGACAAGATCTTGCGGATAAATTCTTCAAAAAAGCTGAAGAATGCCAAGAGTCTGCAATGATGATGGCAAAATTAGAGCGTTTATAAAAGATTAGCTAAGAAGAAGAAATGCACAAAATACGCCTTAGAAATCAAGAAAAACAATATTCTCACAAACCATTTCTTAGGTGTAACGTGTTTTGTGTTTTAGGAGACATCCTCTTCTTCCAAGCAAAGGATAAAATGATGTATTTATCATTTTATTCATTTTGCGACAAACAAATACAAACAGCATTCTTTTTTTATTCAGAACAAAAGTGCATGCTGTAAAAATATCAGTGGGGACTCTATGACACTGGAAGAATTAAAAGCTTTCGTTCGCAAATATATGGTCGAGGATATTGTCCAAGATTTTGATGATTTCTTGGCAACAGCAACGGCTAAAGAGCTCAAAGTGCTCTATAAGCAATTGGTCCAAGTGAATGACAAAGCACGTGCTGAATCCGCACAAATTATCGCGAATTTAAAAGAACAACGCACAGCAAGCCAACCAAAAGCCTCTCCCGTAGAGAAAAGCGATACAAAGGGGGGGGTTCGTTGGGATTGATTTTAACGCCGGGCCTTTTAACCATGCGTTTTGCAGTGAAAACAAAAACAGAGAGCATTTCCACTGATGCGAGATAAAAATGAAATGCTCTAGCGCACATTCAAGAGGATAGCGCACATGTCCTCTGCTCATTTTATAGGACATGTGCTCTATCTCAGAAGAGCAGAGTGACGGCCCCGTCACTTTAACCCTTTACTTTAAGCACCATCCGCTTCCACAGCACAAAAATCGCTGGGATGACAAACAAGGTGAGTAACGTTGCCGTTGCCATGCCACCAATCATTGGTGCGGCAATGCGTTGCATGATTTCAGCCCCCGTGCCCGCGCCAACCATGATGGGGATTAAGCCTGCGAAAATGGTCGCAACCGTCATGATCTTGGGCCGCAAGCGCAACAGCGCGCCTTCTCTTACGGCCTCTTGCAAATCGCTTTCGTCCAAGGCTCTCCCGCTGTCTTGCGCCCTTTTGACCCGCTTGTCCCAAGCCAGATTGAGATAGAGCAGCATCACAATAGACGTTTCCACCGCAACCCCAGCAAGCGCAATAAAGCCCACTAAAACCGCGACCGAGATATCATACGCCAAAAGCCAAATCAGCCAGACCCCACCCGCCAGCGCCACGGGCAAAGCCGTTAAAATAATCGCCACTTCAGAAAAGCGTGAGAAGGCCAGAAACAACATCAAGACAATCGTCAGCACTGTCGCTGGCGCAACCAGACTTAATCTTTCCTGGACCCGCGCGATATATTCATATTGGCCAGACCAGCTAATCGCATAGCCAGGGGGCAGAGACACATGTTCGGCCACAGCCCGCCGCGCCCGCTGGACATAGCCTGCCAAATCGCCACCCGTAATATCAATAAAGACAAAGCCGGTCCGCCGGGCATTCTCGGATCGGATCATGCCGGGCCCGTCCACCACCTTAATCTCAGCAACCGCGCCTAAGGGAATATGCGCACCCGATGGTGTCACGATCGGCAAATGTTGCAGCCTTTCTGGTGTATTCCGCCAGTCCCGAGGATAGCGGAGATTAATCGGAAATCTCTCGAGCCCCTCGACACTTTCGGAAACATTCACCCCTCCGATGGCGGTTTGTACAATGTCTTGCACATCCCGCACCGTCAGCTTATAGCGGGCCGCCATTTCTCGATTGACTGTGATCTCGATAAAGCGCCCCCCCACCGGGCGTTCCGCATAGGCAGAGGCGGTCTCCGGAAGGGCGGCAACAGCTTGCTCAACGGCAATCGCCAAGCGTTCGATTTCCTCTAAATCAGCGCCGGAAATCTTCACGCCGACCGGGGTTTTAATGCCGGTTGCGAGCATATCAATACGGTTCTTAATCGGTTGTATCCAGACATTGGTCACCCCTGGGATCTGCACAGCTTTGTCCAGAGCCTCCCGGAGTTTTTCCATGGTCATGCCCGGTCGCCATTGATCCCGTGGCTTAAGCTGAATGGTTGTTTCGATCATCGTTAAGGGGGCGGGATCTGTTGCGGTTTCGGCCCGCCCCAGCTTGCCATGGACGGTTTGGACTTCGGGGATGGTTGCGATTAGGCGGTCGGTTTGTTGCAGCACTTCCCGCGCCTTGCCAATCGAGACCCCAGGATAGAGCGAGGGCATATAGAGGAAATCGCCCTCATTCAGCGCTGGCATGAATTCCGTTCCCGTCTTTTGCAACGGCCACCAGAGCGACCCTACCAAAAGCAAGGCCAGCCCGACCATCAGCCAGGGCCGCGCCAAAGCCGCCTGCAAGGCTGGACCATAGAGCCAAAGACAAAACCGATTGAGAGGATTTTTACGCTCCGGCACAATCCGACCGCGAATAATATAGCCCATCAAAACCGGCACCAACGTCACCGATAAAATCGCCGCTGCGGCCATGGCATAAGTCTTGGTGAAGGCAAGGGGCTTGAACAAGCGTCCTTCTTGGGCTTCCAACACAAAGACCGGCATGAAGCTGACGGTAATGATCGCCAGGGAAAAGAACAAAGCTGGGCCGACTTCTGTCGTGCACTCTCGCACAATGCGCCATCGATTGTCTGCGGTGATGGTCTCCTCTTCCATCCGGCGGTGGAAGGCTTCAATCATCACAATCGCGGCATCGACCATGGCCCCAATGGCAATCGCAATGCCCCCCAAAGACATGATATTGGCATTGACCCCCTGGAACTGCATGATGAGAAAAGCCGCCAAAATCCCCAGAGGCAAAGAGAGTAAAATCACCAAAGACGACCGCAAATGTAGCAAAAACGCCGCACAGACAAGAATGACAACAATAAATTCCTCGGTCAGCTTATCCTGAAGATGGACGATGGCACGCTCAATCACCCCAGAACGGTCATAGGTCGTGATGATCTCAACACCGTCTGGGAGCCCCCCCCGTAGCTGGTCAAGCTTCTCCTCGACCTTTGCGATCGTGGCCAGGGCATTGCCGCCCCAGCGCATGATCACGACAGCGCCAACCGCATCGCCTTCACCATTGAACTCACCAACCCCACGCCGCATCTGAGGCCCCAAGCGGATCTCAGCAACATCACCGAGGGTCACAGCGGCCCCGCGGTCATTGACCTGCAAAGGCGCATGGGCGAGGTCGCTCAGCTCATCGACATAGCCCGTGGCGCGGACCATATATTCTGCTTCCGCCATCTCGACCACAGAGCCCCCCGCTTCGCCATTGGCCTGGCGGATCGCCATACGCACTTGCGCCAAGGTGATGCCATAAGCCCGGAGCCGGTTCGGATCGACCACAACTTGATATTGCTTGACCATACCGCCAATAGTCGCAACTTCGGAGACGCCCTCGACGGTTTGTAATTCATATTTGAGAAACCAATCTTGGATGCTACGCAATTGCGCCACATCATGCTGGCCACTGCGATCGATGAGAACATATTGATAAATCCAGCCGACCCCCGTGGCATCGGGCCCCAATTCTGGCGAGACCCCTTCTGGCAAGCGCGTGGCCGTCTGGGAGAGATATTCAAAAGACCTCTGCATAAT
>DDLW01000083.1 GCA_002340345.1 Alphaproteobacteria bacterium UBA2562 | reverse complement strand
TGAATCTCAACAGACCCTAGACGACTTTTTCGAGAAAAAGTCTATCAAAAAGCTTTTGAAAATCTAGAGAGCAAAGGATCACAATGGTGAGTCTCTCCCTTTAATCCGTTTTGCGGTGAAAACAAAGATATGGAGCCTTTGACCGAGTTCAAATTAAAAGTGAAATGCTTTAGTAGCGCACTTTCACTTGGTTGCTGGCGGCAATTTTTTTTCTGACTATGGCTAGACATCCGTAGCGGTGTCTTATTTCTCCCCCTAATGCGACATGGATACTGCGGTGCGGCTTGTGCTTTTATGTTTCCGCGAACGTAAACGGAAGGCAATAATTTGAGGTTTATTAATGTTATGTCTTTAGCGGCCAGTGTTGACACTCTCGAACAGCAAATGACCAGCCGTCGTTTCTCAATCTCTGAATTGGCTAAGGAATATGGCGTAACGCCCCGTGCCATTCGTCATTATGAAGATGAAGGATTGCTGTCGCCTGAAAGAAAAGGGCAAGCCCGGATTTATTACACACGGGATCGAACGCGGTTGCGTTTGATTTTAAGAGGCCGGCGTTTGGGATTTTCTTTGCAAGAGATTAAAGAACTTCTTGATCTTTATGACGCAGATCCAAGCGAAGTGACACAATTGAAATATTTCCTCGTCAAAGTGGGCGAGCGCCGTCACATGCTTTTGCGACAAAGAGACGATATTGATGCGACCTTAGAAGAGCTCGATCAAATCGAAAATAATTGCTCTGAAGTGCTCCAACAAAAAGAACATGAAATCACCAACACGCTTTATCACAAAGAACAAGATGAGAGCAAAGCACGTTAAAGTGAGAGCCCCTTTAACGATGCATTTTGTGGCAAGAATAAAGACTGTGAAAAATTTGCAGGTTGGTAAAGATAAAAATTAGGAACAGGAGGCCCCGCGATGATCCCCAATACAAGCCCATCATTTGATTTTGGACTTGGTGAAACTGTTGATGCTATTCGTGATACAGTACAAAGCTTTTCCGCTGATGAAATTGCGCCAAGAGCGGCAGAGATTGATCAAACGAATGAGTTTCCAGCCGATCTTTGGCGGAAAATGGGAGATTTAGGGATCTTAGGCGTCACAGCCCCTGAAGAGTTTGGCGGGGCGGATCTTGGCTATACCGCGCATGTGATTGCTGTGGAAGAGGTATCGCGGGCCTCGGCCTCTGTGGGTTTGTCATATGGGGCGCATTCGAATCTGTGTGTGAATCAGATTAAGCGCAATGGGACACAAGCCCAGAAAGAACGCTATCTTCCGAAATTAATTACAGGAGAAGCGGTCGGAGCGCTGGCGATGTCAGAGCCTGGGGCTGGCTCTGATGTGGTTGGGATGCGGACCAAGGCCGAGAAAAAAGGGGACCGCTATATTCTCAATGGCAATAAAATGTGGATCACCAATGGTCCTGATGCCGATACTCTCGTGGTTTACGCAAAAACAGATCCCAATGCTGGAGCAAAAGGCATCACAGCCTTTCTGATTGAAAAAGGCTTTAAAGGTTTTTCGACCGCTCAAAAACTCGACAAATTGGGCATGCGGGGATCCAATACTTGCGAGTTGGTGTTTGAGGACTGCGAAGTTCCAGAAGAAAATGTCTTGGGAGACGTCGGGCGCGGTGTGAATGTCTTGATGAGTGGCCTGGATTATGAACGGCTGGTTCTGTCCGGGGGGCCTTTAGGCATTATGCAAGCCTGTATGGATGTTGTGCAGCCTTATGTCCATGAGCGTAAGCAATTCGGCCAATCTATTGGCGAGTTTCAATTAATGCAGGGCAAGCTGGCGGACATGTATGTCACCATGAATGCTTGTAAAGCTTATGTTTATGCTGTTGCGCAAGCCTGTGATCGGGGGGATACCACCCGCAAAGATGCGGCTGGCGCTATTTTATATTCCGCAGAGAAAGCAACATGGATGGCTTTAGAAGCGATCCAGACTCTAGGTGGCAATGGGTATATCAATGACTATCCGACGGGGCGCTTGTTGAGAGATGCGAAGCTTTATGAAATTGGCGCTGGGACATCGGAAATTCGCCGGATGCTAATTGGGCGTGAATTGTTCAAAGAGACCGCATAAATCCATCATAATACAACCGGCAGAGTCTTTCGACTCTTTGGTTGATATTTTGCGCAAGCGCCGCACGGGCTTAACCAACCAGCTATAGGTTTCTATTTTTGTCGGTTGGTATTACACAAAAGTTTTTCAGAATTTGCCAAAAATGCCAAGCGTGGGGTGATCTCTGAACGCGCTTTGCATCCAAGGCAAAGGGGGAGGCCTTCGAATGTCTGCGACACAAGACCCTATTGTGATTGTTTCCATGGCGCGCACGCCAATGGGAGGCTTTCAAGGAGATCTTGCGCCTTTAACCGCTCCGGATCTCGGCGCGACCGCATTGTCTGCGGCTCTTGAACGTTCAGGACTTGCGCCTGAAGAGATCGATGAAGTGTTGATGGGATGTGTTCTGCCCGCAGGGATAGGACAAGCGCCGGCCCGGCAAGCGGCTTTAAAAGCAGGTTTGGACCGGGCAACAGGCTGTACAACTGTGAATAAAGTCTGTGGCTCTGGCATGAAAACTGTGATGATGGGCCATGATTTCATTAAGGCGGGAAGTGCTGATATTGTGCTTGCCGGCGGTATGGAAAGCATGTCGAACGCGCCTTATCTCATGACCAAAGCCCGGGCGGGCTTTCGCATGGGACATGGGGACGTCAAAGACCATATGTTCCTGGATGGGCTCGAAGATGGCTATGAATTTGGCGATAAAGGCCGCTTGATGGGGGGATTTGCGGAAGACACGGCACAACATTATCAATTCAGCCGCGAAGACCAGGATAATTATGCCATTCGATCCTTAGAGCGGGCTTTGAAAGCGACCAAAGACGGGGCTTTTAAGGGCGAAATCACAGATGTCAAGGTGAGTAGCAAAAAAGGGGATTTGAAGTTTGTGGCGGATGAGCAGCCCTTTAAGGCGCGCCCCGATAAGATTCCGACTTTGAAACCGGCTTTTGCGAAAGATGGCACGGTCACAGCGGCGAATTCCTCTTCGATTTCGGACGGCGGGGCGGCGTTGATGATGATGCGGCAAAGTGAGGCGGCGAAAAGAGGTCTCACGCCGCTGGCCCGTATTCTCGGCCATGCAAATCATGCACAAGAGCCAAAATGGTTTACAACGGCTCCCGTTGGCGCGATGAACAAACTTTTGGATCAGGTGGGCTGGACGGCTGCGGATGTTGATCTTTATGAAATTAATGAAGCCTTTGCCGTTGTGGTGATGGCGGCCATGCGAGAGCTCGATCTGCCTGCTGATAAGGTCAATATCCATGGTGGTGCCTGTGCCCTTGGCCATCCGATTGGGTGCTCGGGCACGCGAATCATTGTCACGCTTTTGGGAGCGCTTGCCCATCATAAGCTGGAGAAAGGGGTTGCAACTCTCTGTATCGGTGGGGGGGAAGCCACAGCAATTGCGGTCGAGCGGCTTTCTTAAAGCCTTTTGGTCACGGTATGAAAGGAAAAGAGTGTTATAAGTCTCTGGGATTTCTTTATCTCAACATCATGAAAATTATAGTCTTTTCAGGTGAGGCCCATCGTAAAACCGCCAGAGCCCGCCTGAGAATACCGTAAAATTCTGATATCCCCATTTTTACATAAAAGAAGTGTCGTCCTTTTTCCCAGCTTTGCTTTATTCTGTCTTCTGATAAATGTGGTTTTGCGCAAAGAGGCATAAAGCCACAGTGATAAAACGAAAGGCAAAAGGTAATCACCATGGTTGGGGACAGTTTGGGCAGTTCTTGCACTGTAAATAATGATATTTTGGAAGAGGGCAAAAAGCGGCTTACGCAAATTGAACTCGACCATAATATTGAGATTTTATGGGCCGTTGAGTCTGGAAGCCGTGCATGGGGATTTGCCTCAACGGATAGTGATTATGATATCCGCTTCATTTATCGCCATCCAAGGGACTGGTATCTGTCCGTGAAAGAAAATCGTGACGTGATCGAACCCCCCATTGCCGATCTTTGGGATATGAGTGGTTGGGATATCCGCAAAAGCCTTCGCTTGGCGTTAAAATCAAATCCAACATTGCATGAATGGCTGGCCTCACCAATCGTTTATATGGGAAATGAAGCCTTTCATCGGGAATTACGCCAAATCGTTCAAGAGAGCTTTGGCATTGGAACGCTCCTGCACCACTATTGCAGCATGGCTGTGACCCAATTGCGGCGTATGCAAGGTGGCGATGAGGTGAAGTTAAAAAGTTATTTTTATGGCTATCGGCCTGTTCTGGCTTTGCAATGGATTTGCCGGGAACAGACCTTGCCGCCGATTGACTTGCCAACATTGAAAGCCTCTGGCGATATGCCGTCAGATGTTGCTGCAACCTTGGAAGATTTATTGGCGCAAAAACTGGATAGCCAAGAAACCGCTTATGGACCGCGTCATTTGGAGGTGGAAAGTTGGATTTGGGCTGAAGTCTCAAAAGCAGAAGCAAAAGCCAAAGAAATGTCGGACCAAGGACCAGATATTGCTGTAATCGACGCATTTTTTCGTGAATGGGCCAGACTCTAGAGCCTTTTGTGTGAGTCAGTCATCATGCAAAATGCTCTAGACGAAAGCGAACAGTGTAGGAGAAATATTGTGACAGCCTGTGTGTTCAAAGGGTGCAAAGGGGGGCTCTTTATGCTCTTTGTGCTCTTATGGGGGCTGACAGCCTGCCAGACAGTCGAACCATCTACAGAACAATCGCCTGTTCTTATGTCTGCAACCATAACAGGCACTTCGACGCAGGCGCCAAAGCAAAAGAGCCATGGAAAAACCTTGCCTGCGGGTCAGTTCAGGCAAAAACAGCAAACAGGTCCTGAAACGCCAGCCCAACGCACGCAACGTGTCTTAGAAGAGATCAACCGCTTTCGAGCAACGCATAATTTGCAGCCTCTCTCCCTTAACCCTGTCCTTGGGAAAGCAGCACAGCTTTATGCCGATGACCTTAGAAAACGTGGAACACTAGACCATAATAGCGAAGATGGCAGTAGCCCAGGCCAACGTGCCGAGAGGTTAGGCTATAAATGGACCAAAATCGCAGAAAATCTCGCCTTAGGTCCTAGAACAGCGCATCAAGTCGTAGCCCTTTGGACCAAAAGCCCAGGGCATCGTAGTAACCTGTTGTTGCCTGATGTGACAGAAGTTGGGGTGGGGTTCGCCTCTCACAGCCGAGAGGGGCAAAGACGGTTAGGAGGTCAACATTATTGGGCGTTATCCATGGCAAAACCACAACAAAACCGCCTTTAAAGATTTTTTATCTGACGAACGACATGAGATGGCCTTATCGAAGGTTTTATAAAAAAACCAAGCCAGATCAGTGCAATAAAATAAATGACATTCTTAGAGCAAAGCTCATTAAAGTGGAAACCCCTTTAATGATGCGTTTTGCGGCAAAAACAAAGATAGAGAGCATTTCACCTGGGTCACAATAAAAGTGAAATGCTCTCATTCTGCAAAAATTGCTGAAAAGAATGGCCGGAAACCAAAAGCCGTTTCTGGTATCAGGGAGGTGTAATGATACTGACAGAAGAGCAGGAAATGATCCGGGACACCGCCCGATCATTTGCGCGTGAGCAACTCTGGCCAAATGCAGCTGAATGGGACCGCAATGCGCAATTTCCCACAGCGGCGTTACAGGCAATGGGGGCGCTTGGTTTCATGGGGATGTTGGTGCCAGAAGCCTGGGATGGGGCTGGTCTTGACCATGTCTCTTATGCTTTGGCGCTTGAAGAAATTGCGGCTGGAGATGGCGCCTGCTCAACGATCATGAGCGTTCATAACTCCGTTGGTTGTATGCCCATTTTGAAATTCGGCAATGACAGCCAAAAAGAGCGGTTTTTAAAACCCATGGCGCGTGGTGATAAGCTCGGAGCGTTTTGCCTGACAGAGCCCAGCGTTGGGTCCGATGCCGGCGCTATCCAGACAAAAGCCCGTAAAGTGGGCGATCAATATGTTCTTAATGGGGTGAAACAATTTATTACCTCAGGACGAGAAGCAAAAGTCGCGATTGTTTTTGCGGTCACAGATCCCGATGCGGGCAAAAGAGGAATTTCTGCCTTTATTGTACCAACAGATCTTCCAGGGTGGCAGGTGACAGCCGTTGAGAAAAAGCTGGGACAGCATGCCTCTGACACATGCCAGATTGCTTTAGAAGATTTGGAAGTGTCCTCCGATTTGATGTTAGGGCAAGAAGGGCAAGGCTATAAAATAGCGCTGGCCAATTTGGAAGGTGGGCGTATCGGCATTGCCAGCCAATCTGTTGGCATGGCCCGTGCGGCTTTGCAAGAAGCCCTTTCTTATGCCCAGCAGCGTGAAACTTTTGGCAAACCTATCATTGAGCACCAAGCGATTGCTTTTCGGTTGGCCGATATGGCAACGCGGATTGAGGCGGCGCGTCAATTGGTTCTCCATGCCGCAGCCTTACGAGAAGCCGGGCGTCCTTGTTTGAAGGAGGCTTCGATGGCGAAGCTCTATGCTTCTGAAATGGCAGAGAAAACATGCTCTGAAGCCATTCAGATCCATGGCGGCTATGGCTATCTCGCTGATTTTGCGGTCGAGCGCATCTATCGCGATGTAAGAGTCTGTCAGATTTACGAAGGCACAAGTGATATACAACGCCTTGTGATCGGTCGTCAGATCGTCACCGAGCACGCAAATGCAGGGTAACGCGCCTGTTAATCTGCGCCTTTGCAAAGACGCGTGACCTGACAAGACCAAAACGAAGACGCTTAATGAAAAGACAGTTGGAGTTCTTGATATGGCAGAGCAGGCCCAAGGGGGACCCATCGAGTTCTATTTCGATTTCTCCTCGCCGTACGGATATTTAGCAAGCTGTGTTGTCGATGATGTCGGCAAGACCCTCGGTCGAGAGGTTGTCTGGTATCCTATTTTACTCGGCGCAGTTTTTAAGGTGACGGGCAATAAGCCTTTGATGCATCAACCCTTAAAAGGGGATTATCTCGCCCATGATATGGAGCGTTTTGCACGGCTTCTCGGACAGCCTTATCAGAAACCGATGCGCTTTCCCTTTAACGCCGTTGCGGCTTGTCGTGCTTTTTATTGGTTGGAAGAAAAAAGCGCCACCAAGGCAAAAGCTTTGGCAAAGGCGGTTTTTCGAGGCGCCTATGAATTTAGCCGTCCTGTCGATGAGCCAGATCTGTTGGTGACGGAATTAGAAGACCAACTCGGCAATTGGTCTGTGAACAGTGATCAACTCAGAAAAGCCTTAACAGATCAAAGAATTAAAGATCTGACGCGTCAAAAAGTTGAACAAGCTATGGAAAAAGGTGTTTTCGGATCCCCCTATTTCATTGTGGATGGCGAACCCTTCTTTGGCGTGGACCGGCTGGGGCAGCTTCAGCATTGGGTGGAAAAAGGCGGTTGGTAATGCGTGCCTGATGGTCATCGTTAGACCGTTTTAGCAAGACCCAAAGCAAAAGAAAAAGTTTCCAAAGGACAAGTCCTTTGGCCAACAACGGCACGAGAGCAAAGCTGGTTAAAGTGGCAGCCCCTTTAACCATGC
>DDLW01000166.1 GCA_002340345.1 Alphaproteobacteria bacterium UBA2562 | reverse complement strand
TGCGCATTAAAGTGCTTAGAGCAAAGCTGGTTAAAGTGGCAGCCCCTATCACCATGCGTTTTGCGGCAAAAACAAAAACAGAGAGCATTTCACCGGATTCAAATGAAAAGCGAAATGCTCTAAACAGATCGCAGAAACAAAGAACCCAAAACACAAAGCCTATCTTCGCTTTGTGGGGTTTTTGCGACAAAGAGTTAAAATAAAAGGCTTTCCGACAGAACAAACGGTCCCGTCTGTGGAAAAGCAAGGGTCCAGCGTTTTATGCCAAAAACGCTCACAATATAAGAGAGATGGCGTTGAAATCTCTGTGCATAAGGGCAAATAAAGATGTTTTCTTTCAAAGATAACCCAGGTCTGCGCACTCAAAAAAATCAAGGCAATGCGACCGCTGGGGATCATCTTGTCTTAGATAAGCCTGTTCGCGCACCATCCCCGCAGGCGAAAAAGGCTGTTCCTGCTTCAGATCTTGCTCCAGAAAAGCAAACAAATGCCGGGCATCAAAATTTTGATGAAAAATTAGAAAAAATCATCCAACAGCAGCTTAGCCATTTGGTGAATGAGCAACAATCAGATGGGCACTGGGTCTATGAATTAGAGGCCGACGTCACCATCCCAGCAGAATATATTATGCTGGAGCATTATTTGGATGAGATCAACGAACCCTTAGAGCAGAAAATTGCTGTCTATATCCGCCGTCTCCAGTTAGATGACGGTGGCTGGCCTCTCTTTTATGAGGGGGACATGGATATCTCTGCGACGGTCAAAGCTTATCTTGCCTTGCGTCTTGTTGGTGATGATCCCCATGAACCTCATATGGAGCGTGCCCGGCAAGCCATTCTCGACGCCGGTGGGGCCGAGCGCGCCAATGTCTTCACGCGGATTGCCCTCGCCCTGTTTGGCTTTGTGCCCTGGAATGCTGTGCCTGTTATGCCCGTTGAGCTGATGATTCTGCCACGGTGGTTCCCTTTTCATCTCGATAAAGTGTCCTATTGGTCACGCACGGTCATTGTGCCTTTAACCATTTTGATGGCCTTAAAACCGCAAGCGCGTAATCCACGCGGGGTTACCATTGATGAACTGTTCACGCGGCCACAAAATGAGATTAAAGACTGGCTCACCAATCCCACAGGATCTTTTTGGGGAGATTGCTTTATCCAATTGGATAAAGTGCTGCAGGTCGTTGAACCACATTTCCCTAAAAAAATACGCGATATCTCCATTAACAAAGCTCTGACCTTCATTAAAGAACGTCTGAATGGAGAAGATGGCCTGGGCGCAATTTTCCCCGCCATGGCCTATACTGTGATGGCCTATGACGCTTTGGGGTATGAAAAAGACAATCCAGATCTCGTGATTGCTAAGCAATCCATCAACAAGCTGGTGACGGAAAAAGACAATGAGGCCTATGTCCAGCCTTGCCTCTCTCCGATCTGGGATACGTCTTTAGCGGCCCATGCGGTGATGGAAGCTGGCCTCGACCCAACAGGGCCGGTGATGCGTGATGCCCTTGATTGGCTTGTCGATCGCCAGATTACCGATGTCGATGGTGATTATATTGCCATGCGCCCCAATCTCAAACCAGGGGGCTGGGCCTTCCAATATAACAATGATCATTATCCCGATGTCGATGACACTGCCGTTGTGGTGATGGCTTTAGATCGCAGTGGCAGCCCTGACTACCAAGAGAGCATTGAAAAAGCCACAGACTGGGTGCTTGGCATGCAATGCACAAATGGGGGCTGGGGCGCGTTCGATGCGGAAAACACTTTTGATTATCTGAACCATATTCCCTTTTCCGACCATGGCGCCTTGCTTGATCCGCCAACCGTGGATGTGTCTGCACGCTGTGTCGCGATGTTGGCACAGCTTGGCTATAGTCTTGAATATGAACCCGTGCGCCGGGGCCTAGACTATATGCGTGATGAGCAGGAAGAGGATGGCTCCTGGTTTGGGCGTTGGGGGACGAACTATGTTTATGGCACTTGGTCAGCCCTCAATGCATTCAATGTTGCAGGTGATGACCTCAACGCACCTCATATTCGCAAAGCGGTGAAATGGCTTTTGTCCCGTCAGAATGGTGATGGTGGTTGGGGCGAAGATGGCGGCACTTATTGGGAAGAAACCCGCAGCTTGAATAAAGGCAGCACGCCCTCCCAAACCGCATGGGCCTTGCTTGGGCTGATGGCCGCAGGGGAAGTCGAACATCCGGCGGTTAAGCGAGGGGTAGAATTCCTGATGAATCACCCGACGGAGGATGGGGCGCGTTGGGAAGAGCCTTGGTATACAGCTGTTGGCTTCCCACGGATTTTCTATCTGCGCTATCACGGCTATTCCGCCTATTTCCCACTGTGGGCCTTGTCACGCTATCGCAATTTGAAGAAAAGCAACTTCAAGCGTCCGATGTATGGGATGTGATGGCTTTCGCAAAAATATCTTGTGGCATGCAAAAGGCCAGTCCCGGAAGAGGGGCTGGCCTTTTGCTTTAGAGCAAAGCTGGTTAA
>DDLW01000325.1 GCA_002340345.1 Alphaproteobacteria bacterium UBA2562 | reverse complement strand
AATCCTACGGATTTCATAAACAGGACGGTAACCCCCAAAACACGGCCCCTCTCAGGGATACCTCCCGCCCGAGACAAACACAGAATATAAGGCATGCCTCCGGCGGCCAAAGGGCCTTAGGCCCTTTGGAATCCCTGGACTTGGAGAGAAATCTCCAGGACGCAGAGCACCAAATCTCACAGAAAACCTCCCGGACGACGAGATACAAGGGTTCCCCAGAACCCTTGGAGATCTAGGACTAGCGACCGACGGGAGCCCAGGCCAGGCGCCGGATGAGCCGATAACGCCCGCGTGGTACTTGAACGCAAACTATAAAATCCAACGGATTTTATAAACATGCCTCCGGCGGCCAAAGGGCCTTAGGCCCTTTGGAATCCCTGGACTTGAGAGGGACCTCCTGGCTGCTTACATATTGGGGTAATTTGGCCCTTCGCCGCCCTGTGGCACGACCCAATTGATATTTTGCGTGGGATCCTTGATGTCACAGGTTTTGCAGTGAATGCAATTTTGAGCATTGATTTGTAATTTTGGCGCACTCCCATCCTCTTCACGGATGATCTCATAGACGCCGGCGGGGCAAAAACGCTGTTCAGGCGCATCATATTTTTCAAGATTAATCGCGATCGGTGTCGATTCATCTTTTAAGGTCAGATGGATGGGTTGATCTTCTTCATGATTGGTGTTTGAGATGAAAACACTTGAAAGCTTATCAAAAGTGAGTTTACCATCGGGTTTCGGATAGGCAATGGGCTTTGCTTTGTCTTTTGTCACCAGGGTTTCATGGTCCACATGGCCATGGGACAGGGTCCAAGGCGCTTTTCCCCGCAAGAGCAGCTGGTCTAGGCCGGCATAAAGCGTTCCCAATTTGAGGCCCCATTTGAAGGCAGGCCGGACATTGCGGGCTTTATGAAGTTCTTCATAGACCCAACTTTGTTTGAACGCCTCGGTGAAGCTGGTGAGCTCTTTCGGGGCGTTTTCTCCTTCGGACAGGGCGGCAAAGGCGGCTTCGGCAGCCAGCATGCCGCTTTTCATTGCGGTATGGGTGCCCTTAATTTTCGGCATGTTCAAAGTGCCCGCCTCACAGCCAATCAACAGCCCGCCTGGGAAGGTCATTTTTGGCAAAGATTGGATGCCGCCCTCATTTAAAGCACGGGCCCCATAGGAAATGCGACGCCCCCCTTCAAAAACAGCCTGGATTTCCGGGTGGGTCTTAAAGCGCTGCATTTCGTCAAAAGGCGAAAGATAAGGATTGCTGTAATCCAAGCCAATGACAAAACCAACAGCCACTTGATTATCTTCCAAATGATAGAGGAAGGAGCCGCCATAGGTGTCTCCTTCGAGCGGCCAACCTGCCGTATGGACCACCAAGCCTTGTTGATGTTTTTCGGGTTGAACTTCCCAAAGCTCTTTAATGCCAATGCCATAGGTTTGTGGTTCGGTCTCTTGACGGAGCGTGAACCTCTCCATCAATTGCTTGCCCAAATGCCCACGGCAGCCTTCTGAGAAAAATGTATATTTCGCATGGAGTTCCATACCAGGCTGGTAGTTTGGCCCTTGCGCGCCCTCTCGGGTTATGCCCATATCCCCAGTAGCAATGCCTTTGACCGATCCATCTTCGTGATAAAGGATTTCGGCAGCGGCAAAACCTGGATAGATCTCAACCCCCAGCGCTTCGGCTTGCGCGGCCAGCCAGCGGCAATAATTGCCAAGTGAGATAATATAATTGCCATGATTCTTGAGGCTGGGGAGAAAAAAGGCCTTTGGGATATTAAAAGAGCCTTTTTCCGATAAGAACATCATTTTCTCATCACGCACAGGCGTCTTTAAAGGGGCGCCTTTGTCTTGCCAATCAGGGATAAGTTCTTCTAAAGCCCGAGGTTCCAAAACAGCGCCAGACAAAATATGTGCGCCCACTTCTGAGCCTTTTTCAACAACACAAACGCTTATCTCTTGGCTCTTTTCTTCTGCCAATTGCATCAGCCGGATTGCAGCGGAAAGACCAGCTGGTCCAGCCCCTACGATCACGACATCCATCTCCATCGATTCGCGTTCCATGCAGTCTGCCTTTCCCTTAATTTTGACTTTCAGGGCTGTTCTTTCGAACATCCTTGTTCGCTTTTCACCTCTTTTGTGCCGCAAAATACTGGAAGAGGCCTTGCGTTCATGATGTCAGACTATGCCTCAAGCTTTGCTCTGCAGCAATTTTTTTGTTCTTTAATAACGGAACCATCGTATGTTTCGCACATAAATTACATAAAACATCTTAAAAACCCTCACATTTCCATGAGCCGAAAGATTTCTAGACCGTAACGGAAGTTTTAAGGATCATTTAAGAATAAACTTTCCCCGAAAATTATTTTTTATTAACCTTTATGAGGTGAGAGTGCTGGTTAAAGCCTGTCTGTTCTCGAAGCCTTTTCTCGTCCCTAAGAGCGAATCGGTGGTCATGTCCATATTTTCAAATGAAAATGACCTCTCGCAAGAGGACCCCAAGGTCCTTTTAGCGTATTTGGACTGGATGGTTGCCATCGGCGCCGATGAGGCCATGGAAGAAACCGCTTTGAATGCTTATGACTATGTCAAAGCGCAAAGACAAGCCTTTCAAAAAAAACAAGCGGCACAAGCAGCTGGCCCTACTTCATCTTCAGGCCCTCCCTTGGCAACTTTCGCTCCAGGCCAACAGAGCGGCCATCCCTTAGACCGTTGGCAAGCCCCAAAAGCCGTGACGGCTCCTGACTTAGAAAGCATTACCCTTTCTGCAAAAGACAGTGCGGCCCGTGCACAAACTTTAGAAGAACTCCATGAGGCTGTCCGTACCTTCGAGGGCTGTAGCCTGAAACGCACGGCCATGAACACTGTTTTTGCCGATGGCGATCCTTCAGCCCACGTCATGTTTATTGGCGAAGCTCCCGGCGCGGACGAGGACCGACAAGGGCTGCCCTTTGTCGGCGTTTCGGGGCAATTGTTGGATAAGATGCTCAGCCATATTGGCCTGTCACGGCAAAAAGAAGGTCCAGAAGGCGCGTATATCGCCAATATTTTGCCTTGGCGCCCCCCTGGCAACCGCTCCCCCAGTGCCATGGAAATTGAAATCTGCCGTCCTTTCCTCGAACGCCATATTGAGTTGGTTGCCCCGCGATATTTGGTGTTTTTGGGCGGCGTTTCTGCGAAAACGCTTTTACGCACCCAGGACGGGATTATGCGATTGCGCGGCAAGTGGAAAGAATTTGTCCTCCCCACCATAGACACAGAAGCCTCCCAATCCATTCCGTGCTTAGCGACCTATCACCCAGCCTATCTTTTGCGGCAACCCGCGCAAAAACGTGATGCTTGGAAAGATTTTCTCTCTTTAAAAGAAAAGCTATAGCAAAGCTGATTAAAGTGGCAGCCCCTTTAGCCATGCGTCTTCCGGCAAAAACAAGACTCTAGAACCATGCGTGACTTAGGTTTGGTCGCGGGAGGACTCTCGCTTTCATTTTGAAACGCCTTAACTGGAGAGCGTTCCTTCCCAGAGCAAGAACCAGGCAAGAATTGCAGGGTTAACGGGGTTGTTTTTGCAGCATTCTTTTTGCCATCTGCTTTAGAACGCGAAACAAACATTCCTTGATTGCCTTCATTACGCAAGAACAACCTTAAGGCCATTATATGAGCCTCTCTTTGGCTGTCTTGCACTTTTAGAGTTAAGCTCTTTAAAGTAGACGCTCTTTTAACGATGCGTTTTGCGGCAAAAACATGAGAGCAAAGGTCAAAAGGCAAAAATGATCCTCTTTGTTCGTTTTGCGGCAAAAACAAGACTCTAGCGTCATTCGCGGCTTAGGCTTGATCGCGGATGTCTCTAGGGACAGGCGAGGCAGCCCCCCCAACTGGCATAAGGATTGCTTTAACTCCTCTTAAGATGAGAACGATCATCGCTGATCTCATTTTATCTTTTCCCAAGAGCCTCAAAAGGCTTTTTGGAACCGATGAGATCCTTTGATCATGCCCCATGTGCTGGGAGTTTAAGCCATGAAAACCGAATGGAATGACGTCACTGACGATTTTTTAGGGCTCAGTGAAGATGATTTGATCTCCATGTCTGTTTCTTACCGGAGCCATGCCATTGAAATGGCTTTACTCGATGGGATTGATGACTGCATTTCCGGGTCTTCTGAAGACATGCATCGTGAAGATGTCGTCCTGACAAAACCGCTTTTGCTCAATTAAAGCAAAGGCTCTCCTGTATAGACCCAAAGATTCAAAGGCCATATCCAGCTTCCCTCCGTCATGCCTCAAGATCCCCCCCGAACTTTGAGGCCATGACGAAGAGAAGATCATAAGGCTTCACCTCTGTCCCTCCGCCTCGGCTCGAGCGCATCGCGCACCCTGATGTCGGATCCGCAGGTTTAAAGAGCGTGCTGATGATTTGACAGCGACGTTTGCTCCTGAGCCAGAAGTCTTATGATCCAGTCCAAGGCCGCCGCCACCTTTTTTACCCCCAAACCTGGAGGTGGCGGCGGTCGCTGGGCTATCATGATTGGGATTTTGAGCCGTAAAGCGGCTTGTATCTTATGGTCTGGCCCACCGCTATCCTTCGTGACAAGAACAGAGATACGGTGTGCTTGCAGCAAAGCCATTTCCGCATAAAGCGTTCTCCCCGGCCCTTGCACTAAGCATTTGCCCTGGACACCTTGCGGAAACGCTGGCCGTGACAGACTTCGCATGAGAAACCAGCAAGATCTTTGCCCTGTAAAAGCAGCCAGATCTTGACGGCCAATCGCCAAAAACACCCTTGCAGACGCCGGAAGATCGGCGGCAATGCAGGCTAAAGAGGGTTTTAAAAACTCTGACAAAGCGGGGGTTTCCTCCTGCCAAGACCCCCGTTCTAAACGCAACCGCGGCATGTGCAGATCTGTGCAAGCCGTGAAGGCCTGTTGGCTCATTTGTGCTGCAAAAGGATGGGTGGCATCAATAACGGCTGTGATATTCTCCGCCTGTAAATAGTGCTTCAGGCCATCTGTTCCGCCAAAACCACCGCGTCGCACCTGCCCCGCCAGCGGACGCGGCTTATCCGTGCGCCCCGCAAGGGATGTGATCACGGCCACAGGCACCGCCTGTTCGATAAGCTTTTGTGCTAACGCGCGTGCCTCTTGTGTGCCACCGAGGATGAGCAGCTTTGGCAAAGAGGCTCGCAAAGATCCATGCATGCTCAAGCCATCCTAAAGCTTTTTGCGAGACTTTTTCTCGAAAAAGTCGCCCCATTTTCGCGCAAGCGAAAAAAGTCGCCTTTTGCTCTTTTCTAAAGCCCCATCAAAGATTTTGCAAAATGCTCCGCTTCAAACGGCCTCAGATCCTCGATGCCTTCACCAACCCCGACAAAATGAATGGGAAGACCGAATTTCTCCGCCAGCGCGACGACGACACCACCACGCGCGCTCCCATCCAATTTGGTCATCACCAAGCCGGTGACATTGACCATACGTTGGAAGGCTTCGACCTGTTGATGTGCATTTTGCCCAATTGTCGCATCCAAAACCAAAAGGGTCGAATGTGGCGCCTCTGGGTCAAGTTTTTTGATCACCCGCACAACTTTTTCAAGCTCTGCCATCAAGTCCGCCTTGTTGTGCAGCCGTCCGGCCGTATCAATGAGCAAGACATCCGTTTTTGCCACACGCGCCTCTTCCAAGGCTTCATAGGCCAGGCTGGCCGCATCGGTCCCCGTTTCTTTGGCAATAACAGGGCATTTCACCCTTTTGCCCCAAATTTGTAGCTGTTCAACGGCGGCGGCCCGGAACGTGTCTCCGGCGGCCATCATCACGCGTTTTTTAAGGTCTTTTTGGTGTTTGGCAATTTTGCCAATGGTGGTGGTTTTGCCAGAACCATTCACCCCAACCACAAGCACTACATGGGGTTTCAGATCTTTTTGAATCGCCAAAGGCTGGGCAACGGGGGTTAAAATTGTTGCCACTTGCTCTGACAAAATTGTTTTGACCTCTTCGGCATCGATTTCTTTGTTAAAGCGCCCTGAGGCCAGATTTGCCGTGAGTTTCGCTGCGGTTTCGACGCCAAGATCAGACTGAATGAGCAAATCCTCTAGCTCTTCGAGGGTTTCATCATCGAGGCGTCTTTTGGTGAACAGAGCGGCAATGCCTTCGCCTATTTTGTTCGAAGAGCGTGTTAAGGCTGCCTTCAGCCTTTGCAGCCAGCTGCGTTTTTTTGGGGCATCCTCCTCCTCCTCAGAGACCTCTTCCGCGCTGTTTGAGGCTTCATGATCTTGGGACTCTGGATCTTTGGCCTCTTCTGGGCTTGGGGCATTTGAAGCCTCTGTTGTCATGCTGCTGTTTCTCCTCAATCTAAGAGTCCGACCGATGATTCCAATTTGGCCTTTGCTCTCAGGTTTTTACCGCAAAACGCATGGTTAAAACAGCTGCCACTTTAACCAGCTTTGCTCTAAAAAGCCTCCGGCGGCCAAAGGGCTTGCCCTTTGGAAACCCTTTTCCTTCGTTTTCTTCTCACCTGATGATGGCTTCGATATGACCGATAAGGTCTTTTTGATCAACCCCCTCATAACGCACAGAGAGAAGAGCGCCGCTTTGTATGTCTGTGCCTTGGAGATTTGGGAGGCGAACCGGCAAAAAGGATTCATCGCGCCCAACCCCATCCGCCTCGACAATACGCTCTAACAAAACGGAAGCCAGCCGCCCTTCTTTTTGCGCTTGATCGCAACGCGTCTCCATCTCTTGCCGCAAAAGACGCGCCCCCAACGCCCGGAGCTCAGAAGCCCTTTGTTGGCGAACCGGTTTTGGCACTGTTGGCATTTTCGCCGCCGGTGTGCCTTCACGGTCTGAATAGGGGAAAATGTGAAGATGCATGATATGACAGGCTTCAACAAGCTCTAAAGTGTTTGCGGCCATTTCGTCGGTTTCCGTTGGAAAGCCTGCGATGAAATCGGCGCCAAAGACCATTTCGGGTCTCTCTTGCATCACTTTTTGGCAAAACGCCCGCACTTGCGCGCAATTATGGCGACGCTTCATGCGTTTAAGGATCAAATCATCCCCAGATTGCAAGCTGAGATGAAGATAAGGCATCATCCTTGGGTCTTCCAGAATGAGTCTCTCTAACACAGGATCAATCTCTGCGACATCAATGGAAGAGAGTCTCAGCCTCGCCAAATCTGGGAGCGCCTTGAGAAGCCTTTCCACGGTTTTCCCTAAGGAGGGCGTTCCCGGCAAATCCGCGCCATAGGCCGTCAAATCGACGCCCGTTAAGACAATCTCTTGATAGCCATTCTCCACAAGGCGCGTGGCCTGGTCTAAAATCGGCCCCAAAGGAACAGAGCGACTATTGCCGCGACCATAAGGAATGATACAGAATGTGCAGCGGTGATCACAGCCATTTTGGACCTGGAGAAAAGCCCGACTGCGCCCCGCAAATCGCTCCAGCGGCGGTTCGTCTTTTAAGAAATGCCCAGCGGTTTCTTTCAGATCCATAATATCGGTGACCTGTAGTCTCGGCCCTTGTGGATCGTAGCTTTCCGCTTTGAGTTTCTCAATATTGCCAAGAACGCGATCGACTTCTTCCATTTCCGCATAGCGTTCTGGGGCAATCTGTGCGGCACATCCGGTCACGATGATATGCGCCTCTGGATGCTCGCGTCTGGCACGGCGGATGGCTTGACGTGCCTGGCGTTCTGCTTCGGCTGTCACCGCACATGTATTGACAATGATCGTTGCCGTTTGACCGCTTGGGGACTCTTTCATGGAAAGTTCGCGCATGATTTCAGATTCATAGCTGTTTAAGCGACAACCAAAAGTGATCATCTGCGCCGAAGAAGGCTCTTGGTCTTCTGCCTTGGTCTCTGAAGCGGCTGGTTTTAGAGTCGACATTTTATCATCCGTGAGAACCGGTCTTGTCCCATCCATAAAACAAAGCAAGAAAGTAAAGACCGCTCTCCTTACAAAACTATTTTTGCTTTTAAGGTCTCATAATGTCTTCAGACAAGGCCCCGACAAAGCTGTGGGACACGGGGCCTGTCATTTCGACATGGCCATTGCCCATCCATTCAATTTCCAAACTGCCACCGTCCAAAATCACGTCACCGCGCGGAGGACGTCCTTCGCCGCCAGCAAGGCCACGACGGCAGGCGGCAACAAGCACAGCACAGGCCCCAGACCCACAGGCTTGGGTAATCCCGACACCACGCTCCCAAACCCGTGTTCGCAACCTTGCGGTACCATCATGATGTGGTTCTAAAACTTCGACAATCTCAACATTTGTCCGCTCTGGGAAAAGAGCATGATGTTCAATTTGAGGGCCTAAGACGTCTAAAGCAATATCATCGACAGACTCGACGAAAAAAACGACATGGGGATTGCCCATACTCACCGCTGCTGGTTCCTGTAAAGGCCCTAAGGCAAAAGACAGACGGCTCGTTTCCATCGCTTCTGCCAAAGGAATATCACGCCATTCCAGCTTTGCCGCCCCCATATCAACACGAATCAGACCGCGTGGGGCTTTCACCCCTTGGAGCATGCCAAAAGAGGTTGCAATATGGACTTGGTCGGCACCGCTTTCTTCCATTAAAAGATGGGCAACACACCGGGTTGCATTGCCACAAGCCCCGCTTTCACTGCCATCCGCATTCTGGATCCGCATGAAAGCGTTCGCCGTTGTTTGTGTGCTCGGTTCGACAATAATCAATTGATCGCAGCCGACACCAAAGCGCCGATTCGCAATTTTTTGCGCAACAGACGCTGGCACCCCCCCAAGGGCGTATTCGCCATGGGCTGCGCGCGCATCGATGATCACAAAATCATTCCCGAGTCCATGCATTTTCACAAAGGGAAGAGAGCGCACAGCCATGTTTTATCCTTCAGGGTAAAGCCTATAACCATTTTAAGACTCAAACACTCAAATAAAGTCCTTCTATTTTATAGGGGAAAGAGCGCTTGAAAATTTATCTTTTAACATAGTAACCATTTCAAAAAAAAGCCAAAATCTTAATATTCATTTTTTCCAGGAACAGGATTTCTCCTCCAAACCGAGATGGGACCGAGATAGGGCCGGGCGCTTTGTTCACATCATAAGAAAAATGTATCGAAATTGCACCTTTTCGCAACTTCTTACTTTTTATACAGCATTAACCTTGTTTCATGATTGCTCTTAGCGCTGCAAACCGTTAGGTCTATCGGATAGGTATGGTCGTCATACGAGAATCCTCTCAAGACTACTGAGACTCCTCTCAGGAACAACGCATACCATCCATAATGACCACATAATTTTATAGGCGAGACTCGCAAAATGGCTCTTATAGCGCTATAAGGCCCTTCACTCTAGATTTGAAAAATTTTAAAGAGTTTGCGATAGAGCTGTTATAGTCTACCAGCTTAAAGCCATACCAACGATAGAGGCGTCCGGGAAAAAATCATGAAAACAAAGGTTTGCACCTCTCTAGTTGCGTTTGCACTTCTTGGATCTTGCGCTTTGCAGCCTCCAATGGTGACGTATTCTGTTGTTTCAGTGCCAGAGCAAGAAACGGCCCTGCCTGAAGAAGATCTCGGCAGCGAAGTGGCCGATATCTCCCCTGTCACAGAGGAAACAGCAGATCAAACCCTAACACTCGAGGAAGCAGACGCAGCCCGTGAAGCCGAAGAAGACGCCATCAACACGGAAGAAACCCGTAGGGTCTTGGCACAAGCGCAAACGCCAGGAAATTTGACAACAATTTTCTTCCATATGCCGCGGTCTCTGCTTCTCCTTGATATGGAAGAGCAAAATAAAAATTCCAGCGGTATGGGTTCAGGAACAGCGCCTCGCCTTGTTGCCCGCTCTGTTCCCACCGAAGCCCCCATCCGTCGCCGCGTTTATGATGCCCCGGAATTCATCGAAGAAGAAGAAACATCCGAAGACGGTGAAGTCGAAGCCTTAGACAGTGATGATACCCCCGTCGAAGGTGTTCAAGGCACCAGCTCTGGCGATCCAGACCAAGAACTTGCCGAAGTCCGCGAAGAGCTAGAAAATGGCGAGGAAGAGGCACAAGAGGGGGAAGAAGGCGAAGAAGAAGTCGCCGAAATCGCACGCCCCTTCCATTATGAAGAAGAACAACCTCTCCTCTATGCCATGCGTCGCACCGTCGGTGGTGAAGACTTAAAAATCTCTTATTTCGAAAATTCCAGGCTGATTTCAGCTGTTGGTCGGAACACTCCAACAATCACGCCGAATAATGCGGCCCCAAGCTCCACCAATTTAATTGCCTTGGCCAATAGCTCCCCCATCTATTTCTCCTCTCTGGGTGGCGAAAATGGCGGCGCTTTAGGCGGAGCTTCCCCTCTCTATCCTGATGTCGTGCCCACAGCCATCGATGTTGATTTCTATCTTGCGGAAGTGCCCGATGCTGGCATGTGGCAGCCCTTGCCCTTCAATCCGGGCTGGTCTTATCGAATCGATGTCTCTGCACCACCTGCAGATTCTATTGACCGCAAGTCTTTCTTCAAAGAAATCCAAAACCGCCCTGTTGGCTTCCTGCCTGTCTCAGCCTGTCGCGATGCCACCCTCTATATCGTGCGCGAAGAGCCAGAAGCTTTGGTCGAGAAAGAAGATATTGCCGTTGATTTCTCAGACTATGTGCAAGAGCAAAGCCTGCATCAGTTCAAGCTAAAAGTGGCCGATCCAAATCGTGTTCAAATCGTTGCCTTCCCCATTGAGGGACAGGTCGCCATGCATAGTTCTTGCGGTGCTGATCTTTCTGGGACCAATGCCCGTAGCCAAGATGATCGCTTGATGGTTTCAGCCCGTGCTGAGAAAGCCCGCGCTCTTCTCGATACTTGGCAAAAAGTTTTGCGCCAGTAATATCGAAAACTATTTGTCTTCCCGGACATGCAAAAAGGGCAGCCCTGTCGCTGCCCTTTTTTCGTGGTCTGATCTTGGCAAAAGCCGAAGGCACAAGCGAACCCAAATCAGGGGCGAAAATGCTATGAGAATATTACAAATCTGTGGTGCCAAAGCGGCTGGCGGGGCCGAAGCTTTTTTCGTAAGATTTGTCAATGCCTTAAGCAAAAAAGCAGATGTGATCCCTGTCGTCCGCAAAAAAAGCTGGATCGCCGATGAATTACACAAAAACGGCATAGAGTTCCACAGCCTCCCCTTTGGCGGTCTGTTTGATTGGCAGAGCCAAATCGGTTTGCGTCGCATCCTAGCCAGCACCCAACCGGACATCGCCCAAGCCTGGCTGAATCGCGCCAATCGCCTCCTTCCTGCCCTCGACATCCCAACCCTCGGGAGATTAGGAGGCTATTATAGCTTGAAATATTATCGCCACCGCGACTATCTCGTTGGGAATACAGAAGATATCAAACAATATTTGATCCAAGAAGGCTGGCCAGCCGCGAAATGCGGCTCTATTGGCAATTTCGTCGCCCTGCCCCCGCAAGACTATCGTCACCAGCGGCAAAGCCAACGAGACCGCTATGGTCTCCCACAAGAGGCAACGCTTTTGTTCGCCGCAGGCCGCCTGCACGAAAATAAAGCTTTCGATAGTGCGATCCGAGGTTTGGCTTTACTGCCAGACTCTTGCCATCTCATGATCGCAGGCCAAGGGCCAGAGGCACAAAAACTTCAGCAATTGGCCCAAGATCTCGACGTCGCCGCGCGCTGCCACTTTCCTGGCTGGGTGAACCCCATCACCCCTCTTTGCGCTGCGGCAGACCTGTTCCTCGTGCCGTCCCGCCATGAGCCCTTAGGCAATGTCGTTCTCGATGGCTGGGCCCATCAACTCCCCGTTATTGCTGCCGCCAGCCAAGGGCCATGCCAATTGATTTCGCCCGGTCACAATGGCTGGCTTTTTCCAATCGATGATGTCCAGGCCTTTGCACAAACAGTTGCAAGCGCTCTCAGCACGCGAGAAACCATGGCGAAAATCGCCCAAGCCGGTTTCGCAACCTTGCAGGCCGAACATGGGGAAGAGAAGGTCATAGATGCTTATTTGAAGCTTTATACAGATTTAACAAAGACCTCAGGAAAAGTCTGTGTTCCATAAATTGGTCATGGGCCGCATAATGTGGTCAAATTGCTTTGGCCTTATACCAACCGACAGAAATTCTTCCTTGAAACCGGCAAAAAACTTCCTTTCTATAAAAGAAGAGAAGAGTGCAAAATACATGTCATGATAACCTCATGACGTTTTTGCCATGCTAGGAGTAAAGACACTGAAAAACCAGAGCCATGAGAAAATAAAGCTTCATGCCCAAAGCCATTCTCAAGATCAAGAATATTGGTCTCCCCATCAGAAGGGAAAAGAATTACATGGCGACCCTCCCGAAGATCCTGGTCTTTACGAAGCTGTCGTCGGAAAACGCGTGATTGCGTTTTGTATTGACCTTGGCATCATGCTTGTTTTGTTTTGCGCCTTTGGCCTTCTCGCTATGGTGCTTGGTATTCTCACATTAGGGTTGCTTTGGGGACCTGCAACAGCCCTTTTGTCTATTTTCCCCATCTTGTATCATGCTTTTTTCATTGGCAGCCCCACGACCGCCAGCCCTGGTATGCGCATGATGGATTTAGAGGTCAGATCCTGGGATGGTGAAAAACCTAGCTATGCACAGGCCCTTATCATGGCCTTATGTTTCTATATCTCGATCACCCTGACCTCTGGCTTGGTTCTTATTTTTGCCCTGTTTAATGGAAAAAACCGGAATGTCCAAGACTATGTTGCTGGCACAATTGTTGTAAACAGCTCTTATTTTCACCAATGGCGCGGCCAGGAGATCATTCCGCCACGGTAAAGCAAAGGACAAAGGGGGTGCTGCATCACATTGGTCCCTTTTGCAATAAAAACAAAATGCTGTAAAACCACAGGCGATGGGGACTCACAAACCCCATCTTTTTTTCGTTTGCACCAAATCAAGCGATTTTTCGAGAAAAAGTCTCTCACAAAGCTTTTGGAACTTAAGGGACCCCTTTGCGGCAAAAACAAAAACTTACAATATTTTTTCTGAGTCAAGATAAAAGTAAAATGCTATAAAATATCTCTTTATTGTTTCCTTGGGCCGATAAGGAAGGCTGCGCCTATGCCAACAAGCGAAATTTCTGTCCAACATCAAAGCCAAAAAACCTCTTCTATAGAGACTCCCTCCGCAAAAAGCGGGCATGGCATGTTCGATTATGATCAAGGAGGGTTTTATTGTGAAATGTTTGGCCAGGCCGGACAAGAAGCCCATCATACGCAAAAAATCATTCAACGTTTAAAGTCGATGGACATCACCGAACTCATGAAACGCCATGAGGAAGCTGAAAAAGAACTTTATAATCTCGGCATTACGTTCACAGTCTATTCTGAAAATGAAGCCATTGATCGGATTTTACCCTTTGATGTTGTCCCTCGCATTTTATCCGCCAAAGAATGGCAGCATATTGAAACCGGCTCTATTCAAAGGGTCACAGCCCTGAATTTGTTCTTAAAAGACATTTACCATGACCAAAAGATCTTAAAAGACGGCATTATTCCCAAAGATCTTATTCTGGGACATGAAAATTTTAGACCCGAAATGATGCATGTCCATGTCCCCAAAGACTGCTATGTTCACATTGCTGGCATTGACATTGTCAGGGGCGATGATGGCCATTTCATGGTTTTAGAAGATAATGCGCGCTGCCCTTCCGGGGTCTCTTACGTCGTCGAAAATCGCCAAATGATGATGCGTGCTTTTTCCGATCTTCTCGAAGACATCCATGTCGCGCCTGTCGATAGCTATGGTCCGCGCCTCCAAGACGCTTTGGTGCATATCGCCCCCAAAGAGGTGAAAAAACCACAAGTCGTTCTGCTGTCGCCGGGCACTTTTAATTCCGCTTATTTCGAGCATATCTTCCTGGCCCGTGAGATGGGCATTCCCTTGGTCGAAGGGCAGGATCTGATCGTTGAAAATGACCATGTCTTTATGCGCACAACCGCTGGACTGGCCCCGGTACATTCCATTTATCGCCGGATTAGCGATGAATTTTTGGACCCAACAGTTTTTAATAAAGACAGTGTTCTCGGCGTGCCAGGGCTCATGCAAGCTTATGCCAAAGGCAATGTCGCCTTGGCCAATGCGGTTGGTACAGGTGTTGCGGATGATAAAGCCGTTTATGCTTATATGCCGAGAATCATTAAATATTATCTCGATCAAGATCCTATTCTCAGCAATGTCGAAACCCATATCTGCCGAGAGCCGGAAGGCTTGCAATACACCCTCGATCACTTAGAAGACTTGGTCGTCAAACCCGTCGGCGAGGCCGGTGGCTATGGCATTGTCATCGGCCCGCGCGCCAGCCAGGACGAGCTCGCAGACATGCGCGCAAAGCTTCTAGACGATCCAGCCAACTATATCAGCCAACCCATGATCCGTTTATCTGTGTGCCCGACGCTCATCGACGGTCACGTGGAACCGCGCCATGTTGACTTACGCCCCTTTGTTATCACCGCTGAAAAAAGCTGGGTCCTGCCTGGTGGGTTAAGCCGCGTTGCCCTCCGCAAAGGGTCCTTGGTTGTGAATTCTTCCCAAGGTGGCGGCTCAAAAGACACTTGGGTTCTCAAAGAAGATTAACCTCAATCGCTTTTGACCTGCTTTTGAGTCTTGAAAGAAAACACCGACACAGCGGAGTGACCTGCATGTCAAGAAGCTTATTGGCCCGCTATGCACAATGTATTTTTTGGCTGGCGCGCTATGTTGAACGGGCGGAAAATTTAGCGCGTATTATCGATGTGAATGAAAGTTTTTCTCGTGATGGTCTTGGTTTGCAAAATTGGATGTCCATTGTCCAATTGAATGCGGATGAGGAACGGTTCTTCAAACAGCACCCTGCGGCAAATGGACAAAGAGTTGTCCATTTTTATATGCTCGATAGCGAGAATCCCAGCTCTATTCTCTCAGCGATCCGCGCCGCCAGGGAAAATGCCCGCACATTACGGCCCTTGATCAGCACAGAGATGTGGACACAGCTCAATATATTTTACAACCAATTGCGAGAGCTCAGCCCCTCTGATCTCACCATGCAAAATGTTCCGCGGCTCTGCAACCATATTAAAGAAGGCTGCCAGACCCATACGGGCATCACAGAAGGCACCTTCCACCGCGACCAAAGCTATTATTTTTATCAATTAGGAAAGACCATTGAACGGGCCGATATGACAACCCGGCTGCTTGATATTAAATATCATGCCCTCCTTCCCCTCGCCCAAGAGCCGGGATCCCCTTTAGATGTCGCGCAATGGAATTCCTTATTACGATCAGCCGCCGCCTATCACGCATTCCGCCGGACCCATCAACGCTTAATTTTTGAACCAGAAACCGTCGCTGGCTTTTTATTGATGAATGAAAGCTTCCCACGATCGGTCTCTGTCTGCGTTCATGAAGCGGACCGCATGCTCCATGAAATCAGGCGGCGTTATGGGTTAAAAGGTGGGTTTGAGGCTCTAGAAGTGGCCGATCACTTGCGCGTTGCCCTTCTGTCTCTTAATATTCATCAAATTGCGGAACGCGGACTTCATGAGTTTCTCGATTGGGTACAATGCATGCTCGTTGATCTTTCCAACGAGATTGGGCGGGCCTATTTTGGTGTAGACCTACCCCCAGCTCAAGAAATGAGACAACCTCTTGCGTAAAACAGAAACAT
>DDLW01000218.1 GCA_002340345.1 Alphaproteobacteria bacterium UBA2562 | reverse complement strand
AAGATAAAAATGAAATGCTCTCAAATACCATTTTTCCATAAATAATAAATATAAAGCCCTAACCTTCTTTCACATCCCAGAAGCAAAATAAAAGGCCCCTTGGTTTCCCAAAAGGCCTTTTAAAAATTTAGAGTCATCTGCGACCAAGAGAGCTTATCTGATTCGCACTTCATTCTAAGCTATTGATTTATCATGCTATAGACTCGACAAATCTTATGATAAAGCTCCCTATCGATTAGTCTTTATCGTCTTCTTGTTTTTGACGCAGAGCGCTTCCAAGGATATCCCCTAAAGTTGCCCCAGCCCCGGCTTCAGATGTACCGAAGTTCGCCATAACTTCTTTTTCTTCTGCGATTTCCAGCTGGCGAATAGACAACTGCAACTTCCGAGACGATTTATCAATCGTCGTGACTTTTGCATCGAGCTTATCACCCACAGACCAACGGTCTGGCCGCTGATCACCGCGATCTTTCGCCAATTCTGCTTTGCGGATAAAGCCTACAGCACCGTCATTGACCGAAACCTCGAGGCCATTTTCCGCAATCTGCGTCACGGTACAAGAAATAATGTCACCGCGTTTGACCGATTCGGTGCTTTCTTCAAAAGGATCCGCTGCTAATTGTTTGATGCCAAGAGAGATTCGTTCTTTTTCGACATCCACATCCAGGACTTTGACCTTGACCATTTGGCCTTTTTTATAATCCTGAACAGCTTCTTCACCACTACGTTCCCAATCCAAGTCGGACAAATGGACCATGCCATCAATATCACCTGGAAGCCCAACGAAAAGACCAAATTCTGTGATATTTTTAATCTCACCTTCAAGTTCGGTGCCGGTTGGGCATTTATCCAGGAAGGATTCCCAAGGATTATCCAAACATTGCTTGAGGCCCAAAGAGATCCGACGTTTTTGAGGATCAACATCAAGGACCATCACTTCTACTTCTTGTGATGTAGAAACGATTTTGCCTGGATGGATATTCTTCTTAGTCCAGCTCATTTCAGAGACATGGACAAGACCTTCTATGCCTGGTTCCAGCTCCACAAAAGCGCCATAATCGGTGATATTGGTCACGCGACCTGTAAATTTCGCGCTAATTGGATATTTGACTTCAATGCCTTCCCATGGATCCGCTTCGAGCTGTTTCATCCCTAAGGAAATCCGTTGGGTTTCTGAATTGAAGCGAATGACTTGGACTTGGACCGTTTGGCCAATCTGAAGGGCTTCAGAAGGATGGTTGATACGGCGCCATGCGATATCCGTGACATGGAGCAGACCATCAACACCGCCAAGATCAACGAAAGCGCCGTAATCTGTGATGTTTTTCACAACACCGGTCAGCACTTGCCCTTCTTTGAGGCTAGCAACCAATTCAGAGCGTGCTTCCGCCCGGCTTTCTTCCAAGACAGCCCGGCGCGAAACGACAATATTTCCGCGAGAACGGTCCATTTTTAAAATTTGGAAGGGCTGGGGGGTATTCAGCAAAGGTGTAATGTCGCGAACAGGGCGAATATCAACTTGGCTCCCGGGCAAAAAGGCGACGGCACCAGACAAGTCAACGGTGAAGCCACCTTTAACACGACCGAAAATCGTGCCATTGACACGTTGATTCTCGTTAAAGGCTTTTTCCAGCTGCGTCCAAGCTTCTTCGCGCTTTGCCTTTTCCCGAGACAAAACAGCTTCGCCATTTTTGTCTTCGATACGCTCAAGGAACACTTCAACAGTGTCCCCTGTCTGCAATTCTGCTGGCTGGCTTTGTGTGCCAAATTCTTTCAAAGGCACACGACCTTCGGATTTTAGCCCAACATCAATCAGCACCATGTCATTATCGACACTTAAAACGATGCCTTTGATGACATTGCCTTCAAAAGAATTAGACTCTCCGAGAGTCTCTTCCAACAAGCTTGCAAAATTTTCACCGATACCGGCTTCAGTGGTGGCGTCAGCCATTCTCTATTGTCCCAATCGATCAAATTGTGTGCCTGATGCGTTCCAAGAGTGTTTTCTTCCTTTATGGAAGGTACAAATATGGTCTCAGCATCGGACTTGCGCGGACATCTCTTTTTTTCCAAGAGCCGCGCTGAAGTTACACCATAAGGCGTTACAAGGTCTGGTAAGATAAAACCATTATTTCGGCTTTTTAGACCTGCACCCCCTTTGAATACGAAGTGATTCTGGCGTGCAGAATCGGCACATTCAAAAACTACAAAAGTTTAAGAGCATTTCTTAAACACAAAGACCCTTTTGCACTGTTTCCAGGGCAGTCGCGCTTTATGACATTAAGAGCGTCTGACAAGCAGGTCCTGAAAAACAGGCACTGTCGCAAGATATGATAGGGCAGCCTCTGTGGTTTGCGTGATGCTCAAATTTCCGTTATCCAACACAAACGCATCGTCCGCAGCAACCAGAGGCGCCACGGTCCGTGCTTTATCTCGTTCATCTCGGCCCCGAAGATCTGCCAAGACGGTTTGATATATACTCTTTTCCCCGCGTTCTCGCAACTCCTTGTAACGCCTTTCAGCACGAATTTCCAAAGCAGCCTCGACAAAGATTTTCGCATCCGCGTCAGGGCAAACGACGGTTCCTATGTCACGTCCGTCAAGAACAGCGCCTTTTTTCCCTTGCGCTGGCTGTTGTGCAAACTGCCTTTGTTGCTGTAATAAAATTTGTCTAACAACAGGAATAGACGCAACAAGAGACGCCGCACACCCAACTTGTTCTGTTCGCAAAATTGGGTCTTGAAAATCAATATCGAGCACATTTTGCGCTGCTTCCGCTGCCGACTCGATATTTTCTGGATCCTGCCCTTGCCGTAAAACCAGAAACCCTGTCGCGCGATATAAAATGCCTGTATCCAGATAGGCAAAATCCAGGGTTTTTGCCAAGCGCCTTGCGAGAGACCCTTTTCCAGAAGCCGCTGGACCGTCAACGGCAAGAGCAATGCTCTTGTTTTTTTCGCCCATTTCACAGAAAGCCTTTCTCTTGGTGTGATCCAACCAGAAGAGTCCGACAGTCTTCGGGCCTTATGTTTGGATTCGTCCTCTCTCAATCGCTGCCTTTTATGGCAGAACTGCAAAATAAATGCACTTTTAAAGACGTCAGCAATGCAAGATCTCTTGGCAAAAGGCGTTTTGTTGAGACATAAAAAAAGCTCTTCGCAAAAGGAAGAGCTTTCGTCTTATCATGTAGGAAGTCATATTATAGCTTTAAAAGCTCTATTCGCTCTTCTTTCCTGTCATCGCTTCGATGAATTTCTCATTATAGTTTGTCCCTAAACGACTATCCACATGGAAAAAAATAAGACAGGTTAAATCTATAGCTTTAAAAATATCATAGGCCATCACAGCAAAATTCAAAAGTTTCTGCACTGATAGCATCTTTAAATTACGTGTATCACGTATATAAACAGCATCACCCCACAGATTTTGCTGGCCAAAAAGGTTTATATTAAAATTGCCGGTTAAAGGTTTATAAAAACCAGTTCCTGCTGTAAAGAATTTATACAACATAAATCCTTGGCTTCTTAAGAAGGCATCAACATCTGCAAAAAGGGGCTGCCCAACATAAAGCTCACAATATTCCACTTCAGTTTGAATGATCAGGCTTTGCGCTAATACTTTAGAGCCATTCTTCATGGCCATTAATTCAGCGCCTTGGATATCTAATTTAAAATAATCAACATCAGTGATTTCTTCAATGTCATCTAATTTTCTTGTTTTTATTTTATGAACTTCTTCTGTCTTCATGAGGTTCCCAAGTTGGTGGAACATATCAACAAAATCATGATTTGTTGGAAAGAGAGAAGACGTTTGTCGAAATTGATTTAAATGGAAATTATGCTCTTGACCATCACCGATCGCATAAGAAAAAAAACGATGGGGAGGACCATATTCTTGATTGAGTTTCCGACACCCCTCCTCATCCGGTTCAAACCCAATGATTTTAACCAAATTCTGCTTCATAAGGTTGTAATATGAAAGACTTTTCCCTTCTTCTTCTAAGCTGCCGTGATGCATAACAGCACCAAGATCAAGAACAGACAATTGGTTAAATCCACCAAAAAAATCTTTCCAGTCAATGTTGTTAAATTGCATATTATTCACCTCTGAGGCTTCGTCAGAAATTCACGGTCCAAATCTCATTTCTTTACTTGGATGGGCTTTAAAAATATTTTTAAATCAGACCTTTACAGCATAGAGGCAAAGAGAGAATTAAGCCAATTTTCAAAGCATTTAAAAATCGCGCTTAATTCCCCCCATCAACATTCAAAGCTTTCAAAAAGCTTTCAAGCTATTTTCCCTTATGCCTTAAAGCCTTTACACAAACCGGGACAGATCAACAGTCGACCGCACATTCAGAGAATCATAATTTTCTTCAAGCCAAGCATCGGCTGTACGGCGCCCAAGGTCGTGCAAAAAGCACAAGAAATCCCATTCTGCATTCAACTTACTCGTCACGCCGAGATCCCGCATTTCTTCTTCAGCAGAAATAAAATGCACATTGAGCCTTTTATATTTCTCAGGATCCAAGCCTTCATCTTCAACAATTTTACGCACAAATGAGATGACACGCATTTCGCGCATTAAAGACGAGTTGAAGGAAATCTCATTCACGCGGTCTAAAATTTCGCGGGCGGTGCGTGGCTCTTTTGTCCTTGTGAAGGGATTGATTTGCACGACAACGACATCTGGGGCCGAAGATCCATAGATCAAGGGGAATATGGCAGGGTTCCCCATATAACCACCATCCCAATAAAACTCACCATCAATTTCGATTGCTTTAAAGAGGAAAGGAAGGCAGGCTGAGGCCAAAAGAACTTCTGCTGAGAGTTCCCCGGTTTCAAAAACACGAACCTTGCCTGTGCTTACATTGGTTGTATTGATGAAAAGCTTAACAGCTGGATTTTCGTTGAGGTTATTATAGTCAACAAACTCATCCAAAACTTCGCGCAAAGGATGATAATCACTTGGTGTCAGTTCATAGGGCGAGAACATGCGCGTTGTCATATCGAACAAAGCCGCTGGTGCCGAGCTGTCCATATTCCAACCATACATCATGCGGTCCCATGGCAGGCGCTGTAGGAAAGAATGTTTTCCTGCATCGGAAATGCGGCGCCAGAATTTATCCAGCTGTTCTTTTGCGGCAAGGCGCCCTCCCCGGGTCATGCCATCAGCCAAAACAGCTGCATTCATGGCACCGGCGCTTGTTCCGCTCACCGCTTCAATTTCGAGATTTTTCTCGTCCAAAAGCCGGTCAAGAACCCCCCAGGTAAAAGCGCCATGCGCGCCTCCCCCTTGCAGACCGAGATTGATCCGCTTTTTTTCTTTACTGGCCATGGTCTATACTCACTTCACTATGGACTGACGTTGTCGCAAATCTGATAAACACAACTCTATTTGCAGCACTGCATTGAAACATATGGAGCCTTCTCCAGCAAAAAACATCAAATAGGCACAGTGAACTCTTGCATTGAAAGGCTAAAGCAAAGGGTAGAATGAGAGCATTACACCTTTCGCTCTTCTCAAACCCTCTCAGATCTCCTGGTAAAGACTTTAACAAAGTCCGACAAGAGGGCCTGAAAATGAACGAACTTGAAGAGGATAACGCTCAATGGTTATGAAAACCTATCTTTTCCCTAAGCCTTTTCACAAAGCTTGCGAGGACAGCAGAGAAGAACAGAGTCTGTGATCTTGCTGTCAAGATTTAACGCAGAATATATGAAGATTTACCTTCTAATCTGTAAAATTTACGCTTTCATCCCAGAAGATTCTCAAAACATATTTTATTTTTAAGTCCTAGGCACATCGCTTAAAGTACATATACATCATTAAAATCAATATATTAAGCAAAATCCCTCTTCTATCAGATACGTAAAACCTTATCGGGTCCTTTCCAGCTATTGCCCCTCACGACGCCATGCAAGCAATAAACTGCCGAGGCTCAACAGGAGGAGACTCCAATTTGGCAATAAAGACCGTTCATTGACGCCAACAACTTCTGATATTTGATTCTCTCGCAGCCCTATCCAGTCTCGCCCAAACGCATCTCTTTGGGTTTTCACGAGACGCAGATCAGGTAAAGACCAAGCAGATGGGCCGTTGTCTCCTTCGGCAGCAAAAATGCGATGAACAGCACCGTCGCTCGCTTGAATCGTTGGGGCCAAAATATCTTCTGTCGAGCGAAGCGTTTTAAATTCTAGAGGATTCAAAGGCCCGAAGGCCGCAAGAGCCACACGGTCTTGATCTTCGACACGGTAAAGCCCTTCTTTGGGAGGATCATAATACCCAATAGCCCGGCCATCCCCTTGATCTTGCAAAGCAAGTGTGACGACATCGCCATCTGGCTCTATGAGCGTTACTGGCTGTTCCAAAGGTTCTAAAGACCGCCTTGTGACTTTCAAGCGCCCACTTTCATTTTCAGCAAGCAAATCTCTTTCTTCAAGATCTGGTTCTTTCATCAACCAATGGGACAGGCGCCGTAAAAGTTCTGCTTGTGGTCCTCCCCCTTCAAACCCTCGATCCCACAGCCACATATGGTCTGATAAAATTTGGGCAACCCGCCCTTCGCCGACATGATCAAGCAGTAAGAGGGGGCGATCTTCAACACCTGTCATCAGAACATCGCCACCAACCGCATGGGCATCAAGATGGCGAAACCAACGCCCCCATTGCGCTTGTTGTGGCTGAGACGACAAAGCTGTATCTGCGGGACGATTCGCCCCTTCTAGCCCTGCTGTGACGGGGTGGCGGTGGCCAAGGGGTGTGACTTGTGGCTGAAAGCCAGTTTCAAAGATTTCACCACTTGGCTGTGCGGGGAAAATCTCCTTAAGGGGTGTTGCAAATAAACTTGCCCCCGTGCCAAAATCTGGTCCCGCAGCGAGAAGAAGAGCCCCACCCCCTTTGACATAATCGACAATATTTTGAATATAAAGCTGTGGGAGAACGCCTCGCCTTTTATAGCGATCGAAAATAATAAGATCAAAATCTTTTAGTTTTATCTCAAAAAGCTCTTGAATTGGGAACGCGATCAAAGACATTTCATCGATGGGAACTTGATCGGGTTTATTCGCCGGTCTTAGAATCGTAAAATGGACCAAATCAACAGCAGGGTCTGATTTCAAGAGATTACGCCAGCTTCGTTCCCCCGCATGGGGTTCTCCAGAGACCAAAAGAACTTGCAAGCGATCTCTTACGGCATTCACAGACAGCAAGGCCTCATTATTGGCACGGCTTAATTCCCCTTCTAAAACAGGGATTTGCAATTGGAAGAAATTCTTACCGCCGTGATGCAAATGCAAAGGGAGTTCTGTGACTTCTCCGATATGGAGCCTATGGGTGGTTGCCTTGCCCCCATCTTGGCGAATTTCTAAAACAACCTGTTCGGTATTATGTGGCTCCTGTTTTGCAGGATTTTGTGAGGCGCCTGTGCGCCCGAGAGGCGTTCCAAATTCGGTCAATTTTACTCTGATGGTAAAATCTTGTCCGACCAGGCCGTAATTTGGTGCTGAAAGAATTTCAAGCCGGCGATCATATTCGCCATCACGCCCTGTCAGCAAAAGATGCATCGGGGCTTGACCTATCAATTGTTTGATATCTTTTTTAAGGTTTTCTTGCTTTATTTTCAAATCATTGGCGCTTTTTTCCACCGTCGACTCAGCAACGGAGGGCGCCTTCTCCATTTTCACGGGAACATCATGGATTTGCCCATCAGAGATCACAAGCACAGCGGCCAGGCGCTCCGGAGAAAGATCGGCAAGAGCTTGCCTTAAAGCGACAAAGAGCCGTGTTCCTCCCTCATTCTCTGTTGCGGACGTATTCTGATCCCCTCCAAAAGGCAGAAACCATACATCAAGGGATTGATACGGTTCTAGTTTTTCTTTTAAAGCCGCAACAGCCCATTGGGTTTGCTGGCGTCTTTTTCCAAGAGAGTGACTTTCAGACTCATCAATCATAACCAAGAGGATATCGTCCAGAGGGCGTTTTTTCTCCTCAATGATTTGGACATTACAGATCCCAAGAAAGATGAAACACATGGCAAGGCAGCGCCAAATCCAGCCTTTGGATTTTTTATAGGCAAAGAAGCACACCAAAAACAGCGCCAAGCCCCCTAAAATATATAAAACCCAAAAGGGCAGTAAAGGAGCCAAATCCAGAGACAAACTTTCTAGCATCACGTGCATACTCGATAAAATAAAAGAATTTCTAATGCATCATCCCAAACGAGAGATTCAGGTTAAGATTGGCTTTCGTTTAGAGCAGATCTTACTGGCCCAATCGTTCCAAAATCGCAGGAACATGGATCTGATCAGATTTGTAATTTCCTGTTAAAGCAAACATCACCATATTGATCCCACTCCGCAAAGCCATCTCTCTTTGCCGTTCACCTCCAGACAGCATGGGATAGAGCGGCACTCTGTTTGCGTCCATCGCCCAGGCCGAGGCAAAATCATTGGAGGTGATCAAAATCGGAGACACACCATCCCGGCTATCATCCCGCGCATTGGAGATCCACAAAGCCCCCCCTTTTAAGCGCCCAGGAAAATCCTGTAAAAGATAAAAAGACCGTGTCAAAACATGATTTTCTGGCACTTGCTCCAGGGGCGGGATATCAAGAACTTTTGCCAATTCTCGTAATTTTTGCTGGCCAGGCCCAACAATTTCTCCGCGTACTGATTCTAAAATCACCCGCCCTTGATCGCGCGTATCAATCAAGAGCACCCCGCCTGAGCGCATATAGCTATTCAAATTACGAACCGCTTTTTCGCTCAAAGCAGGCTGTGCCGGATCGATCGGCCAATAAATCAGCGGATAGAACAGCAAAAGATCTCGGTTAGGGTCCACCCCCATAGGATTCGCAGCTTCTACGGCTGTGCGACGGCGTAAAGTCGATGTCAATCCCTCCAAACCTTGGCGCGACAGATCATCCAGCTGTCTTTGGCCCGTGAGAATATAGCCAAGACGTGTTTCTAAGCTCGCCCGGCGATGGCGATCTTCAAGGTCTGATAGGGCTGTCTCGGTGGTATTTCCAAGGGATTGTGTTTGCGCATGCGCTTGCGGCATGGATGTTATGATCCCATGCCCCCAAAAGACGCCCCCGCTTATAAAAACAACCAAAGAGACAGAACGCACACGCCGTAAATTAAAAAGCCCTCTCATCCACAAAGATAAGAATGCATCAACAAAAGCAAGGATCAAGGCCAGACTAAAAATCCAAGGTTTGAGGGCTTGTTCGGTTGTTTGATCATAAAGCTTCTGTAAGACAGATTTTGGGATCTCTGTGATGGGCCGCATCACATGTATATGGGTGTCTTCGAGAAGACTGGCAGAAAGATAAAAATCATCCGAGGCTTTTCTCTGCATCCTTAAAGCGTCAGAAAGATTGAGGGCTTGACGTATATCGCCAGCCCCGTAGAGGCCAGGGGGGAAAGAGGGGCCCACAGCCTGATGTTCCATATCTTTCGAGGCAATCGCTTGCGCCCCTGTAAAAGGCGCTTCCAACGTTCCAAACCCATTCATACTGGCCAAGGGCGCCATGATTTCAAGACCTTGGTCAACGGCTATGCCACGGCTAAGACCGACTAACCTTTGCAGCATCTCAACAAACAAGCCTGACATCGGCAAATTTGTCCAAGAATTATTGGCAGAGCTGTGGAACAAAATAAGCCACCCCTGCCCCTGGCGTTTCCCTGTGACAAGAGGGGTACCATCGGTCAAATGCGCCCAACTGAGCTGAGAGAGTTCGGGAGACGGTTCGGCAAGAACTTGCTGTTTCACCGTCACTTCACGAGGAGGGATTAATCCGGCAAAGGGGCTCTCTTCGGGAAAAGCGGCTAAAGGCACCGCCTGTTCCCAAGACATGGCCCCGCCAAGATAGCGATCGCCACTGCGTAATTTCACTGGGAGCAAACGCTCTTCTAAGCTCAGAGTATAAGAAAGCCTGTCTGCGCTTTCTCTTGCTAAGAGACTGCCTGCAAACCGAATCAGCACCCCCCCCTCTTGCACCCATTGGCGCAAAAGTCCCCTTTCCACCTCATCAAGGGGCTGGCTGTCTGGCAGCACTAAAACAGAAATCTGACGCTTTAACAAATCTTCGACAGGGCCTCGGCGTAGTTCCGCCGTTTTTTGTAAGGCGCGATCCACATAGAAGGTCTCGTCTAAAAGCAATTGCCCCCGATCCAAAGGTTGGTCGGTGACAATCCCCACCGGACGACGACGCCACCGTTCATCAAGCAAAAGCACAGCACCAGCATGGCTTTCCGTCTCGATTTCCACCCGTTCTAAGCGGTTCATCATTTCCGTTGGCAAATCAAGCTTGACAGACGCTTCTGCTTTTCCCTCTGCGAACTCTATTTTTTGCCGTGCAAGCACACGGCCATCTTCTGAAAACGCTTTTAAGCGCCTATGGTTCGCCCCCTGATCAGACTGAGAAGGCTGTATGAGAGAGTCTGATGCTGCTTTAGGATGTTTTTGCACCCAGAAATTTAAAGTTTGATCGCCACCAACAGAAGACAGTAAAAGAAGAGGGCTGTCTTCAGGGGAATCTGTGAAAAGCTCTAACCGCCCCATCCTTTGCAGCCTTTCCATGAAGGCTTTCACAGCTTTTTTCGGATCTTGTGCCTGCATAGCAAGATCCTTTGGCGCAGCATTTTTAAGAGATGATAACCCATCCCCGATCAAGCCATCCGACAACCAAAAAACATTCACGGCGCCCTCATACTGAATGTCTTCTAAAGCTTTTAGGGCTGCGCTGCGGTCTGTTGGCCAGGGTTTTGGTTCAAGCGTTTGAATCAACGCCCGCAATTCTCTTGGCAGCATCAACCCCTGCACAGACGGGGTGGATAAGGCCTGCGGCGCCGTTGTCAAAAGCGCCATCGCCCGCCCATCACGCTCGGCACGATTGGCAATGGCGAGGGCTTGTTCTTGCCGCTTTTGCCAGTTTTTAGCCGCTGCCCAACCATCATCGATGACCAATAAGACAGGTCCACTGCCTAGTAATCTCTCGTCCGGATCAAGGCGAGGATCAGAAAGGGCAATAATCAGAAGCCCTGCTACAAAAAGGCGCAGAATCAAAAGCCAGGGAGGGGTCTGCGCCGGGGTCTGCTCCTGCGGTTCAAGCCCCACCAAAAGTCGAATCGCCGGGAAACGCTGTCGTCTGGCCGCTGGTGGTGTGATTTTTAAAAGCCAATAAATGGCTGGCAAGGCTGCCAAAAGGGTCAACAACCAGGGGTTAGCAAATGCTAAAGGACCAAGAGAGAGCATTAAAAGTCCCCTCTTTTCTCAAAACGCCCTGTAGCAAGAGATGCCGAAAGAGCCATATGCAAGGCCAAAACCCCTTCTTGTGCTGGGCGATCTGTATGGTGAAGCATGAAACGCCAACCGATATGGTGAAGATAATCTGCAACAGTTTGCCGTTCAGAAAGAAGGCGGTTCTGATAGTCTTGTCTGGCAGCTTCGACATGGCTCAGGGTGAGACGGGCTTCTCCTTCAAGGCCTTCAAACAGAACACGCCCTTGAAAAGGCAAGGTTTCTTCTGCTGGGTCCAACAGTTGGACCACCGTCCCTGTGACCCCCATCGCAGCAAAACGATTGATTGCGGCGAAAAGCACATCTTGTTCCATGAAAAGATCTGTGATCCAGACAAGAGAGGAATGGCGCGGAAGATTTACGGTCAATGGCAAAGCAGCAAAATGCTGATCTGAGGCTCCCTCTCCAGAAGACATCTCACCTTTCGCTTTTTTCAACGGAAATAAAAGGGCTTGGGTTAGACGGTCGACGGCAAGTTTTCCTGTTGTCGGGGATTCTTCCCCCCCCAGCAGAGCGAAATGCTCTCCGGCCCGGCTGAGTAAATTCGCCAAGGCCATTAACAAAAGGGCCGCCCTTTCCGACTTGCTCTGCAAGCGCGGATGAGAGCTATAATTCATAGAGTTACTTTGATCCACCCACAACCAAAGCGTTTGTGCGGCTTCCCATTCATTCTGACGAACATAATGTTGGTCCGTTTTCGCAGACTGGCGCCAATCAATAGCCTGGACAGAATCCCCCGCTTGACAATCGCGAAATTGCCAAAAAGCCTCGCCTTGGCCCACACGGCGGCGACCATGAACCCCTTGCGCCACAGACGCCGCCACACGATCGGCCTCGACCAAAAGCGGTGGCAGGGCATTCCCAAGGCTCTCTCCCTGTTGGCGGAGCTGTAGCGCTACTTTTCGGCTCAGATCTTTGGCCTGGCTGCGTGCCTTTGACATCTGTTGCGCCTTTGGTTTTACGCCATCAGAACCCTGTGCCATTCCAAGCCGCCTTTGCTTTTATTGTGACTCACAAGCATGCTCTATGGTTTTATTTTGCCGCAAAACGGATCAAAAGAGCGACCTCATCCTTTTGCCCTTTGCTCTTACTTTAAGTCAAAGGATCGCAGAGTTCGGCAATCACCTGGTCAAGGGTGACCCCATCCGCACGGGCGGTAAAGCCTAAGGCCATGCGGTGACGTAAGACAGGGGCCGCCAGGGCCAACACATCATCAACACTTGGCGAAAGCCTATTTTGCAGCAGAGCCCGTGCCCTTACAGCAAGCACAAGCGCCTGACTCGCCCGTGGCCCCGGCCCCCAAGCAATATGCCGCCGCACAAAGTCAGACGCCTCTGGGTTCGGTCGCGCGGATCTGACGAGATCAAGGACGGCTTTCATAACACTCTCGCCCACGGGCACCCGTCTGACGAGATCCTGGGCTTGGCGCAATTGCTGCGCCTCCATGATTGTTTGCGGCACGCTATGCTCAGCCCCTGTTGTGGCAAGCAACATGTCGCGTTCGGCCTGTTCATCGGGATAACCGATTTCGATTTGCATTAAAAAGCGATCGAGCTGCGCCTCTGGGAGAGGATAAGTGCCCTCTTGCTCGAGAGGATTTTGTGTGGCCAAAACATGAAAGGGATTGGGCAGAGCATGATAATGCCCTGCAATGGAAACTCGATGTTCTTGCATCGCCTGGAGCAAGGCGGATTGTGTGCGCGGGCTGGCGCGATTAATCTCATCGGCCATGAAAAGCTGGCAAAAGACTGGCCCTTTGAGGAACCGAAAATGACGTTTTCCTTGATCACTTTCCTCAAGAACTTCAGAACCGAGAATGTCGGCTGGCATGAGATCTGGTGTGCATTGCACTCTTTTTTCTTCTAGTCCCAAAACCGTGCCTAAGGTTTCAACCAAGCGCGTCTTCCCGAGTCCTGGCACCCCAACAAACAACACATGCCCGCCGGAGAGGATGGCCGTGAGGGTTTGGTCGATAATCTCTGTTTGCCCGAAAATGTGACGGCTGATCTCCGTGCGCACATTTTTTAAGAGGGTGCCAAGAGACTCGACCTCTTGGAGCAACTTTTGGCTTTCATGCGGATCCTCTCGGTGAAGATCCTTTATATCATGGCCTTTTGGCTTAGAGTTCCTATCCATGGCTGACGGGAATAATGACAAAGGGACTCTCCCAGAGTTTACAGCCTCCCACGATCAGAATGACTCGCAAAAAACTGTAGGTCTTTGTTTTGCCGCAATGGGCGTTTTGCCGCAATAGGCTTAAACCAACCGACGATCGGGGCTGATTTTTGCCGTTTGGTATGACCACATTTTTGCTCTAAAGCAAATGGGTGTTGACCACCCTATCATAGCGATGGAATCATACTGCCATCATATTGGCTTGAAGCTGGCTTAAATCCACCTAAAATCTTTGTAAGTCACAGAAAATTATTAGAGCAAAGCTTTTTGAGAGACTTTATTCTCGAAAAAACCGCTTTCTGTCATGCAAGCGAAAAACCGGGGTTTCTCAGCCCTCTGAATCGTGATTGGAGTCCATGTGTCTTGGCAACCGTAACAGAGAATCCTGAAAAAACAGCCCCCAAAGATGCCAAAGACCCGCAACTGCCCTTCTGCGGCGATCTTGATATCTGTATCAAAGCCGATGGCACTTGGTATTATCAAGGCAGTCCCATCGGTCGCCTTGCGCTTGTAAAGCTTTTTGCCAGTGTTTTGCATCGCAAAGAAAATGGCGATTATTGGCTCATCACCCCCGTCGAGCAAGTGCGGATTCAAGTTGAAGATGCCCCTTTTACAGCCGTAGAAGTCGATGTCCAACCTGCCCCTAAGGGGAAAGGACGAGAATTTCAAATTGTTCGCTTCCGCACAAATCTTGACGCGTTCATAGAGCTTGGCCCAAAAAATAGACTGATTGTGCGCCAAGATGCTTTCAATAAAGGTCCGAATCCGTATATTATAGTGAGAGAAAAATTAGAAGCCCGCTTGCTTCGATCTGTTTTTTATCATCTGGTCAATTACGGTGAAGAACAGACGGCCTCTCCATCTCAACACTCTCCCGGCCAGGCGTTTTTCGGTGTTTGGAGCCATGGGATCTTTCATCCCTTAGGAGAGCTGGAGGAGGAAGTATAATGGCTCTCTCACTATCGTTTTCGGGAGGAACAAGCGGACCGTGGCACAGACCCCATCTCACTCTCTAGAAGCCCCCCTTCACACCCCAGGCCTTTCGACACCGCCAAGGCCTCCTTTCATCAAAGAGTCGGCCCCCCGACATCCTGCTCTCACAAAAGGCAGTATTTTAGACCGCTTTGCAAAAGCGCCGGCCTCTTCTATGCGCTATGCCCCGAGCCTCATAACCGAGTCGCGCCAAGGGCCTTATAGTGTAAAGCAAGCACTTAGCCCAGAAGATGGCGAGGATAATGGCCTTGCCCAAGACGAAGTGGTCGGCAGCGATCTCAGACCCCGTTTCCATGATGTTCGTGGCGACCATAGCCTTAACCCCGACCTGCTCCCGAATGGTCCCTTGCGCCCTGCGGCTGTTCTTGTGCCCATCATTCTTTATGAAGACGATCCCCATGTCCTCTTCACCCGCCGCACAGCCCATCTTTCCAGCCATGCAGGCCAAATCAGCTTTCCAGGCGGTCGTATCGATCCAGGAGATAGCAATGCCGCAGATGCCGCTTTGCGCGAAACTTGGGAAGAGGTCGGGATTGACCCCAATGATATTGCTTTGGTCAGCCGTCTTGACACCTATGTGACACGCACAGGCTTTGAAATTTCGCCTATCGTTGGTTTTCTAGACCCGCCCTTATCTTTAACCCTCAATCCCAATGAAGTGGCCGAAGCCTTCGAAGTTCCCCTTTCTTTTCTTTTAGATCCTGCGAATTTGCGCAAAGACCAAATGGAATTCTCAGGTCAGAAGCGTGTTTTCTATGCCTTTCCCTATAAAGATTATTATATCTGGGGTGCAACCGCAGGCATTCTTGTCAATCTTATGGAAATTTTGGGATAGAGCATTCTGCATGATCACGGGATCAGGCAAAATGCTCTCAGTCTTTGTATTCGCCGCAAGACGTGCGGTCTGATGATTCCATCAGCCCGCACTTTGCTCTAGCACAGCTGGTTAAAGTGAGGGACTGATCACATCGCCCTTTGCTCTCGCAATTTGTTTGAGCCGCTGTCTCAACCACATCTGGCTTGGGTCTGCATGCTTGCGCACATGCCAAACCGCATAAATCGGCACTTTGGGTAAAGAGACCACACATTCGGTAAAGTCAAAGTCTCGCATCAGCCCCTGCGCCTTTCCTTTGGCCAAAGTCGTGATGTAAGGCGTGCCGCGCATCAAACGCGCCAAACCTTCAAAATGGCTCACCATCAACGCAATATGCCGGGCACGGCCCAGCGTTTCGAGTTGACGATCCACTTCACTCACCGGGGACCCCCCAAGGGTTGCAACCGCATGGCCCGCCGCGCAAAAAGCTTCTAAAGTCTTTGGCGCCTCCCTCACCTCAGGGTCATAAAACGTCACATAGTCATCTTCAAACAAAAGGGCTTTTTTCAAAAACGGCACATTCGGCGGCTCTGACATCAAGGCCAGATCCCACTCTGTCGCTAATTTTTCGACCAATTTACCGAGATCTAACGCTCGGACAATCATCCGTGTCATAGGGGCTTCTTTTTCAAGCACTTGACGCAAAGGCACCAAAAGCGTCTCAAGCTCATAGCCTGTTGCGGCAAAAACAAAATCTCTTTTCGCCGATCCAGGATCAAACTGCCGCAGCGCCCCCAGGGCGTCCAATTGCGTCAGACTTTCGCGGCAAGCGGCAACGACTTTCTCTCCCCCTTCTGTCGCAATCACCCCCCGCCCTGATCTGATAAACAAGGGATCACCAAAAGCTTGGCGCAATTTTTCCAGACCATAGCTGGCTGTTGATTGCGTCATGCCACGACGTTCTGCCGCCAGAGAGACCGATCCTGAATCGGCAATGGCGATGAGAAGACGCAAAGTTTTTATATCAAGGGCATTAATATCGAAATTTTCCATATAGATTATCTATAGTTTCCTATTTTTCCGATAATAGTCACGTGATAGCTCTATTGTCATACCGCATAAAACATTTCCCGCGTCATGACAGAGAGGCTTCCGCATGAAACGCACTCTTCTTACAGCGACTTTAATTGCAAATTTTTGTATCGCAACCGCCCAGGCCGATATGACAGACAGTCGCTCCCTGACAACAACAGAGGGGACCACGCCCCATGATGTGACCGCCTCTGTCACGCGGTATCAAGGCTATGATGGCCTCCTCGTCAAAGTCGCAAAGGACCACAAAACACGCGAGGAAGGAGGCTGCGATAATTGCGCTTTTCTCGCCCTCGATGGCTTTGACTTCCACAATGGCACCATCGAAATCGAAGTCGCCGGTCGCCCAAGCGAAAAAGCACCAAAATGGGCGAGAGGTTTTGTTGGGCTCGTTTTCCGGGCCAGCCCGGACGCTAAAACCTTTGAAGGTGTTTATCTGCGCCCCTTAAACGCGATTGAAGAAGATCAAAGCCGGCGCAACCATACGGTGCAATACTTCTCTTACCCTGATTATCCGTGGCATAAGCTGCGCGAAACGGCCCCTTCTGCCTATGAAAGCTACGCGCCGATAAAACCAGGCGAATGGACCCATATGCGCCTTGATGTCGAGGGGCAAACCGTCAAGCTCACCTTAAACCATGCATCTGAGCCAAGCCTGATTGTCACAGATCTCAAACATGGCGCGGACCAACGCGGTCTTATCGGTCTTTTCACCGAACCCCATACAGAAGCTTATTTCCGCAATCTCACAGTAACACACCGTCCTTAAAGGGCTCTTTCGAAAAAGGTTTTCCCTCCGACAGCCAAAGCATTTGTTCTTATGCAAACCTTCCCACTGAGGATTGACACAATGCAAAAAATTTTCAAAACAGCCTTTTTATCTCTTTTTCTTTTAGGTGCGATGATCTCTCCCAGCGCAGCAGAAACGCTCCTTTCGGAAGAGCAAGCCCGAAAAATCGTCCAGCCCTTTTATGACCTCCTGAGCCGAAAAGCGTCCATGGATGAGGCAAAACAGGTTTTTCACCCCGAATGGCAGTCTTTCTATAGTGAAACGGGGTCGAAAGGGCGCGACAAAACCATCTCTTTTATCGGTGGTCCTTTGGCAAAGATGATTCCAGATCTAAACTGGGAGATCAAATCTGTTTCCGTCACAACAAAAAATGAAATCATCGTGCGCAGTGAAGCCTCTGGCACCCCTGTCGGTGAGACTTTCCGGGGGCGGCCCATTGATGGGAAAAGCTTCAAAATCATGACCATTGACATCCACCATCCCAAAGATGGTAAAATCATTAAATCCTATCACATCGAAGATTGGGCCCGTGCTTTCCAACAATTGGCCCCAGCACCAAAGAAATAAGCATAAGAAAAGCGCGATCACGTTCATCCTTCTGATCCCTTTTCTTTTGCAGCAAAGACCAAAATCCACAGTCTCCCGCGGCCCATCATGATCGCGGGAGACTGTCGCATTTTCAGGTACACCGTCCATGCCCTTAGAGAACAGCCAAGGCCTGAGTGCGTTTGATAGTCTCTGCGGTGTTCTTATTGTCTTCGTTTTATTCTTATATTGGCTTTTTAAGCGCAATCACGCAGGGCAGTATTTTGCTTTTGTTCTTATCCTCTTTTACCCAATTTTTTCTGCTGTTGCTCTTTGGGTCGAGCCTCATTTTAATCACATGATTCTCCTACAAGATCTTGAGCGCAGGACAGAAAAGCATAGTTTTCTCCAATATCTTAGAGACCATACCCCCATAGAATACCAAAAAAATATCACAGCAAGCCTCGCAATCGCGGCCTCAAAAGATCTTCCGGCAGCAAAACATTTTTTCCAAGCAGCATCTTTGGAGCATTCACAACATCATACTTTAAAAGGTTTAGAGGCGGCTTCAGATCAACAGCTAACCCGCTATGCGAAAACCTATCATGATCTTCTAGACTCTCTGATCACTTCCCCTGTGATGACGTGTGAAGAATGGCATTCTAAAATAACAAAATCCGATTCACATTTCTTATCTTTGGAAATGGCTTTGCTCGACAGCCTTTACCCCCTTATTGAGGCGTCTTCGAAAACCGATTTTAGGCGGCCTTCCCCCGTCTCTTATCGAGATGCCTTAGAGCAGCTGCAGCTTTACATCCAGGATGCCACAACCCAAACAGCCGCTGTCCCACAAGAAGATCGCATATGCCACCATCAAAAAATATTATTTGCCAAGATTTTATCTTCAGAGCAAAACCGCCATATTCATCTTCGCTACCTCCTGAAGCCAGAGGCCACCACACAAGGTCAAAAACCGTGATTCTTTATAAAAACAGGAGCATTTTATTACAATCATGCCCGATCATTATTTTTTCTGCTCTTTATTTATATTACGGCTTTATTATTAACGATAATTTCTATATTTTTCCAGACTCACATCGCTATTTAGAGACTGGATATCGTTGGGATGGATATAGTTTTTTACCAAATCTCAACCGGCTTCTTGGCGATGATGCGCAAAGCCTTGCCTTTTGCCTGGTCTGTCTCAGCTATATCAGTTGGGTCAGCTTGATGGTCATACTCACCTTATGGCTCCGAATCCCTTGGCTTTCTTTTTCTGTTGTGAGCCTTATCGGTTTTATTGCTTTAAGCGCCCGTGTCAATCAATGGACGCATATGATTTTATCCGAAGCCCCAACGATCTTTTTCGGTATTTTAGCCTTGGCTTTCTCCTTCAAAGTGTGGGCACAGCCCTGGCCAAAAGAAAAATCATCGCAAAGATTTTTTTCAGGAGTTTGGTTTTGTTGTTTTTGTTTTGCCGTAACATGTTGGGTGTTTAGTCATCCTAGTCTCTTTGTCGTTGCCCTTCCCTTGACAGCGATAACGACAGGGCGTTTTTTCTACCATGCCCCTGTTATGCGCTGCATCGCCCCCCTATGTTTCAGCCTCTTGACGATTCTCCCCACCCCCTTGTCTGTTGGAGAAAATGAGTGGCAAGGGCCCTTTCTCCATTCTTATTGCATGCGTGTGAGCACAGACCCGGCCTTTTTGGAGGCTTTCCGTGACGCCGGCATGGCTGAACCGCTTGCGCCCATCTCTTGTGCTGGGAAATGGGGTTTTGATAAAATTTTTCCTATTTATCAACATCCCGAAAATAGTGCTTGGCGGCAATGGGTTGATGAGCATGGGATTAAAACCTATTGGATGACCCTTTTTACACATCCTAAAATTTTTTTCACACCGCTTTGGAAAGCTTTTGATGTTATCTATCTCCAACAGTCAGAAGCTTTAGAACTAAACCGGCTTGGGCCGCCTATGGCGTTCTATCGAACACATCACCTCTCCCCAGACAAGCCTGATTATCAGCCCCCCTCCAGGCCTTAGATCCTCTTACAGATATGCCACCAGGTCTTTTACTTCTTTGGATCGCCATTGTTCTTGGCCACGCTCTCCATCATCGCCTTAAAATTGGTATTCTCTGGCTTCCTTTTTGCCTTGCTGCCAGTAGTTTCGGCTATGGTCTTTTACTGTATTTTGCAGATGGCGCAGAAATTCCACGACACACCTTACCCGCCGGTGTACTTTTACAAATTTCTCTTTTGGTTTATCTCGCTGGCCTTTGGCGACTCTTGCAATACTCTAAGAGCAAAGGACAATAGTCCGTCTTGCGGCAAGATGAAAGACATAGCGGCCTTTAAAAGCTTTCGGTTGTAAACTTAAACCCTTGCATATCTTTTGGCCAGGTTTGAGGGTTCAAGCCTGCTTTTTGCATCAAAGCAGCCAAAAACTGCTGCTGATCAGGGATAGACTGCCAAACATCTGGTAAAAAGAGGGCTCTTTTCCCAGCTCCCAAAATCATGAGACCATCTTTGTCTGGCTCTAACCCCTCCAATATATGCTGCGGGCTGCGCGCAGGAAGCGGCCGAAAAGCACCGAGAATCGAAGTTTTCACTGCGATTTCACTGAGATCTTTTTCCTGTAAAGGCGAAAAACGCGGATCCGAAAACGCCGCTTTAAAAGCGCTTTGCACCACATCGACAATCAAAGGCTGATGGGGCTCAACGCTACCAATACACCCCCGAAGCTGACCCGCCAGCGTAATCGTCACAAAAGTCGCCCTTAAAGCTTTCAACCGTGCTGGAAAACTCTGCAAATCCACATTAGGAACCCTACCGTGAACAATGCCATGGCGAATACTTGTCACCGCCGCATCCCGGAGCATTTGGCGTTCAAAATCAGGCAAATGCGCATCCCGGCCATATTCGAAAGCATAAGCTCCATAGCCAACGACTTTATCTTTGGTCCCAGCCGTATCTCCAGAATTCCGCCGATCCAAAGTTGTGGCCCGCATATCCAAACGGCGTGCCCGTGCCAAAAGGCCATTCACAGGGCGACAGCCACAAGCCTGCTCTCCTTGTAAAAAGTGAGGATTTAACGTTTCGATCGCTTGGCTACTGCTTTTATCGCTCTGTTCTGCTTGGTCATAAGGGTGGAAATGCGAAAGATCCGACGAGACAAGAATCAGCGTTTCCGGCCCCCCCCAAACTTTTTCTAAAATTTCATCCAACCGCTCTGGTGAAACATCCCCCACAAGCATCGGAATTAAGCGCAGACAATCTTTGCCAAGATAATGCAAAAAGGGCAGCTGGACATCCAGACTATGTTCTGGGCGAAAGGCTTCGGTTAAAAAGTCAACATCGGGCTCTTGTGTCAAAAGGGCCAAAGCGTCTTGGTCTATCGAGAGATCACCGAGGGGTGTTCTCATCGCAGCCGCTTTCGGCACAGCAACACCTCGAAAAGCGATATGATGTGATGGGCCAAGCAGAACAACACGCGCAATGTCCCGCCCTTCCAAAAGTTTATAGGCAGACGCGGCGATAGGCCCCGAATAGATATAGCCTGCATGCGGCACAATCAGAGCTTTGACTGCCATGTCTTGGGGCTTTTGCGCTTGGCTGAGATAGGTCTCCACATCTTTACGCAAGATCTCTGGATCTGCTGGATAGAACCGCCCTGCAACGGATGCTGGAAGAATAGTGTTAAAAGCAGACATAGGATATCCTTACGCACCGAATATGATGTGAATAAGAGACGAGAGCAAAGCACGATCAGGTGCATTCTCCTCAGCGCTGCGTCTTGTGGCAAAAATAATGCACGAGAGTCACCCTTAACCCAACTTGCTCATAAGTGATTCTAACATATCCAGCAAAATTTGTCTCCTATCACCCTTTTAGGATAGTGCCACTTTAGAGGATCTGGAGATATGGCCATACAAAATATATCATTATCTTCTGCTTTAGACACCACTTCCGATGCCGATGCCGCTGGAGGGAGTCTCTTGGAAGAAGAGGCTTTCACGGTTCCAACGCGCTATTGGCATGTCTTAGATGACCAGCGCGTTCAATGCGATCTCTGCCCGCGTCAATGTCGTTTGCAAGAAGGGCAAAGGGGGATGTGTTTTGTCCGCGCCAATCGAGATCAACAAATCGTCTTAACAACCTACGGAAGATCTTCTGGATTCTGCGTAGACCCTATAGAGAAAAAGCCTCTCAATCATTTCCTTCCAGGCAGTTCTATTTTGTCCTTTGGAACAGCGGGCTGTAATTTACAATGTTCTTTTTGCCAGAACTGGTCGATCTCAAAGTCAAGACATATGGACACGCTCGCAGATCAAGCCGACCCTGCCCTCGTCGCAAAAGCAGCCCAAGAACTCGGCTGCCGTGCGGTGGCTTTTACTTATAATGATCCCGTTATTTTTCTTGAATATGCCATTGATATTGCCAAAGAATGCCGCAAAAGAGGTCTGCGAACAGTCGCCGTCACCGCTGGATATATCTCCCCAGAGCCCAGGCAAGAATTCTTCCGCTATATGGATGCCGCCAATGTTGATTTAAAAGCCTTTACAGAAGATTTTTACCGTCAATTGACCAAATCAAGCTTAGCCGCCGTGCTTGACACCTTGATTTATATAAAAACAGAAACACAATGTTGGCTTGAGATCACCGATCTCCTCATCCCCGGCGCAAATGATAGCCAAGAAGAGCTCACAGCCCTCACACAATGGATTCTCGAAGCCCTTGGCCCTGATGTGCCGCTGCATTTTTCTGCGTTTCATCCGGATTATCGCATGAAAGATCGCGGACCAACGCCAATCACAACCCTCATCAAAGCGCGTCAAATCGCCAAAAAAACAGGGCTCAGACATGTCTATATCGGCAATGTCGAAGATCCAGGACGCGCCAGTAGTTATTGTAGTCATTGTGGGGAAAAGCTCATTGGCCGCAGCCGCTATACGCTGACGCGTTGGCATCTCACTGCCGACGGCGCTTGCCCGAACTGTCAAACGCCGTTTCCTGGGCATTTTGAGGCAGAGCCTGGACAGTGGGGGTCTAAGAGACTGCCTGTGACGCTGAAGTCTTTTCTTCGGTAAAATTAAGCCTCCAGCGCCAAAGGATGTCTCTTTTTTTCGCTTACGCGAAAGCAGGTGACTTTTTCGAGAAAAAGTCTCTCAACAAAGCTTTATCGAAAGGGCTCCACTCTCAAGGCTGCAGAATGACCAGTGTTGCATCCGCATTCTGAGTGCCTGTCAAGGCACTCCCAACCAAAAGAATTTGGCCATCGGCCATGACCTCGATGCCATCAATATGGCTGAACATCGGCGATCGCGAAAAGCGACGTTTCCAGTGTGGCTGCCCCATTGAGTCTAATTTCCACAGCCAAAGATAACCACCCGCATTCTTACCGCCCTCACTGCGCCCAGCAACCAGAACCGAACCATCCGCAAACGGCTTTAAACTCGTGACAAGATCATGCTCTAAAGCATCGCCTGAGAGAAACTGCCATTGCGTCTGCCCTTGGGCATCGAGGGACATGACCCAAGCATCGGCTAATTTCCCCCCCTCCGGAGAAGGGTAGAGCCCATAGCCCGCCACAATCAGCCCCCCGGCATCTGTTGGCGCAAGAAGATCAAGATGACTTTCCTGTTCTGCAATCGTCGGCTCTAAAGAAAGCGCCTTTTGCCATATCGGCTTTGCCTGGTCATCATAGCCAAAGAGCTTATAGCGCGGCATGTCTGCTGTTCTCTCCCCTTGTTTTCCCAATAAAACAGCACCACCCTTCGCCAAAGATGTCATCCCCAGAATATCTATTGATAACGCCGGGTCTTTTTCTTGGCCGCCGACGGCATCTGGCCGCACCCATATTTGCTGACCTTGTGAATCGAACCGGCGAAACGCACCGTGCGGCTGGATAGGTCCCCCTTCTTCTCGGAAATCGATTTCATGAATCAGCACACCACCATCCGGCAATAGCGCCAACCCTGTTATTTCGAGGAAAAAGCCCTCTGCCTGAAACTCAGTGCGCCAAAGTTTCTTATCATCAAAGGACCGTGCTGCCAAAAAGCCCCTTGCTGGCTTTGTCGATGACCAAGAACTTCCAGCCATAATATAAGAGTTATCAGAAGCATTTTTGGGATTTGAAAGACTCTCTTCCACTTTAAAAATAGAAGCACGTCCTCCTTCATAGGCAGAGGCAACCTGCTGCATGGTCACCACTTTTGGAGTCGGCATCATGGTGGTCAACCAGCCATCAGCACCAGATTGCCCATAAACAACAAAATGATCGGTACCAACCCGAGCAACGCCGTTGACAAAATCTTGCTTCGCCGCTTGGCCAATCACCATCGTCTTTTCAGGCGACTCAACAACAGCCACATCCGCCATAGAACGCCAAGCCGGATGCGGTTCAAAGGCTTGAGTCACCATAGTCGCAGACGTCGGCAATTTTTGCCTATCTTCGGCCTGGGACTCCTCAGCATCATCACAGGCAGAAAGCGCTAAGAAAAAAGCCAATAAGATCGACCACTTGTGATGATCATAAATCATAGAAAACTCCAAACATAAAAGGGAGCAAAAAGAAACGGGGCTCCTTTCGGAACCCCGCTCTTTATAAAATAGAACGTTTTGCATTTCACTAGATTTGAAAAACGGTCTCTATCTTTATTTTGATCGCAAAATGCATGTTTAAAGTAAATCCACTTTAACCAGCTTTGCTCTCGCCTCTCCAGAAGAGAAAGATATTCTTTACGCGAACAGACGCAGCAAGTTTTGCGGCAGCTGATTGGCTTGCGCCAGGGTCGAAACACCAGATTGCATCAGAATCTGCTTGCTGGTGAAGTTGGTGATTTCCATCGCCACATCCAGATCCAGCATACGAGAGCGCGCGGCTTCGACATTTTCCATGCTGACTTGGATATTTTTGGTCGATTGCTCAAGGCGGTTCATGGTGCCACCCATATCCGCACGCATGGCAACCAACGCGTCCAAGGCCTGAGAAATAGCCAAGTTGGCCGCATCCGCCATAGACGCCGTATCAATCCGAGAATGTGTCAAACCAAAGATCTCGGCAGAGGCAGCCCCCATGCGCATTTCAATATTGTCTTCGTCGGTCAACACCCCTGTGCCAACTTTGAAGGTCCAATCTTGGAAGCCACCATGAACACCTTCAGAAGCAGAGCCCAAAGTCATCGGCGCCCCGAGGAGCCCAACACTTCCCCCCATGGCTGTTGCCGCAGCAACATCTGTTGCAACACCGCCGTTACCAATGGAAGCCAGACCTGTCGCGTTTGCATTGAAGCCAATGACAAAATTGGCATCCATAGAAACGATGACATCAAAATTATCTTCGGTCCATTCGTCCAAATTCGCGGCTTTTTGAGAGAATTCACCATCCCGGAAGCTTAAAGTCACCCCTGTGCTGGTCAGCCATGCCGCGTTGGTACCGCCTGGATTGGAGCTATAGAAAAGTGTCCTATCCAAAGTGACTTTCTTGATTGAAGTGTTATTGCCTTCATCTGTAAAGGATAAGCTGAAGGTCACATCATAGTCAGGAACGCCGTCACCATCTGCATCGATAATACCTTTATTATCCATGCTTGGGGCCGTTCCGATGCTCGCTGCAGCGGCCGGATCCCCCATTTGGATCTGCATGGAGACTTGACCATTGCCACCTTCCGTAATCGCCCGGTTATCCCAACCACGGACAGAAAGATTTTGGAATTGGTAAGACTGAGTGCCTTCAATTTGGTAAGACTGGACAACAGGCGCAGCGACGGTCCCTGCGGTTGTCGCATTCTCACCATTGACCACAGTATCATGGACCTGAAGAGACAGATCAGACAGCGCATAGTCATTGTTCAAGAGTTCTTTGCTGTTGAACTTTGTATCCAGCAAAAGACGATCAATCTCTTGTAAGTGATTCTGATATTCTGTGTCTAACATCGCACGTTCTGTGTCAGACAGGTTCTGGGACCCAGACTGCACAGACAAAGCTTTCATGCGTGTCAAAATGTCCTGCACACGGGACAAGGTGCCATCGGCAATTTGCATCACAGAGGTCGCCTGGCCCGCATTTTGAACCGCCATGCCCAAAGACACTTTTTCTGTGTTCAGACGCGATCCAATAGCCAAAGACGCGGCGTCATCAGCAGCATTGGTCACACGTTGACCAGAAGACAGCTTCGAAACAGACTTTGTCGCTTCCCCGCTGTTGACTTGCAAATTACGCAGTGCGGAGTTGGCCGCAAAATTTGAAATGATACTTAAAGTCATCGGATACCCTCCTACATGGACATCGCGCCAATGCTTCCTGCCAGCGCGCGCCTTACAAATGGCGAAACTAATAAAACTAGCTTAAAACGATGTTAAAAATATTCAAAAAACCAAATGCGCTTCTGCCTAAAGCCAAAATTTATTCTTGACAAAAAATAAATTTTGGCGCTCTTGATTCTTAGAACATATTTTCTACGAAACATTCATGTGTACTTACAGTGCACAAATAAACGCAAATTATGTACCAATATGATCTATGGATCTTTGCCAAAGTAAGTGCATTTCAAACTGCATTTGCAGTATGTCAAAAAATAGCCAATTTTTCAAGCGGTTCTGCACATTAAAAATAAAGTGTTAGTTTTGTTTTTTTTCAATAATTTACAGCATTACGCTTTTAAACAACATTGGAAATAATACTATATATTCAGAGCTTTACAATATAACGGATCAACAGGATAAATTCAGTCTTTATTTTTTGCCATATTATATAAAGGGGCTCCCTCATCTGTCCCTTCAAGAATATCATATGTCCTTGTCGCGTTTATCGCTGTTTTTTATTGCTAGGATTTTTTTTCCGGGTATTAGGTCTTTTTTTCCTACTCCATAAAAAACGGGGCTCCTTTCGGAACCCCGTTCTTTGCTAATTCTAAGCAACTTTGATTTGATCTTCGCAAAAGAGAAGAACAATCTTGATGTTGCTAAATTAGGCGAACAGACGCAGTAGGTTTTGTGGCAACTGGTTGGCTTGCGCCAGTGTCGACACACCAGATTGCATCAGGATCTGCTTGCTGGTGAAGTTGGTGATTTCCATCGCCACATCCAGATCCAGCATACGAGAGCGTGCGGCCTCGACATTTTCCATGCTGACTTGGATATTTTTGGTCGATTGCTCAAGGCGGTTCATGGTGCCGCCCATGTCCGCACGCATGGCAACCAAAGCATCCAAGGCCTGGGAAATGGCCAAGTTCGCCGCATCCGCCATAGACGCCGTATCAATCCGAGAATTTGTCAAACCAAAGATCTCGGCAGAGGCAGCCCCCATGCGCATTTCGATATTGTCTTCGTCAGTCAACACCCCTGTGCCAACTTTGAAGGTCCAATCTTGGAAGCCACCATGGACACCTTCAGAAGCAGACCCCAGGACCATAGCCGCCCCAAGCACCCCAGCGCTTGTCACTGTGGCAGCAGATACGTTCGAGGCGACCCCCCCTGTTCCCACAGCTGTTAGGCCCGTTGTATTAGTCCCGGCCCCGCCGATAACAAAATTTGCATCCATGGAGACGATGACGTCAAAATTGTCTTCTGTCCATTCGTCCAAATTCGCGGCTTTTTGAGTGAACTCACCATCACGGAAGCTTAAAGTCACCCCTGTGCTGGTCAGCCATGCCCCATTCGCACCACCTGGATTGGAACTATAGAAAAGTGTCTTATCCAAAGTGACTTTTTTAATGGAGGTATTACCACCTTCATCCGTAAAGGATAAGCTGAAGGTCACATCATAGTCAGGAACACCGTCACCATCCGCATCGATAATGCCTTTGTTATCCATGCTTGGGGCCGTTCCGATGCTCGCTGCAGCGGCCGGATCCCCCATTTGGATCTGCATGGATAGGGCACCATCACCGCCATCGGTGATCGCCCGGTTATCCCAGCCACGAACCGACAGATTCTGTATTTGATATGGCTGGGTGCCTTCGATTTGGTAAGTTGCAGGAACGATCGGGCCAACAGCATTTGTGACTGACATATTTTCGCCATTCACTGTTGAACCGTCAATCACAACAGAAATATCAGAAGCCGCATAATCATTGTTCAAGAGTTCTTTACCATTGAACTTTGTATCCAATAAGAGACGATCAATCTCTTGCAGGTGATTCTGATATTCTGTGTCCAACATTGCACGTTCTGTGTCAGACAGGTTCTGGGACCCAGACTGCACTGACAAAGCCTTCATGCGTGTTAAAATGTCCTGCACACGGGACAAGGTGCCATCAGCAATTTGCATGACAGAGGTCGCTTGACCTGCATTTTGAACTGCCATGCCCAAAGACACTTTTTCTGTGTTCAAACGAGAGCCAATGGCCAAAGACGCGGCGTCATCAGCAGCATTGGTCACACGCTGACCAGAAGACAGCTTCGAAACAGACTTTGTCGCTTCCCCGCTGTTGACTTGCAAATTACGCAGCGCGGAATTCGCCGCAAAGTTCGAAATGATACTTAAAGTCATCGGATAACCTCCTACATGGACATCGCGCCAATGCTTCCTGCCAGCGCGCGCCTTACAAATGGCGAAACTAATAGAACCGTCTTAAAACGGCGTTAATAACACTCCAAAAAAACCAGAGGGCGCTTCTAAATCGATGAGTCAATTTTCCTCTTGACAAAAAACTCTTTTAGGCACTCCTGATTCTTTAACAGACTTCTAATTTATGGTCCTCTGCTTGAAAATCGCCGAGAAACAGCCACAAGATCGAAGAGCAAATATCATGCCAACATCTTGCTAAAAATGATATTCCTCGAATGACGACATGTAAAATATGAACCGACAAAAACATTTCGTGAAGTATCACAAAAATTGATGTTTTTTTCAAGCTTCTCGCGGCTTAGCTCCGCAAAAAATTTATTATGATTTTCTTTTCAGTATGTTCGTTCTGTCCCTCATTCTGTAAAACCAAGGCTTCTTTTGGCTAAAGCTTACAAGCCAGCATATATCTTAAGAGCAAAGCCAGTTAGAGAGGGAGCTCCTTTAACCATGTGTTCTGCGGTGAAAACAAAGATATAGAGCATTTCACCTGCTTCAAGTTATCAAGCGAAAGGCTTTAACTCTATAAAGTCAGATAATTTTTACCTTACATGGGATTTTTTTTCCTGGTTGAAGGGCAATTTTTTCCTCACAATGCTATAATTATTTTCTTATTCTTCACACTCTTAGACATTGGTCTACGGCTTTCAGTTTTTCCATATGCCCTTACATGCGTTTTCAATCATTCTGAATCGTAGAATTTAACACCCCTACATGTTCTTATGAAAAAATGAGAGCCTTTGCTAGAGAGCAAAGTGTGGCTGGATGGAAACATCCAGTCGACA